>JBDRHL010000092.1:0-35333 GCA_043816955.1 Planctomycetota bacterium | reverse complement strand
TTGCGATTTTGTACAATTTCTTTTGCATGGCTACTCCTTTCAAAAAAGTTTAAGTTATTGTCTGACCTGATATTATCTAAAAATCAGGCCGGAGTAGCCATTGCTTTTTTCAACCTCCAACTATGGATGGGACAAGTTCCTGACAAAGCCTCTTATTATGTGTCTGGAAAAAAATATTGTACCGGCAAACGCAAATAAGGTGTGTTTTACTGGACAGCATATCCTTTTTGGGGTAAATTATATCCCGGTTCGAACAGGACAAAGAATAGGTTAATTCAAAAGGGTTCACTCAGCCATGAAAGTCGATTTTAACAGGGCGGTACTGCAAGATGCTTTGGGTTTGGTAACGTCTATTGTTCCAAGCCGTACACCTAAACCGATACTCCGGTGCCTACAGATGACCGCCGAAGCGGATGTTGTGAAGCTGGCGGCTACGGATCTGGAGGTGGGAATTGTCTACAAGGTGACGCAGGTAGACATTAAACAACAGGGCAGGGTTGTTCTTCCTGCAGATCGCATTTCAGCGATTATTCGTGAAAGTACTGATGAGGTTATATCTGTTGAGGCCTCTGAGGCAACCTGTCATATAAGAGGGGCGGACAGCCATTTTACTATTTTCGGTCATGACAGCGGGCAGTATCCTGCTGTGCCGGATTTTGATGGTAAAGCGGACATTGAGGTTGATCTTAGCGGTCTGCAACGGGGTATTGAGCAGTGTCTTTTTGCTGTCGCAAGGGAGAGCAGCCGATATGCTATTAACGGCGTACTATGGATAGTAGAGGGCAAGAAACTGTTGCTTGTAGGAACTGACGGTCGTCGGCTTGCCCGCAGCAGAATCGGGCTGCTTGTCTCGCCGGGCAAAGAAATACCGGCCAATGTGATAGTCCCGGCAAAAACCGTTTCGTTGCTGGATCGTCTGGGGGGAGGTGAAAAAGAGAAGGTGGCGGTCAGCTTTACAGGGAACCAGATACTTTTTCGCTGTGGCAATGTGATGATAAGCTCGAATCTTGTTGAAGGTAATTTCCCGAAATATGAGGACATTATTCCGACAGGATATGACAAGAAGCTTACGCTTCCAACAGAGCAGGTTCTAAGTGCCGTGCGCCGGGCGGCACTGTTGACGAATGAAGATTCCAAAGGAATTAAAATTGCCATAGACGACGGAGCTCTGGTAATTACAAGCAGGGCGCCTGAAACGGGCGATGCGGAAATCGACATGGTCATCGAGTATAAGGGTGATCCGATTGAAATTGGTTTCAACCCGCAGTTTCTTGTTGACGCTTTGCGAGTCGTCCGATCTGACACGTTTGATCTCGAACTTGGACAATCTGACAGGCCTGGAGTGCTTAAGTCCGGCAATGATTTTCTCTACGTGGTTATGCCGATTAATCTGGGCTAAAGGGTGAAAAGACAAAATCAGGAGCTGCTGAATATTACTAGGTTTCGCCGGTTGAGGGAGGACAGATACCGGCCGGTAAGGCTTGATAGTCTGGTTTGTCGGTATGTGACGGAGATCGCACCTGTTCAAGGCAGATTTACCCGTGTGATTGAGGTGTGGGAATCGTTGCTTCCGAGGGAGCTGAGCAAACACTGCAGATTGGCGGGAATATCTGCAGGAACGCTGGATATTCTGGTTAGTTCTCCCGTTTATCTTTATGAAATTAACCTTTGCCGGGATGAGCTTCTTCAGCAACTTCAGTCCAGATGTCCAAAGGCTCGAATAACCGGCATAAGGCTGAGTGTTGGTTCAGTAGGTAATGATTACCAGCAAACTTGAGAGACAGATGGTTACGAAGGACCATAAATACGACGCAAGCAGCATCAAAATACTGGAGGGGCTTGATGCCGTGCGCAAGCGTCCTGAAATGTACATCGGAGACCGACAGCAGGGAGGGCTTCATCACCTTGTTTATGAGGTTCTCGATAATTCTATAGACGAAAGTCTGGCTGGTCGATGTGACACCATAGCCGTTCGTCTTCAGATAGACGGCAGCTGCCGAGTCGAAGATAACGGCAGAGGAATACCCGTTGCTGAGCATCAGGAAGCAAAAAAAAGCGCGCTTGATGTTGTCCTGACGACCTTACATGCGGGGGGCAAGTTTGACAATGAGGCATATAAAATTTCGGGCGGCCTGCATGGTATTGGAGTAAGTGTGGTCAATGCGCTAAGCGAGTGGCTTGAGGCGGATGTTTATCGTGACGGTAAACACTATCACTTTGAGTGTGTCAGAGGCAAACCTAAAGAGCCGGTCGTCGAAGCAGGACCGACGACAAGACAAGGCACAAGGATTACATTCAAGCCTGACGAGGAGATATTCGGTGACGCCGAATTTCAATACGATATACTTATGAAGCGCATTCGTGAAATGGCCTATTTGACTGCCGGGGTGCAGATCACGTTCCAGGATGACAGGGTCGGCAAGAAAGAGATCTTCAAATTTGAGGACGGAATACGGGCTTTTGTTCAGCATCTCAACGAAGGCAAAGATGCCCTGCATTCAAGAGTAATATACTTTGCCAAGGAGGATCCTCAGCAGAAACTCAGTTGTGAAATAGCCATGCAGTACAGTACCGGCTATAACGAAAACATCCTGGCTTTTGCCAACAATATACGCAATATTGACGGCGGTACGCATCTGTCGGGTTTCCGCACCGCCCTGACGCGGACGATGAATGCTTACGCCCGCAGCGCGAACCTGCTAAAAAAGGACCAAGCCCCTGCCGGCGAGGATCTTCGCGAAGGTCTGACTGCTGTTATATCTGTAAAGGTCGCTGAGCCGCACTTTGAGGCCCAGACAAAAGTGAGGCTGACAAATCCCGAGGTCGGCAGCTTTGTTGAAACGACCGTAAATGAGCAGCTTGGGCATTATCTGGAGGAAAATCCCGCAGATGCCAAACGAATTTTGAATAAGGCTATTCAGGCTGCTGCGGCACGTGAGGCTGCGAGAAAAGCCCGGGAGCTGACCAGGCGAAAGGGGGCTCTTGGCAGCGGCAGTCTGCCCGGCAAACTCTGGGACTGTGCCAGCAAAGAAAAAGCTTCGACGGAAATATTTGTAGTTGAGGGAGATTCAGCCGGCGGCTCTGCCAAAGCAGGGCGCGACAGGAATATCCAGGCGATTTTGCCCCTGAAAGGCAAGATTCTTAACGTCGAGAAATCCAGACTTGAGAAGATGCTTGCTCACGAGGAAATCCGCACTATTATCAGCGCCTTGGGGACCGGCATCGGGACGGACGAATTCGAAATTGAGAAGTGCCGCTACGGCAAGATAATTCTTATGACCGATGCCGATATTGACGGCGCGCATATACGAACGCTTCTGTTGACCTTTCTGTTCCGTCAGATGTCCGAGCTTATCGAGAAAGAAATGGTCTACATCGCACAGCCGCCTTTATACGAACTCAAAGGGAAGGGAAGGAAGGTTGACTATGTTCTAAGCGAGTCACAGATGCGCAGGCGCATGATCAGTCGTGGACTTGATGAAACCAGGCTTATTATCCGCTATGATGATAATGAAAAAGAAATTGCCGCAGACAATCTTTCTCGCCTTGTCAAAATTTTAACCGACCTGGAGCGCAATATAATAGTGCTAAATAAACGTGGGATAATCTTCAGCAAATTCATGGAAGACTACTATGACGGCCTTAGGCTCCCGGAATACCATACAAAGGTTAACGGCCAGTCGGAGTTCTACTATGAAAAGGAGGATTTCGACAGGCAGGTTTCCCGCATTCAGGAGCGCATCGAAACAGAGCCGACTGATGAGCAGGCTGACAATATGGTGATTGAAGAGCTTCACGAGGTAAGTCGCATCAATGAAATAAACGGGCAATTACAGCGGGACTTCCGGCTTAATCTACAGGATTTTCTGTTGAAGCCCGCCCGCTCTGTTTCCGGTGAAGCACTGCCGACAAAATTTCAGCTCATCAACGGGGAGGATAAGCATGATGTTGCCTCGCTGGGCGATATTTGTTCGGCTATCCGGCAGATCGGCGGCAAAGGCATCGAGGTCAAACGCTTCAAAGGGCTTGGAGAAATGAACGCTGATCAGCTTTGGGAAACAACCATGGATCCTGCCAGAAGGACATTGCTGAGGGTAAAGATCGAGGACGCCGGTGAGGCGGACCGTCTCTTCAGTATCCTTATGGGAGACGATGTCGAGAAGAGACGCAATTTTATCCGTGAGCATGCCCTCGAGGTGCAAAATCTCGATGTCTAAAAGGAACCGGGGCTGATCGGAAATCCTGGCGGCAGAAATGGGGGAATTGGAAGCTTGTTAAAGGTATTGAGTGTGGAAGAGAAAAACGATAATGCAGCAGAGTCATTTGAGACTGTCGAACCGATAGGCAAACGTGCACTTATTCGCAAGGATGAGGACAAAAAAGAAACGAAAGGGGGCATCAAACTTCCGGACAATATTGAAATTCCGACGATAACGGGTCGAATCGTAGCGGTCTCGACCGAGATAATAAATACTCCAGAGATTCCCCTGCGACAGTATGATAAGGTTCTATTCAATCCGAAGAACGCGATCCCGGTTGATTTCGAGGGGGATAACCGGCTCTTCGTTGTGGATGTGGAGAATATTGTCGCGGTTTTTCGCCGAAGCTGAAAGCAGCTATGAGCAGCTTTGGTTTAAGCAGCCCATAATTAATGCAGGATAAGCTGTTCTGTCAGGTTGGGGGACAGGGGGAACCACATTTGTTAGCCTGAACCTTCGTGGCACCGATTTTGATTACTTATTGTTTTGGGTAAATCAGCCTTCTGTCTCATCATGGTATTTTTCTTTCGCAGCAGATATATTGCTCCGAGGACCAGTATTGCAGAGGCGGCTGGTTCCGGCACAATAATCGGTTCTTCCTCTATAACAAGTACAGGCAGATTCGGTGACGATGGTGACGATGGCGATGAAGACGGGCTAACCGATCCCGGCGAGCTTAGCGGAGTGTAAGGAAGCAAATTTGCAGGGCCGCCGGCAGACTGCGGGATGCCTATTTTGCTGACAAACCCGAATTTATCTTTGGAAAAAACAGCGATAATATATTTTGGCGTGTCGAGGGTGACTGTGGTATTGTTTGCGGTCGGTTCGCTTACGTCGCCAAGCCAGTACACAAAGTGAAAGCCTGCTTTGGCTATGGCGACTAATTTTACGGTGGTATTTGTTTCGTAGTAATGGGCCTCATCAACCGAAGGCGTCACCGTTCCGCCGTTTATCGGGGTTCTCTGGAGAAGTAAAACGCAGTCTTTCTGCGGCGGCATGGCTGCGCAGGTGACAAAGGGCATCTGCGCCACAAGCAGAAGCAAGATGCCCGGTATCCATTTCCACTGGTCCTGTTTGTACTTTGGCAGGATCATTCAGCCCCCTTACGATTCTTTTAGATAACGTCCCCTTTGGCGGTATGTTATACGTGTATTATTAGAGCATATTTAGGTCGAAAAGTCAAGGCTTTTCGTGGTCCGCATCGTTGAAGGCGAACAAGGCCGATAATATGCCCCGAGAATTTGCCTCAGGCATCTTGGTAAGACAGATCAGCCCTTTTTGCTGATCAATAAAGGAAGATTGTTTTTGGATTATTTAGCTTGTTTATTGGACGGCAAGCGGTAACAATCAGAATTTAACGTTTTTTCTGGAGAGAGTTCAATGTTCGAAATAAAAAAAGGGCTGATGTCACACCAGGTGCTACAGCGTAACGGCCGGGGATTTTGCGAGACTACTATTGTCGGTACAAGCAGCACAGGCGGCAAAGTTCAGATTCGCGTTCGCAAAGGGGGCAGGGTCCTGCCGGGACTGGATTTCAAGAGGCTGGGGACGGTCAAAAAGGGAGGTTTTTCTATCAAGCTAAAGGGCATTCCTGCAGGCGGGCATTATGATATCAGTCTTAGGCTTTTGAAATCTGACGGCACGGCTGAAGGTCAGGCTGAGTTTAAGGATGTCCTTGTAGGTGATGTCTGGATTCTTGCGGGCCAATCGAATATGGAAGGCATCGGTCTGTTGAAAAATGCCGCTAAACCCATCCCGCTTGTGCGGGCGTTTTATATGGATGATCGATGGGCTGTAGCTAAGGACCCAATACATAATCTTGGCCAGGCGGTCGACCAGGTGCACACGGATATAAATGGGGGCCAGCCTTGTGTCAGGCCCAGCTGTGTTGGCACCGGCCCCGGGGTTTCGTTCGGGCAGGAGATGTATCGACTCAGCGGCATTCCACAGGGCTTGATATCCTGCGCTCACGGTGGTGCGAGTATGCAGCACTGGGACCCTGCCTTGAAGAAACACAGAGGCAGGAGTCTGTATGGAGCGATGATACGGCGTTTCGAAAAGAATGGCTCAAATATTGCTGGTGTTGTCTGGTATCAGGGTGAATCGGATGCTATAGATGGACAGTGCCGACAGTATACACGAAGAATGAAAAAACTTGTTGCTTCGATGCGCCGCGATTTTGCCAAGCCGATTCTGCCGTTTGTTATGGTTCAGCTTGCCGGCTACCATATCGTCGAAACCTCGCGGTCAGATGCCTGTTGGAACGCCGTTCAGGATCAGCAGCGGCTGCTTCCGAAGGTTATTGATCGGCTGGCGGTTGTTCCTGCGGTTGATTTGGGGCTGGATGACTGTATTCACATAGATGGAATCAGCCAGCAGCGTCTCGGAAGGAGACTTGCCGAGGCGGGGTGGATGCTTGTCAGCAAAAACGTCGGAAAAACCAAGACGCCTATATTGCTTGAGGCAATAAAGGCTGTGCCCAGCCATCGGGTGGACGTAGGTTACATTAACCTGGAAGTGTGTTTCAAAAACGTTGCAGGCAGGCTCTGTTCACAGGGCAGGCCAAGCGGCTTTACTATTGTCTCATCGGGCGGACAAGTACAGGATTTTATTTACAGGGTTGATCTTGTCGGCTCAAAGGCAATACTTAAAACCGCTATTCCCTCAAACTATCGCGCCAAACTCCGGCTGTATTATGGGTATGGTTTCAGCCCTTATTGTAATATAACCGACCAGGCAGACCGCTCGATACCTGTATTCGGGCCGATCAAGGTGCGGGTTATCAGTAAAAGATAGGAATCGAAGCAATCAGAATGGTCTCGAAATATCTCATAAAACCTATTCCGGAAAAAGGTCCCGGCAAGGTGCTGCTGAAGCACGTTGATTTTCCTGACCAGATTATTGAGCTTCAGATGTGGGAGTACCTGTTTCACCTCAACTGGGCTCAAAATGGCTGGTATAGAGTTGTCGGGCAGTCTGACCCCTGGGAAAATGGACCTGAAGGGAGCGTTTCCCGCCAGATGGTGACGGTCGATGGAGCCAAAGCAAAGATTGAACTGAAACCGACAGAAGAAGCACTGTTGATAACTCTTACAGCAAGTAACATCACAAAACAAGTGAATCATGAATTCTGGGGTGTCTATGACATGCTAATCCGATGCTTGGTGATATAGCTGTTGACGAGACGGCAAGCATAACCGGTGCTGTTTTGATCGGCAGAGAGCCGCTTGAAGAAGCGGTGCATAGGCTGAATGGGATTATCGGATCGGAGGATATTCCATATATCCCAGTACGTATCCTAATCAAGCTTGGCCAATAAGGTACTACCTTTCCAAAGCTTTGCTTCGTAATCAAGACAGCTGCTATGGTTCGCGGTACCATGAAGAACAATTCGTCCACTCAAACCCGCATAAAAGCGTACCTGCACTGAATCACCTGGATTCAAACCTGAGTCACCTGCTGAAATTGTAAAAGCATCAGTAGTCCAGGCATTAGAAGACCCCATAGGCCCAGGACGTTTCTGCGGTGCAGTTTCTTCGACCACCGTTGTCCCCCAAAGACCTGTGCCGGTCTGGCCTGTCTGGACATTGGCCCACGCCCGATTTAATAGCGTCTGATGATAGTCCATACCTTGGTATGTACCAGTGCCTTCCCAGAATACTGAAAGTGTATCCCAGCCGCCGTAATCAAACAGATCCATGCCTGTTCCACCTCCAGAGATGCGACTATAATAATCCGCCCAGCAAGTACATGCTAAGAGAAAAAGAATTGATACCGAAATGATAGTCTTTTTCATTTTCAAACTTTCCTTCATAAAGGGCGTTCTTCCGCAACAAAATAACCTTTTGTTGCTATGCACTTCATTTGAGCCATCACCTTGACCTCGTAACACGTACTCTATTAATGCTCACTTTATTGCCGCAGCCGTTAGTCAAAGTTCAGGGACTTTTATTTGAGTCCACCAAACTCACAGCCTTCTTCTTCCGGAACTGTGCACTCAAGCCAGTCTTCCGCGAAAATCGCAAAATCCTTGAAATCAACCTTACAGTTCCTGTCAAGATCGCCATGTTTATAACCCCAGTCGCCGCATTCAGGCTGAATCGTGCCCTTAAACAAATCAATCACAGTAGTCATTTTTGACCAGACAATCTGTGCCCCTGAAACATCAGCGGCACTAATATCATTGGCATCTCGCAGCAATGTAGAAAGACTGAACCCGCCATTTCCCATCAAAGAGGATGCCTTAAGCATGTATTCGTTCTCTGACAATAGACCGCTTTGTTCACTCAGACTTGGTATCCACGTACTGCTCACCCATACTGCTGTTGGTCCATCAATTCTCGGTCCGCTGACAAAGTATTCGCCGTTCTCGCCTTCTCGCCAAAGTATCTGGATGTCCCAGTTGTTAACCTCCTTGTAATTATGTACAGCAAAAACACGGTTCTGCCAGTTGTCCTGCCCGCGAGCTACCAACCATTGACCTGAAGCATCAATATTTTCAAAAGTGATACTTGTCGGTAGTTGTGCAGTTAAAACATTCGGTTCGTTCGGGTTTGTTATGTCTGCAACCTGTACATAGTCATTGCCATCGTAATTCTCCGCCGCCCAGTTAATATAGTTGGCATCGACTACCAGACCTCTAACCGAGCAATTTGCAGGCAAGGCGGCAATTGTGTATTGCTGAATGTTGCAGGGGTCTGTAACTTCAACTGCATAAACGGTATCCTGATAGTTATTGCATGGATCGCTGCCGCTGTAGGCAATTGTTGAGTCTGAAATGTCAAAGAAGCTAACATAAGGAATCTGTGGAGTAATGTGGAAGATAAAAGGATCGTTCTGGTCAGCAATATCTGCCACCCTTAGATACTGTGGTCCAGACTGCTCTTGAACTGGATAAACCACATGATGACCAGACATTGCAAGATAATTACAACTCGGAGCATTTAAATCGATTGCGAACTCGACGTGATCGATGTTGCTGAGATTAACACCATAAATGCGGGGTGTCCAATCAGGATCTCGATAATCAAGCCAAACGGCTACATCGTCAAAAACAACAAAACTTTGCTCATAACCAGCAACCTGATGGTTCACATCTGTCGTAATCTCGGCGACACTGTTAACGTCAAATTTCATTGCCACCACCGATGAGCAATAAACCAAAACCATACTTACCAAACCAAACAATATCAGATTCTTGTTCATAAGTATCACCTCCCTTTTCATTAACATTCTTTCGCAAAAAAAGTTTGATTATTTAAACCTCATTACAGATTAATCAATTGGATGCCGCTGTCCTCGAGCAGCCGACGATCGTGCCGTGATTATTGATGGCCATCGCAGTGCTGTCCGGTCCGTCAAGGGTGCCGAGATCGACCATTTCACTCTGCTCGGCCTGTCCGTTGCTGTTGCGGTCTGTCCAAATAAATGCGTGAAACGGCACCACATCCCACAAGTTCAGATCCGCACTCGCGTCCCCAACAGCCACGCCATAGTTATTCTTAAAAGCCGACGCAAAACTATGCTTTCTAATTCATACACCTATTTGCGTTTCATAACACTCACCTCCTTTGTTAAGGCGATCCTCAACCACCAAAACGTAAAATTGGAAGCAAATCCCGTTAAACTTACCAAATAGGAGTGTTCGTAAAACACTACGAATGGGCTCCGAACCCTTTGCCGAAGATGTGATTTACCTTTGTATTTTAATCTATAATGATACCAGTCCTTCTTCTTTATGTCAATATCCTATCGGAATCAAATAACAAGATACTCCCGGCCGCCAATGTTGTCATCAGTGTTATCGCTGAGGATAATACAGAACTTTTCAGCACGACTATCTGCTCACTTGACAGCAACAGAGTCGGGCACATTGATTTCGGCAGCCTGGCCTTTGTTTTCCAGGCAAAGGCAGGACAGGAGCTATGCGATAGGGGCAGTTTATTACTTTATTTTCTCGTGACTTTCGAAAGAAGTTGATATATTACCAGCCTATAATATATTTTTCACCAGGTTTTGTCTGCCATGCGACGCCATCTTCGAATCCGGTCTGAACTGTTGCGTTAGGGTCGGTCGGCTTGATGTCGAGGAAAACATCCATGCCGAATGTCATCCGGCGGAATGGTTTGCCTTTGGTGATGTCCATTTCGCATCTTACATGTGTGGCGAACACGTTATGATCGACGCTTACAAAACGAATCGGCGATCTGTTTTCGAACTCTCGTTTGAAACTGGGCACGCGCAGCAGCAGTCTGCATGTTAAGTTGCCGTTCATATTGGAGAAGCTCAACTTCTTTTTCAAAGCGCGAAGTATTGAGAACCAATGTGCCGGCAGGCATAAAACTCGACTGTAATTACAGCCCGAACACAGAGGGATTCAAACCCTGTTTTTACGCAACAAAAAAGCCAAGCCATACAAGCAGGATACCGAGGATTATTATAAAGATTGCCTCGGTCATGAGAAATTTTGTCATTCCTTTGAGCGCATTGCAAATCTTTATCGACGCACTCGGCAACACGAGAAGAAACAGCCCTTTCACAAAGGTCATCCAGCCTAAAATCGTGATGATAACAGGCCAATCTCTGACCCAGGTGTTGTGAAACGTTACCAGAAGGTATCCGATCGCCAGTATAGCTATCCCGCTTACGTAAATTAGCGCCCGATTCTCGGTGTAATCGGTCAACAGCTTTTTGTAAAAGTCCGGGTTGATAAAGACACCGGCGCCAATGGCCAGATAAAGAATCCCAAAAACCTGAAAAATCTGTGCATCCGTCATTTTCGTCCTTCCTTGGTTAAACTATCATAAAAAACCTTTAGCTTTTAGTGCTTGAAGTGCCTTTTGCCTGCAAAGACCATCGCGATTCCCGCATCATCAGCGGCGGCAATAACTTCGTCATCCTTTTTCGATCCGCCCGGCTGGATGATACATGCAATTCCTGCATTTGCAGCGTTGACGACATTATCGGGGAAGGGGAAAAAGGCGTCAGAACCCATCGCACATCCTTTCGTCTCACTACCGGCGTGCCTGAAAGCGATAAGGCCGGACTCAACTCGATTCATCTGGCCTGCTCCAACACCGACAACCCGCCTGTCCTTAACAAGAGTTATGGTATTGCTTTTGACATGTTTCGCGACGATCCATGCGATCCGTAAATCCTCAAGCTGCTGCGGGGTGGGTTTTGTTTTTGTCGGATAACTCAGCGAGGCAGGCTCCCAGCCGACAAGATCGCGCTGCTGTAAAAGAAGGCCGCCGACGATGCAGCGGACATCGTACTCGCCACACTCTATTTTTGCTCTGTCGATAGGGCCGCTCTCCATAAGCCGGACATTCTCACCCCAGCTTTTCGAAGTGCGCATAATCTTAACAGCTTCGGGATCAAATGCGGGTGCTATTATCACCTCCGCGAAAAAACCGCTGGCGCCCTTGGCCTTGCCGAACAGGCTGTAAGATTCCATAATTGTCCTCGCGAGCTTTGCATCGACATTCCTGTTCAATGCGACAATTCCGCCGAACGCGCTGACAACGTCGCCAAGATAGGCCTTTTCGTATGCCACGCAGATATCATCGTCAACTGCACAGCCGCACGGATTAAGATGTTTGACGACTACCGCTGCAGGCTCTTTGAATTCCTTCACAAGCTCAAAGGCTGCGTTCACATCGAGCAGATTATTAAAGCTTATCTCCTTGCCGCCATCCAGAATATGCGCGCTGCCGGTGCTCACCTCGCCGCTGACAGGCAGTTTATAAAACGCTGCGCTCTGATGCGGATTCTCGCCATATCTGAGCTCCATCTGTTTGCTCACTGCGATCGAAACCCGCTCCGGATAGCTGACACCTGCCTGCTTATTGAGATACTTCGATATTGCGGCGTCATAAGAAGCGGTCAGGCCGAAAGCGACTCTTGCAAAATCGGTGCGTGTTTTCTGGCTTATTGCGCCATTATTGGATTTCATTTCCGATATGACTTTATCATACTGACAGGGGCATGTAACAACGGTTACAAACTTATGGTTTTTTGCCGCGGAGCGAACCATGCTGGGCCCGCCGATATCGATATTCTCTATCGCATCTTCGAATTTGCAGTCAGGTCCGGCAATTGTCTGCTCGAACGGATAAAGATTTATACACACAAGGTCTATCGGCTCGATATTATGCTTCTTCAAAGCTTCGGCGTGTTCCTTCTTGTCACGCAGCGCCAACAGGCCGCCGTGTATCTTTGGATGAAGCGTCTTGACTCGGCCATCCATCATCTCCGGAAAGCCGGTCACAGAGTCAACGCTGACAACATCAACACCATCTCCGGAAATCGCCTTGGCCGTTCCGCCGGTGCTGATTATCTTTACCCCCATCTCCCTCAACTGTTTTGCGAATTCCACTACCCCTGATTTGTCCGAAACACTTATCAACGCGGTTCTTATTTTAACATCCATTTTACCTGTATCTCTCCCTGGAAATTTCTTGTCCGTTTGAATACATAACGCCTTTTACTGCTGTATTTCGATACATGCTACCCGACCAAGCTGGTCAGCAACGTAAACCCGTGATTCCTGCGAATTGGTAACATAGCGTCTGATGCCTGAGAAGTCCACCTCCCCAAGTTTTTTGACATTTTTATTGTCGATGATTATAATGCGGTTGTTCCAGGTGATAATATAGGCGATGTCATCTATTTCAGTGAGAATCGCCCTTCCTGTCGGTTCGAGCCATATCTGTTTTCCACTTTTATTATCTATAATGTACAATCCCTTCTGGCGGGCGTACTGATAGACATAGTTTTCAGTCAGGGCTGCCTGATCAACAAGACGGGCACCTGAGTGGAACTTCCACATAAGTTGGCCGGTTACTCGGCTGAGTTTGTAAACATTTGTATCATCACTGCTTACTATCACCCAATTCTTATCCTGCGCGACAGGCACAGGGATTCCGCGGACTGCTTTTAGCTGCCAGGAGAGCACCGGCTCGGTTGGCAGAATGTTTACAACATAACCGGTGTCGGTCGTGAAGATGACGGTATTAGCCAGCGTAGTTACCGAGGTGATAGCTGAACCGTCATCTGCCATTGCCTGGAAGCTGGGCACAGCGGTTTCTGCGTTCAGCGCATGGACGCGCTTATCGGTTCCGCCGGCATAGATATACATCACGTTGCGTACAGCAGCGCAGCTTGCTCGAAATGGAAGATCAGTAGTTCTTTTGATTGTCCCGAAATCCGCATCTATCTCAAGCAGCTTTGCTCCGGAGATTACGAGAAGCTCTTTTTCGTAAAACTCAGGTCCGAATACGGGGATATGCTTTGGACCGAGAGTGATGCCGAATCGAAATGTGCCGCGAACTCTGTCTAGCGCGAAAAGGTAATTCTGGTCGGTTAGGACATATATCGTATCACCATACGGTATCAGTCGCTCAATCTGCTCGGCTTGCTTCAGAGCAACAGCATTTTGCCACACAAGGCGCATTGCGGCCTTGTTGAGGATTTCGTGTGAAATGATGCTGTCCTGTACCTGCGGCTGCGGTGTGGCAGTCAGGTTTTCATTATTGGCTGAATGGGCTCCGCAGCCCGACAGAAAACCCATCTGTGCCACAGTGCCCAGAAACACAATGATCCAAACCACTCGATGTAACATAGGTCAAAAACCTCGCTCCTGAAGGAAAAAAACATCAATTTCCAGCCCAACCCGGGCAATGCCTGAACCAGCCGGGCCTGCACGACATCCGATCAGTTAAGGTCAACAAAATCCGCCAGATCGATACCGTGTTTACTTTCAAACTCACGCATCTGGTTGATTCGCTGGATATCATCATTGATTCGGTTAGTCAGCTTAAAAATGTAAGGTTTCCCTGTAAGTCGGTTATGCAGGTCGTCGAGCATCGGGTCCCAGCTACCCTCATAAAGATCTTTTTTCAGGACGACAAGCATCCGGTACTCATTCGAAAGGGAGGCAACATAATCCTGAATAATTTGGTCTCTGGTTGTCCCTTCGGTGCCGCCACTTTTTGCCGACGATGAGCCAGTCATAGCAAACCTCACGTTGGGGGAGATATTACCGGGGACGGAAGTAAATTGCAACTAAAATCGGATTTTCATCAGGCATGATAGCTGAATCCGTGGTGAATCCCCAGGAAAGTGCTGATAACCGGTAAATGGCTGACGGATTGGGCGGAAGGGCCGAGAGTAGTTATGGACTGAGTATTAAGACAACCTGCAAGCTCGACATGACTCTCATCTTATAACCAGAATTGTCTATTGTAAATATTACCCAGCGATAGTATAATCTGGCCCGGCTTAATAACCCCGGACACGGAACAAAGGATTCAAACTATGAGCAAAAATACAGTCAAATTTCCGGTACCGGCTTCGCCAAACATCGAGGAAGTTTTAGACCGCTTCCTTGAAGACTGCCGCAAGCGGCTCAAACCCGCCACGATGCGGAAATACGAAGATATCATTGACCTTTTTCAAGATAGTATGGACGGTTATGCCTACCAGTATTTGGACAAAAGAGAGGCTGCACTGTTTGATAACCTTTACAACGCCCAAGGCGATGACCACAGGGAATTCTGTCAGGTCTTCGGCCCGGAGAAGATACCGCTCAACGTTGATGAGTTCCTCGGATACTTTATGCCGCGAAAGGTAATGTGCGGCAAGGAGCTTTTGAAGGCAGCAGGTACGGTTACGAAAAAACTTGGCAAGTGGCTGGCTGAGCAGGGCTATATCAACAGTGAATCAGCAGAAGATATGGTAGGACGCGGGGCAGAAGCAACAGACAAACTACCTGCTGCAGAAACTTTGGCAGAGATGTTATATGACTATGCGAATGACCATCCGGTTTCCAGATGGACCGAGAAAATAGAAGATTACTTTACCGTAGAAAAAGTTGAGCCGGGTAAACTTTACCTCTCGTCATATACATCTGCCGACGAACATGAAGACGATATTATTGAACTGTCGCTTCCCAAAAGGATAACCGACTTGGTTGAAGTTGGTTGGAACATAAGTTTATTCATCGGGAAAACAAAAAAGGGCTGGCAAATAATTGAAACAGGAGGTGTTTACGCTCTTTGAAACCGCTGTGCTGTTAATCTTTCTGTCGGGAAGGCTCAACGATGGTTAACAAAGAATATGATTCGTCAAACATAAGGGTTATATTCCGCTTCAGGATATGGAAGTTGTTGTTGATGCAAAATCAAGGAAGATAGCAATGGCAATTAATCAAAAGCGACGCCAAAAGAAGTTGATGAAAAAACGACAAAAGGATAAGGCAAGGAAAAAGAACCTGACAAGCTCAGGGCCATTTACATCACTAAGTATTAAAAAGAAAATTCTCACAGCCCGAAGCTTGCCTGTGTACGAATGTCTGGTCAACCCATCATGGCAGGAAAAGGGATTGGCCATAGTTACAGTCTCTCGCAGGCAGCCTGATGGCAATCTTCTTTTCGGCGTCTATCTTGTGGATGTGTTCTGCCTTGGGCTGAAAAATACTTTCTGTAATGCGGATTTCTCGGTATGGAGGTACGCGACGGAGTTTCACAGCCGGATCTACAGGGATGAAGACCCGGTTGAGTGCCCCATATCTCTGGCCCACCATATTATTTATGGTGCCATTGAATTCGCCGAACAGTTCGGATTCAAGCCACACGGCGATTTCAAGTTGTCACAATTTGTGCTGGAGGATAGAAATAATATCGAACTATGCGAGGATATTGAATTCGGCAAAGATGGTCAGCCTTTTTATATTGCCGGCCCTGATGATAATGTCGAGCACATCATGAAACAGCTCGAATCAACAGCCGGTAAAGAGAATTTCAATTTCCTGTACTGCTCTGATGAACTGCCGTTCCATGAAAGACAGCTCAATAATTAGTCACCATCATTCTTGCTTCAGATGTTCAGCCCACACGGTTACCGGTTATTGTATAGTTTGATAGACAGCCTTATTCAGCCTCCTGGAGAGAGGATTGATCTCGTACAGCCATTACCCGCCATGCGGGCGGTTCAAGGTGTGGCACATGCCAGGGGCTTTTGCAGTGGTGGCATTTATCCATATCACAGCGGCGAAGTTTTCCGCAGTTCAGGCAGGTAACCAGATCTTCACGAGGCCCGGCAAGCCGGTACGTTATGTATGCGACGAGACCAAAACAGACCGCGCCAACTATCCACCATAGTTTCGCTGTGCTGGAAAGACCAACTATCGCTGTACTCTTCGCAATCCGCAATGCCAGAAAGATTCCCAGGATAACAGACGGCGAAAGCAGAAACAGTGCGAAGAAAAACCTGGCTATGTAATGGGTACCGCCTGCCTCTCTGCTGAACATACCTGCAAATGAGTTTGGCAGAATGAACAACGTCCTGTAGCCCGCACCAGCTTCAACGCTTGAGCCGCTGAAGTAAGAAGTGATGCCGAAAACAAAAGGCTGCAGATTTTCCAACAGATACTTGCCGATAGCTATAGCAATTCCGCCGGTCGTCTCTTCGTAAATGACCGCTGCCAGTGCTCTGTCATGGTTCCTGGCGTGGTTGAAATCGCCGGCAATACGTCTGCCTTTTTCATCGAAGATTACTACAGCAAGTCCCGTTGCATCACGCGAAACACTCGCGGCGAATAAGCCGCGATATTCACCGGTAATAACAAGAGGCAGAACGTTATAGGCTAACAGGTCTTTTGGCACAACCTCATCGGTTTCAGAGAAAAATGTCGGCGCAGCAGGCAGACGGCCGGCGACGCCTGCAAAACTGAGGGTCTGCTTATCAAGCAGGTCTATCCCTCCTGCTTCATCGAGCACAAGAACATACGGCCCTGCATCGCAGCTTGAATAGTTGCTGTGGAGTGCGGGAATCAGTTCTTTAAGCGCTGTATCTTTTCTTCTGCCACGCTGAAAAAATCCGGGCTGTTCGGCTTCGGTGTGTGTATGCAAGGAATACTCAACCATCGGAGGTGAGAAGCTCAATGAAAGGCCTTCTTTGCCCTTGTTCAATTTACCGATTTGTGTAGGACGGTGAAAATCATCTTTATCAAGCTGCGGACCTTTGTGAACAACAATACCTTCCTTTTCAGGGCCGACTATAATCCTGAAAAAACGTCTCTGCTTTTGGTCATAAACTATCCATTCGAACTTTACACGGGATTCATCGATTACCTGTAGCTCTCCTATTACAGGATCGGAGAATCTGCCCAGATTCCTTTCCGGTGCTGTGAAACCGCCGTTCGGTCCGAAATATGCGAGTGTCTGCCTGGCCCACTCTAATCTGCCGGCAATTCTCTGCCTGAAAAAGATGTTGTAGACCAACAGGCCTTTGGTCTTGTCAAAATATACACTAAGGCGGCGGGATCCCTCCGCTTCACCGGAACGAAACCATTGCCGCTCAAATTTATCCTCTGCCGCCCTGATACCTGCTGTAATACCTAGGTTCATGGCAAGCCACTCCACAGGCTGTGTCTTCGCTGTGATCAGGGAGTGCTGCACCACATTCGGGTCGTTTTCGATCTGGTCGGGAACGAGTCTGGATACAGGTATTCTCACCGTTTGGCGTCCCATGTCAGCAAGAAGGATAGCCTGCAGAATCCACCTTGCCCAGAACAGGACTATCGAAAACAGAACCAGCGCGATAAAACCGCTTGCAAAGACTTTAACAGGATAACTTCGTAAAAATTTCATAATTCTTTTCCCTCAAAGCGGAGTTGAAATAAATTTTTGACTTATTCGCAGCAAAGAGGCCGCGATAAACATTCCCAGTATCACAATTGTCTCGGTTCCAAAACCCTTAATGACAACCAGCCATATCAGAACGCCGGCCAGAAGCAACGCTGCCAAGGCAGCGATCCTGCTCGAACTCCAGCCAATCTGCAGACCTAAACAGTAACAGGCAAAACTTAACAGTAATAAAATAGCAAACACTTTTACCAGCATTCCTGTGATATTTGGAATATAGGAGAGGTTGCGGGACATGAACACACCGTTTATAATTGCCATTGGCAAAAGTAAAGTCAGAATCGCCAGAATACCTGCTATAATCCTCGCAGTGAGGAGCCGGCTGCGTGTCACCGCCAGAGTTGCAAGAAAACTGGATACCTTTTTGTTCCTGTCGCCTCGCATCTGAGTTACCCCCATCACACACGCCCCGGCCAGGCAGCCGATGATGATTACCCAGGAGCTTATGATCTGAAATCTTTCAATGCTTCGACCTTGGAAATCCTCATAGTATGCCGCTATCGCCATAGCTGCGAGTATCGTGGTAAACACTACAGCCGCAAGAAAATAGGCGATGTTGTCCTCGATCTCTCTTTTTATGAGTGTAAACATTTTGCTCTCCTTATTATTGTATTATGGGTAAAGGCGCGGCGTTTGTGCATTCGATGAAGAGGTCTTCCAGGCTCATCGGGATTTCGCTGCAGCTTTCCGGGCGAAAGGTTTCGATCATTGCCTGTTTGTGCTCGTTCCAGTTCGCCGCTGTTATTACCAGTTCCCTGTCGCGCTTCTGTAAGCTTATGATCTCTGTCAGGTGTAGTTCACCAGGCGCTTCGGCTGAGAAGATGATCCGCAGTTTCTTTATACGCTTCTTCAATTCTTCAAGCCCGCAATCAACAACCAATTTGCCGGCAGCGAGTATCCCGATATGGTCAGCAATACGTTCAACGTCGCTGAGAATGTGTGAACTGAAAAGAATGGTTCGCCCTTCCCGCTGGATCACTTCGATCGCCAGCTCGAGGAACTGTCTCCGTGCCACAGTATCCAGGCCCAGTGTCGGATCGTCGAGGATGAGTACTTCCGGATCAATGGCCATCGCCAGGGCGAGGTTAAATTCCGCCCTCATGCCGGTTGACAGCTCTTTTACCCTGCGATCCATCGGCAGCCGAAATGTCTCGATCAGGCATTCAAACGATTTCTGATTCCAGCGAGGCGAAAGGTCTTTGCAGAGTTTTGCCAGTCTGCTGACTTTGTAATGCTGAATAAGATTGTGTCCTTCCGCGACGCATCCGATTCTGCTGCGATCTTCGGCTGTCAGAGCGGAGGATTCTTTTCCCATTATGAATGTTCTGCCTCGTGTGGGGTGTTCAAGCCCAAGCAGAATCCGAATAATCGTCGTTTTGCCGATTCCATTGCGACCCAGCAGACCGAAGATACAGCCTCTCGGCACATTAAAATCAATACCATCCAGAATACACCGCCCGCCATAATATTTGACGAGACTATCGACTTTTATCGCGTTTTTATTCATTTGATTTCCCCTGATCCTGGCTGAATTTGAATTTTTTCAGGACGTTTTCAAACCACTCACCAAAGGTTTTTTTGTCAATCTGCATGTGAATTGCTTCCACAGCGGCAAGTTCCAGCCGCTCGCAAATCATTTTCTTTTTTACCGCCCTGCTGAGATTGCTGCTCATCTGGGCGACAAACGCCCCGGCTCCCGGCCGGGTGGTTATTATGCCCTCCTGCTCAAGCTGCCTGTATGCTTTGGCTATCGTATTCGGATTGATCACCAGTTGAACAGCCAGTTCCCGCACTGTCGGCAGTTTTTCTCCGGCGAGCAGTTTTCCCATCGCTATGTCACGTTTGATCTGGTCGATTATCTGCTGATAAACGGCCCTGCCGGAACTATTATCTATATTAAACTGCATAAGCAACCACCATACTTGTGCTACTTCAACTAGTACAAGTATATCAACCCACAATGCCCCCGTCAACTACAAAAATAAATTTTTTTCCCCTCATCAGCCGATGTTGTTTACCGGGTCGATGTCTATGGCGACTCTCACAGCCGGCCGGATGGGCTTTTCGTTGCGGACAGAGGTGAAAAGCTGCTGAAGGATCTGTGCACAGGGGGCCTGGATTATGATCTGGATGCGGTGAAAACGCTGAATCCTGCTTATAACAGGCTCAAGCGGGCCGCGGACAACCGCTTCAAGATTCTCCTTTTGTATTATTCGATCGATTTGCTGCCGCATTGCCTGGACAGCGGCGGAGAGCTTTTCAAATTTCATGTCCCGCAATTCGACCACTGCGAGACGCCAATAAGGCGGCAGATTACAGTTTCTGCGATGTTTCAGTTCTTCTTCGATGAAGCCGTTATAGTCCTGGTGAAGGGCAAAGCGGATCACGGGCTGATCGGGCAGGAACGTCTGGATAAGAACTTTGCCGCCTTTTGCGGACCTGCCCGCCCGGCCTGCCGCCTGGCAAATAAGCTGGTATGTTCTTTCATTAGCCCTGAAGTCCGGCAGGCACAGGCTTGTTTCTGCACTTATGATTCCCACCAGTGTAACATTGGGGAAGTGAAGTCCTTTGGCGAGCATCTGGGTTCCGGCGAGTATGTTAATTTTGCCCTGGGCGAAATCGTGGAGGACTTCGTAGTAGTTTGTTGACTGCATTGAGTCGCTGTCGACGCGTGTGACCACAGTTCCGGGGAATTTTTTTTTCACTTCCTCAGTTAGTTTCTGGGAGCCTATGCCAAGCATTATCATCGGTTGACGGCAGAGCGGGCAATTTTGGGGGACAAGTGTTCTGCGAAGACAATAATGGCAGATTGCATATCCGCTTTGAATATGTCTGCCGCTGACGGTATGGCGGGGGCTCATGGCAGATCGGCCCGGCAGAGATACTTTATGGAATCGAAGGGCGGCGTCACAGTTCGGACAATGCAGGGCATATTTGCAGCTTGAGCATAATACAATGCTGCTATATCCTCGCCGGTTGAGAAGCAGAATTGCCTGCCGGCCTTTTTCAAGCACGCTATGTAGTTCGGATTCAAGAGCAGGACTGATCAAATTGCCGCGGCGCCAGGATGGGTCCGGACCACGCATGTCTATAAGTTTCATCGAAGGGCCCGGCAGGTCCATTACCCGCTTGGGCAGGCTGACGAGATTGAAATATTTGTGTTTTCGACAGTTCAGCCAGGTTTCCAGCGACGGGGTTGCCGAGCCGAGCACGCAGTGCGCATGGGCAAGCTGGGCGCGTTTTATCGCTACATCGCGGGCGTTATACCGGGGAGCGGTTTCCTGCTTATAGGAGGGCTCGTGCTCCTCGTCCACTATGATAAGGCCCAGGTTTTCTGCCGGTGCAAATACGGCTGAGCGAGCGCCTATTATGACATTTGCCTGGCTGGATTTTATGCTCTGCCACTGGGCGTTTCGCTGGGTTGCTGTGAGGCCTGAATGCATAACGGCAATATTTTCGAAGCGGGCGCTGAAGTGCTGAACCGTCTGGGCGGTTAATGCGATTTCGGGCACGAGGACTATCGCGGCTTTACCCTGACTAAGGGCGGTATTGATCGCGCGGATGTAGACTTCGGTCTTGCCGCTGTCACTAACGCCGTGCAGAACGGTTACGCCGAATCGGTTTGACTGTATCTGCGAGTCGATATAATCCAGTGCTGTCTGCTGATCTTTGTTCAATATGACCTTGTCGGCTTTGAGGATAAATTCCTGTGGTATCGCGGGCAGGGCTTTGAGGATGGTTTTTTCGACGACCCTGATAATATGATTTTCGATAAGACGTTTGAGCGGCACTGAAGATGACCGGGCTTTTGAGAGAATATCTTCCGTGGAAACAGCGGATTCGGCGCTCAGGGCTGTTTGAGACTCGAGTGCCTGAATGATCTGCTTTTGCTTTCTGCCCCGTATCTGGGCAGTGAGCAGGCTATAGTCGTCGGCTAGATAGAGGAGTTTTTCCTTTTTTACTCCGATTCCTTTTTTAACGGCGGCGGGGAGCATCGCAGCGAGGACCTGGCCGAGCGGGCAAACGTAGTATCTGCTGATCCATTCTGCCAGGGACATCAGGTCTTTGCTGATAAGGGGCTCTTTGTCAATTACGCGGATTACCTTTTTGAGTTTCGCGGTGCCCGGCCTGCCTGCAAAGGATGATTCTTTCGGCACGTCATCAGCGATGCAATAGCCTTGCTGGTGCTTATTGCTTCTGCCGAAAGGGACTTCGACCCGCTGGCCGGTGTGTATGGGCCATAATTCCTCATCGACCGCGTAATCGAAGCTGGCATCGACCGCTGATTCGAAGACGACGCGGATTATATGTTCAGGGGTTGGCTCATCCAACTCGGTGCGTTCAAACAGGGTTTTTGTCGCAAATTTTTTCATATGCAGAGACATCTTAGCATCACACAATCAAAAGGGCAATTGGGCGGTGGTTTTGTGTCTTGTGGAACAATCGGAAGGGCTGCGCGGGGGGAGTTATGTGGAAAATTTGGTCGGGAATTGGGGATTTTTGGGTTGGTTTTCAAGGGGGAAAAGTTTGTTTTTGGGCGGATATTGAGGGTTGGGCATTAAAATAGCGTGAATTTTTTGGATTTTTGGGTCATTTTTTGCGAAAAGTGTGCTACTTTTTACCCAATTCTTACCCAGTTTTGTACTACTTTTGTACCATTTTTTCGTTTTTTTTCGTGTTAAGATATAACGAGTTTAACGGTTGTAACGATTTTGCGGACCTGCGGGAATTGTTTGAAAAGAGGTTGGGGGGTTGGAGTCAGTAGTCCTGAGTCTAGAGTCTGGAGGTTATCTCCTTCGGAGAGACGGATAAGCCCCCGAACAAAAAAGGGGAGACACAGGCATTGAACATAACGGCTGAAACTGGGTACTGTGATTTCGTCTTTTGTTCACCGAGCGCTTACGTTTGATTAGAGGCAGAGCAGTAGTATGGCGTTTTATTCCCAGCAGGCTTCGAGGGGGTCAAGGTTGCATTCGAGCCAGTGTTCAGCCATTATGGCAAAATCTTCAAAATCAATTTTACAATCGCCATTTGCATCACCAGGAATTTCCCCTGTGCATACAGGCTCAATTGTTCCGGAGGGAGATTTGCTGGCCTCTGCTGTCCCACCATAAGCACCCATATTTATTCTGCCACCATTAGGATTTGGTTCGACACCAACTGGGGCGCAGGGGTCGCCAACATCAATGCATGGGCTATTAACACCGTCAAGCACCCATCCTGTTCCTGTCCACCGCCCAGCGTCAGATTTAAGATGGTAATCACCATCGACCCAATCACCCCAATCCCAGTATCCATCCACAGCGAAATGCGGATAGGTATCTATCATACCTGCCCCCCAATTGACGCTACTGCCTGACGCAGCGTGTATACTATTCTGACTACCTTCAATGTCACTATATTCAACAGCCAGTGTGCTTTCTTCCCATAGGTAAAGAGCATCACCCCAGAGAGCATCATTGTTCCAGAAAATACAGTTACTAATTGTCACATTGCTACTATCACAGTCTATAGCGCCACCATATTGCTCGGCAATATTGCCCACTATGGTAGAATTTATAATACTAAGGTCGCTATTAAAAAGACTAACTCCACCACCGTAGGCGTAAGAAGTACCAAAGGCATAATTGCCCGCAATTACACAATTCTTAATCAAAGGAATGTTGTTGCGATAATATATTCCCCCGCCTTCCTCTGCTATATTTTCGGCTATAATACAATCGATTAATGCCAATGATTGTCCTGTAGCCTCTCCGTCTGAGCAAATGCCACCGCCACTGCTTGCTTCATTGTTTTTGATTATACAATGACTAATAGTCGGAGCGCTACCCGAACAATAAATTCCACCGCCGTTAGAGGCATATCCGTTAAGAATAGTTAAACCACTTACTAAAGAATCATTATTTTCACCACTGTGGAAGTAAAATCCACGTCCGCTTAACTCACAGTCAATAATTGTTGCTTCAACTACGCAAGGGGCGCTCGGGTCAGTGCTGCGGACTGTAATAGCCTTGCCTAAAAAGTCGATATTCTGATTGCCTGTGCCAGTATAAGTGCCTTCCAAAACTATAACCGTCTCGCCATTGTACGCCCAATCAATCGCTTCCTGAATTGCGTCAAAGGGATGCTCTGCAGACCCATCTTCCAATGGGTCACTAATGTCAGGATTGTTCGGGGCCGGGTCATTTGGTGCATCATTGTCAACATACCACACATCAAAGTTAATCTTAATCAGAAAGACATTGGATAGTGTTAACGTCCCGTCATAATAATCATCCACGCTTACGTCCCAAAAGCCGCACACAGCATCAGCGGGAATATCAAAATCTGCAGATAATGACGTATTGCTGAAGGCTGAATAACCACTTGCGTTAATAGTCAAAACTCCCTGAGAAAGCCAGACATCTGTTGTTCCAATCCCGTCCAGAAAAATGGTATCCAGCCCTGTAATAGTAACGGATAAACTCTGGCCTTGCGCAGCACGGATAGGGCTTATCGAAGCAAGAACTGGTGAATTACCAACAACTGTAAATCCATCACTCAGCGTCAAGGTCCCATCAATACTATTCCAGACGCTTACATCCCAACTGCCGCACGGAGCATCAACGGAAATATTAAAATTTGCAGGTAATATTGTATCGCTGGAGGAGTGCGGTGGACAATCTCCATTAATGGTCGAACCGCCTCTGGAAAACCAAACTCCTGTGTTTGTTCCCTGCTTAAAATGAGTATCCTGGCCTGTGATGGTTACAGACAAATTCTGGCCTTGTATGGCATTATCAGGGTCAATGGAGATAAGAGTCTGTGCAAACAGTGTTGCAGAGATGGTGAGTAGCACATTTGTCATTAAAAAGACGATTTTAGTTGTTTTCATTGTAATCTCCCATAATTATTGGCGTCCCTACAAATCTTATCGGTAAAGTAGACTATTTCACTCTAATGTTTTTCGAGATTAATGTCTCTTGCATTGTCACACAATGCCCGAATCTCCGCTGCCGACAACGACTTGCGATATATCCTTACATCATCAATAGCACCTTTGAAATAACCTGTAAAATCGTAGCCAATTGTCAGGGTATCGGGTGTATTCGGTGTAGTACCGGTTTGTGTTTTTGTGTCATTTAAAGTACCGTCAATGTAAAGACGGACATTTGAATTATCGTAGGTCATAAAGACGTGAGTCCATTTCCCGATCGGGACAGAGTTGGCAGAAGATACTGTGTCACTCCACTCGCCAACATATACACTGCCTTTTATTTTTCCATCCGCTGTCATGTACAGCAGAATTGGGCCGTTCTTAATCACAAGGTCGCAGTCTTTGTGTATATCTGGATTTATCCAGCAACCAATCGACAACGCAGTACGTGAATCAAGGATTATTATATCGCCGAAATTTATGTAGTCACTCACACCATTGAAATTCAAGGCTCCATCAATTATACCTGTAGTATGCAGAATGGAGGTATAGCGCTGAGCTTGTCCGTCATTGCTATGAGTACTGCTATCTATGACAACAGTGCTGGACGAATTATCATCCATTGTCCAATGACCGGCTAAAACTGGATCATAATGTAATAAAAGTTCATTTGCTTTTTCATCACGGCCGCTGTTGTAATATGTAGCCCATAAATTTGTTATGGCTTCTCCAAATTCGGGAAAGATTTTTAAGGCTTTTCCATAGTAATAAATTGCCTGGCCATGGTTGCCTTGCAATTCATAACAAGTTGCAAGATTATTCAACACGTGAATATGATACGGATATACCTTATAAGCTTGTTTATAGTCTTTGAGGGCCTGTGGTATGTTACCCAATAAGAAATTCGCCTCTCCTCGATACCATTTCAATGGTGTTGACATAGGATCCAGTGTCGCAAAACCAGAATAGCCATTATCGATTTCTGAGATAACCAATGGCCAATTCTTGGCTTCTCTTGCAGCAAAAGCTCTTTTTGTATGAATTTCGGCATTGAGACGAGTATATCCTATAAATATTGCAAAAAGCAATAAACAAAGACAGGGAACTACCAGAGCAAGCATAAATAACCGAGGATCATTTTTCTGATACCCAAAGGATTGATGGTAGATTGCTATAATGACTGCCATCATTAACAGTAAAAACACTGAATGGAAGATTCTTTCCTTTGGAAAACTGAAGAACGAGATTGTCATATACCCAATAATACCAAAGAATACAAGGATTGAAAGTATTTTATCATTTGTATTTGAGTGCCGGGTTAAGATTTTGAAAATGTAAACAATTATCATTCCAAAAGTAGATAAATAAAATGCGAAGCCAAACATGCCAATCTCAGACAGCACCCAGATATAATCATTATGTGGACGTTGGAAAAAAGATGTTTTAAAAACCCCTCCTTTCAACATCAATTTATCCAAACCATAGGATGGAATAACAATTTTCCAGTTTCCTGCACCGACACCAAACATCAAATTTTCTTTGATAGCTTCGCCTGATATTTGCCAAATATGAAATCGTTGTTGGTTGGATAGATAATTTGCAGAATATATAGATTGAATTCGTTTCTCAAGGTAATTCATCGAATTGGTTCTTAAATATAAATAGCCAAAGACTGAGATAGCCACGATCAATCCCAGTGTGATACATATAAATCCTTTAAGAAATGTTTTTGTCGATATATCCAATCTTCTGATAAAAACGCTAACAACAATCACCGTCAGAACAGTCGGCGCGAAAAGTCCAACCCAAACCGCACGGGTTTGAAGCAAAAAAATATTAATTAGTACTAATACCGTTGGAATTATGCCTATGAACTTCCAATAATTATGAAAAGACAATGCAGCATACAAACAAAATGGAAGAGTCAAGAAAAGAGCGGAAGATAATTGGTTTTTGTTCGCCATTGTGGCACAACAGTCAATAGAATCGTATCGTAGGTATTGATAGATACTAAGTGCAGATAAAACTGTAGCCATAGTTATTACTGCTTTGACTAAAATTGAAATGTAATTCCTATTTTTACTCAGAATAATTGTCGCAACAAATAAATACACAATAGACAGGAAGATTTTAAGAACTTCATATATGCCCTCTGTAATATTAATAGCCTTGAATAAGGAAATTGCGGAAAATAAGAAATATCCAAGAAAAGCCAAGAAAATACTTCGCTTTAGAACACTCCAATCCAGATTGTTTAGCTTTATGTATATTTGTACTGCCACAGATATAAATAGTACCAATGATATGAGGGACCAAAGAAAGAACCGAGGCATTAGCACAGGATCAATTGTCGAACTCAGTCCAAAAAACGGTATGAACAAAACCGTGATACCAATTAGAATCAGAAAATCAACGT
This sequence comes from Planctomycetota bacterium, assembly GCA_043816955.1. Taxonomy (GTDB): domain Bacteria; phylum Planctomycetota; class Phycisphaerae; order Sedimentisphaerales; family CAYZTY01; genus JBDRHL01. Next base: position 8,036 of record JBDRHL010000092.1, on the reverse strand, counting down.
TCCATAGCCACGTAATCGACCTTTTCAATCTATCCTCTTTCAAGGCTTTCTGTAAATTGACCGCTGAGATTATATTACTATTCCTGAAAATAATCAAAGGGAAAAAGAGCCGTAAGCGTCCATTTTTACAGATCATATAGAATCACAGACATTCAGGATATCGGCAAGACAGCATAAATTTATTCAATATTAAAAGGACACAAGGGAAAATCCTAATCCCTGAATAATTCGTTCCAGGTCATTTTCAAGTGTATCATACACAATATCAAGCAGCCGCCTGAGTAAATCCGGATCAATGGCAATCGGCGGCATGAGAACAATCACATCCCCCAAAGGCCTCATCATGGCCCCTTTCGATCGCATGACCTTACAGACCTTCGTGCCAACGGCATGTTCACGGGCAAACGGCTCCTTTGTCGCTTTGCCCCTCACTATCTCAATACCCCCCATCATTCCGCACTGACGAACATCACCAACAAATGCAAGCTCCCTAATCTTTTCAAAATACTCCTTAATCATCGCAATCTTCACCGGCAGAGACTCCAGCACCTTGTTTTCCGCAAACAACTCAAGCGATGCGATCGCTGCTGCACATCCAAGGGCGTTACCTGTGTAAGTGTGTCCGTGATAGAATGTCTTGTGTTCGCTGATCTGTCCCAGAAACGCGTCAAAAATCTTCTGAGTTGTCAGCGTTGCCGCCAAAGGCAGATACCCTCCGGTTATCCCCTTGGCAAGACACATAATATCAGGCACAACCGCTTCTTTCTGGCAGGCAAACATCTTTCCCGTCCTTCCGAATCCGGTGGCCACCTCATCTGCTACCAAAAGCACATCGTATTTTGTCGTAAGCTCTCTTACCTGCCTTAGAAAACCCTGGGGATGCACGATCATGCCGGCAGCAGCCTGCGTCAGAGGCTCGATAACCACACCTGCAATTTCCGAACCATGCTCACGCAGAATCTCTTCCATCTTCTCAAGGCTGTATCTTGCACATTGTTCGGCGCTTCCCTCGAATCTGTAAGGATGGGGACTAGGCACAAAAAAAGCCTCAAAAAGTAAAGGCCGAAATATCGAATGAAACAATTCTATCCCGCCCACACTAGCAGAACCAATAGTATCGCCGTGGTAAGACTCGCCAAGCGCGATAAATTTCTCTCGTCCTTTTACTCCTTTATTTCTGTAATACTGATAAGCCATCTTGATCGCGATCTCAACCGATGTTGCCCCGCTGTCCGAATAAAAAACCTTTCTCAAGCCCCTAGGCGCAATCTCAACGAGCTTTTCAGCAAGAATGATGGATTTTGTCTGTCCAAGCCCAAGCAGCGTACTGTGCGCAACTTTACCAAGCTGCTCTCGGACGGCATCATCGATTCTCTTTACACAATGTCCGTGCACATTGCACCACAGCGAGCTGACCCCGTCGATATAACGCCGCCCCCGCGTGTCAATCAGGCAGAACCCCTCAGCAGAATCAATAATCACCTGCTCATCGGCCAGCCACCCGGCCATCTGCGTAAACGGATGCCAGATATATGCCTTGTCCGCTAGTGTCAATCTTTCTGTCATATCATCCATAGCTGCGTATTATCAACCAGGCCGCCCGCCGTCAATAATCTATTGCGCCGGGATTTCCTTGCTGGAACCATTCGGATCGGCATCGACAGGCTTGTTCGGCTCTGCAGGCTCAAATCTTTTCAACTCAAAGGGATCTCCGAAAAAGTTCTCGTTATTCGCATGTTTTCTCAGAAACTCCTGCAGCTCGTTCGGCTCAGCAGTAAGAACAATTCTTTCCGAGGCCGCTTCAAAATCGATGATGTTGGGATCTTTCGCCAGCATCTTCTCAAATTTGCTCGAATCGGACATCCGCATCTTCAATGTCGGATCGATCTGCTCAACCTTGATAAACGAATGAACAGGCAGCAGGTGAAACTTGTAAAAATCACTGGCAAGGTTCGGCTCAGCGGGAAACAGATCCAGAAACAAGGTATCGTCCAGCTTTACAAGATGTGCGACAAACTCGCCTCTCTTTGTTTGCTTCTCATCCTGATCAATCGTCAGCGAGTAAAAACGTTTCCCATCCTGCCTTTTTCCTCCGCCAAAAGCGGCATAAGGATTTTCATCCTTGCCGATTTTGAATTCCCATCGGCTGTCGTCGCCTATCCATACGCCGAGAAGCTTTTCCTCGAACACCAGCACATTTGCCGTGTAAAGCGGGTGAATCGACAGCACACAGCCGCCCAGCAGAGCCGCCAGCAGATAAAACAGAACCTTTTTCAGCTTCATTTCAGACCTCCTTAAATCCTTTTCTTGCGGGCAAGTTTAATTCAAATACGCCGTCAAACCAATATTTTAATCCACTGAAAATCAGTTTGCAAAAAAAACAAAAAAAAGCGATTATTACCTACATGACGGAAACTGATGAAAAAGACAGATTGGCCCGTGCCCGAATCGGCATGGTTCAATACCAGATCAGAGGCAGGGGTATTACAGACCTCCAAGTTCTCAATGCAATGGCCCAAATCCCTCGCGAAATCTTTGTAACCCAGCCGAACATAAATCAGGCATACGAAGACCGCCCTCTGCCCATAGGAATGGACCAGACCATCAGCCAGCCCTACATAGTCGCACTGATGACCGAGCTTCTTTGTCTCGACAAAAACTGCGAAGTCCTCGAAATTGGAACGGGAAGCGGCTATCAGACCGCGATACTTGCATACCTGGCAAAAAAAGTCTACACGATCGAAAGATTGCCCCAGCTCTTAAGCATCGCACAGACAACCCTGAAGTCATTGAACGTGGACAACGTCGAATTCCTCGTCGGCGACGGCAGCATAGGCTGGTCGCCACACAGACATTTCGACCGCGTTATTGTTACCGCCGCCGTTCCCAGTGAACCTGCTGTTCTCCTGCGACAACTCAAAAAAAACGGCATCCTCGTTGCACCGGTTGGAGGAGTGTTTTCACAGGAACTTATGGCCTACACCAGAACCGAAAACAGGATTACCCAAAAAGCTGTCTGCGGCTGCAGATTCGTCAAGCTCATCGGGGAACAAGGCTTTGAGGAGAGGTCGCCAACGGATGACTGATAAACAGACCACCAAAACATCAAACGAATTTGACCCTGCCATGCCCGTCCGGTTTCTCAAAGGCGTCGGTCCTGCAAGAGCAAAAGCATTCGCGCAATTGGGTATAAACTATGCTGCTGATCTCCTGGAATATTATCCAAGGGACTGGATCTTTCTGCCCTCACTGATAAAAATAGATAAAATACAGCCTGACCGGAACGTTACCATTGCAGCCCTTATCGAAAGCATTGATTTTCACACTCATCGCCGCCCTCCCGTCTTCGAAGCACTCGTTGCCGACGAAACCGCAGTGTGCAGACTCATCTGGTTCCACGGCGGATACCTCAGGGAAAAACTCAAGCCGGGCCAGACCATCATCGCCTCCGGAAAAGTCAGCCGATACAGGTACCAGCTACAGCTTGTAAACCCAAAGTTCACTATTCTCGACGAAAACAGCCCTGCGGATCCGGGCAATCTGGGCGGGCCGGTCTATCCTGCCACCAGCTCCCTGCCCAGCAATGCCATAAAAAAAATCATAACTGCTGCCCTGGATCATCTTACCGCAGCAGTAGACGAATTTTTCGATAAAGACATGCTCAGAACAAATAATCTTATCCTGCGTGCCGACGCCTTCAGGTGGATACATCAGCCGCCCGACAGGGATAAGCTGGCAAAGGCCAAACGAAGGCTGAAATACGATGAATTGTTCCTGATGCAGCTTGCGCTGGCGCTTAGAAGATACAAAACACGAAATTTCTCCTCAGCTGTGCCGATGAAATGCAATGAGAAAATCGACTCCAGAATCAGAAAGCGGTTTCCCTTTCTCCTTACCGAAGACCAGGACAAGGTCATCGCTGAGATCACCGCCGACATGTCCAGAACCCAGCCGATGAATCGTCTCCTCCAGGGTGATGTCGGCTCAGGCAAAACCGTCGTCGCTCTCTATGCCGCCCTGCTTGCCGTGGCAAACAAGACCCAGGCAGCCATAATGGCCCCCACCGAGATCCTTGCCTCACAGCATTTTCTCAGCATCGAAAGGTTCCTTAAAGCAAGCAGTGTAAGAAGGCTCCTTATTACCGGAGGCATGACCGGCAAAAAAAGAACCGAAACCCTGCAACAGATAAAAAATGGCCGGATCGATATCGTCGTTGGGACCGTCGCCCTCCTGCAGCAGGACATTTCCTTCCACAATCTGGGCGTAACCATTATCGACGAACAGCACAAATTCGGAGTTCATCAGCGGGCCCAACTGAGAAAACAGACAACGCCGCACTGCCTCGTAATGACTGCCACGCCCATCCCCAGAACCCTGGCAATGACCGCCTTCGGCGATCTGGATGTTTCAATTATTGCTAACTGTCCACCCGGCAGAGGCGCTGTTATCACCCGTCTCGTCGAGCCTCATAACCGCACAAAGGCATATGATTTTATAAAGGAGCGCCTCAGAGCAAAAAAACAGGCGTATTTCGTCTACCCGCGAATCGCCGATACCACCGGCGACGGCATGGTAAAAGCTGCCACCGATGAATATCGAATGCTTTCAAAAAGCGTTTTCTCCGGTTACAGCGTAGCCCTCCTCCACGGCAGGATGAACTCCGACGAAAAGCAAAAGATTATGAATGATTTCCGCAGGGGGAAAATCGATGTCCTTGTCTCAACCATCGTCATCGAAGTCGGCGTCGATGTCCCCAACGCAACTATCATGGTCATCGAAGAAGCTGACTTCTTCGGCCTGGCACAACTGCACCAGTTAAGAGGCAGAATCGCCAGAAGCCAGAGCAAGTCATACTGCCTGCTGTTTGCGCAGACTGAAAACCAGACCGCCGCAGAAAGACTCCAGATCATGACACGCTGCAACAACGGCTTCGAAATTGCCGAAAACGACCTGCGGCTCCGAGGACCCGGCGAGCTTTTCAGTGCACGACAGCACGGACTGCCCGACCTCAAAATCGCAGACATTATCGATGATTTCGACCTGCTCTGCCTCGCCCGCAAAAACGCCTTTAATCTTGTGGAAATTGACCCTATGCTCCAAAACACCGGGCATAAAAATATTCGAAAAACACTGCTGAGCAGATTCGGCGATACACTCGGACTTGGTGACATTGCCTGATTGACGGCTATATCACAGGGACAACCGGCGATTAGCTGTCCGGGCGGAATTTTCTGGAAATAAGACCGCTTAAAGGGTAAAACTAATATCCGGACTATTATGAAGATTCAATACAAAATCGCCTCAGTTGAAAGATGGCTTATCATCGTCAATTCATTCACCGGCGCAGCGGTAGCTGCCTCTTTCGTGCTGCTTTTTGGTTTCAAAGAGCCTATTACTGCCCCATCCCTCCTTCACGCCGTTCAGATGCTCTGCCTTTTTATTTTCATCGCCGAAAAACCCGCCAGATTCTTTAACTCTCGCAGAAAACTCGATTATCTTGCCGCCAACTGGTTCGAGTTCCCATTGCTTGCGGCTTTGGCTTTGATTTATTTCGGATCTTCAGCTTTGTTCAACGCCCAGACCCCCGCCGATCTGAAAAAAATAGCGATAGCCGTTTACCTAATCATAGAAGTTGTGGCAAAGGTCTCCCGGACATGTGTTAATCTTGCCGCCTCCGGGAAAAACCCCACGCGAACTCTTATTCTCAGCTTCATTGTGCTTATCGTATGTGGTACGGGCCTGCTTATGCTTCCGCGGTCCCATGCAAACAGCGAAACAGGTTTTGTCGACTCACTTTTTACCGCTACAAGCGCCACATGTGTAACCGGTCTTGTAGTTAAAAGCACCGGAAACGATTTTTCGCTCTTCGGCCAGATAGTCATCCTGACACTCATTCAGCTTGGAGGACTGGGTATAGTTACCTTCGGCGTTGTTTTTACTCTTCTGCTCGGCCAGGCGCTGACCGTCCGCGAATCGGTGGCAATGCAGGACTTACTCAGCGCCCAGACGCTCGGAACTATAGGAAAAATCATAGCATTTATCTTCATCGCCACGATATCCTTGGAAGCACTTGGTGCCGCTTCCCTTTTTTCCATGTGGGACAACTCCGCCCTCTGGAGCGGTTCTGTAAAGTATCAATGGTTTTACAGCATTTTTCATTCGATCAGCGCCTTTTGCAACTCCGGTTTTGCTCTTCTTGATGACAGTATGATAGGCTATAATAAATGCTGGCAGCTCTATGGCGTCATCTGTCCGCTTATCATCCTCGGGGGACTTGGCTTCCCCGTTCTTTACAATCTCAATTCCGTCGTCCTTGACAGGCTAAAATGCTTTTTGCAAAAACGTGCCAATCCGGCAACAATCTTCGCTCACCGCTGCCCGTTTCGAATCCAGCTTCAGACAAAAATAGTACTTGCAGCAAGCGCAAGCTTGATACTGTTCGGTATGCTTATGATAATGTTGTTCGAATACGCAACCTCACCCAGTCACAGCAGCCTGACTGTCCCTGATGCGCTCTTTCAGTCCGTAACCGCCCGAACTGCCGGCTTTAACACCGTTAAAATAGCATCTCTCAGGCCTCAAACCAGATTCATTCTGATCCTGCTCATGTTTATCGGAGGCTCCCCTGCCTCAACAGCGGGCGGCATCAAAACTGTTACATTCGCTGTGGTCATTATGGCCGCTTATGCCGCCATACGAAGGCGCAGTGAGGTCGAAATCTTCCGTCGTTCAATCAAAATGGTTATTGTCGGAAGAGCTATCACTGTTACCCTGCTTTTCGTATCGGTTCTGTTTACACTGACCATGGCTCTGAGCATAACCGAGCGGGCCAACAATTTCCAACTGGCAGACATATTTTTTGAGACCGCCTCGGCCTTGGGTACCGTAGGCCTCAGCTCCGGCATAACTGCCTCTTTGACAAATGCGGGTAAACTGCTTATCATCGCTGCAATGTTAATCGGCAAGCTCGGCCCGCTGACCCTGCTTGCGACACTGACTTTCAATCTTAAACCGGTTCGCTTCAACTACCCCGGCGAACCAGTTCTTGTTGGATAGAAAGGAAAACTTATGAAAAGTTTTGCTGTAATAGGCCTCGGCCGCTTCGGACAGAAACTCGCCATAGCGCTCACTATGAGTGATGCCGACGTCATCGCCATTGATCGCGACAGGGCAATAATTGATACCATCAGAGACCAGGTAACACACGCTGTTCGTCTCGATTCGACTGACGAAGAAGCCCTCAGGGCACAAGGCATTGACAAGGTCGATGTTGCAATAGTCGGAATCGGACAGGGGGGCCAGGCATTTGAGGCCGCCGTTCTCACTGTTGTCAATCTGAAACATATAGGCGTAAAACAGATCTACGCCCGCGCACAAAGCCTTACTTCCGGACAGGTTCTTGAAAGTGTTGGCGCCGACGAGGTAATCTACCCGGAAATCGAATCTGCTCAAAGATGGGCTTACAGGCTGATCGCACCACAGATAAGTGACAGAATCGATTTTGCTCCGGGATACAGCCTTGCTCGAATAAAAGCCCCTCCAAGCTTCGACGGAAAAACCATTATGGATCTCCAGTTGCGCCAGAAATACAACGTAAACCTGGTTGCTATTAAACGAGCGGAAAACCGCGAAATCAAAAAAAGCAGAAAAGACCAGATTATAAATGTCCCGATGCCCGATACCGTTATTTACCATGATGACATCCTGCTGGTCGCAGGCTCCGATAGCGACCTGGCAAAACTGCCACAGGAGTAGTACCCCATAACGTTTGATTTTGGGCTTTGTCATTCCCGCGAAGGCGGGAATCCAGTTTGTTAATGAGATTAATTCCGTATCAAAATGAAACGCTTTGACCCATAAATTCAAATGTTACGATGTAGTAGGACATAAATATGATAAAAGGGGGTATCTCCTTGACTCCAGTACATACAATCGGTAGTATTTGCGATCATGGAAGATTACCCGCGAACATTGATGGAATTGGAAAAGCGGTTTTCATCGGAAGAGGCCTGTCGGGAATATTTGGAAGTTCTTCG
>JBDRHL010000091.1:0-44595 GCA_043816955.1 Planctomycetota bacterium | reverse complement strand
TCCGACCACGGGCGGGTTTTTCTTACACGTTCGGCTTTTGGAATTGCGGATTCGATTCTGTGCGATTTTGCAATTGTTTATTAGTCTTTCTACTTGTTGACATCCTGTCCTAAAATTCTATAATGTTGAAATATGAGGGTTATGGCCTTACTATAAGGAGTGTCAGTAAATGTTGAAAGGATGAGACCTATGCATAAATCAACATCAGCAACAGTAGAGCCTGTTCAAGCCATGTTGCCAACAGCAATTCTGGAAGGAACTCCTCTTTCTGGTAAGAAACTACCAATTGGGCATAAAAGAACCTGTCAGTGCGGCCTTACTCATATAAATTGTATGACTGCAAAAGAGTGGCTGAAAAGCCAATTGGGGGTATGGCAGTTTTACTACGAGGGCAGAGACATAAGAGATAAGACCGTTCATCCCGCCACATTTCCAATTTCACTTGCCAAAAAGATAATTGAGCTTTTCACTCATCAGGGAGAATTAGTTTTAGACCCCTTTGTCGGAAGCGGCACAACATTAATTGCGGCTAATGACCTAAACAGAAATAGTGTTGGATTCGATCTTCAAGACAAGTTTGTTGGGCTTTGCAGCAGAAGATTAGACGAAAATCCTAATATGTTTAATGAAACCCAACAGCTCGCGGTGCAGGACGATGCGAGAAATATACCAAAGTACTTTGATAAAGACTCTATTTCGTTAATTTGGACTTCTCCCCCTTATGCTAATTTGCTTAATCGTGAACGAAAAAATAAATCGAGGCGGCATAGAGATAATGGTCAGCTTAATAAGATTGAGCAATACTCCCAAGACCCGAGAGATTTGGGTACGTTAGTGTTAGAAGAATATTCGCAGGCAATGGGTGATATATTCGAACAATTACTTCCCTTACTACGACCAAAGGGGCATTGCGTCATTAACGTGCCGGATATGTGGTGGGAGAATACCCGAATAACAATACATGTTTCCTTAATTGAAGAACTCAGGAGGCGCGGTTACGAGCTGCGCAATATTATTATTTGGGATAGAACCAATCTCGTAAACCAGATAGGCATATTCGGCTGGCCGAGCAATTATATAACTATGGGGGTTACGTTTGAATATCTGCTTGATTTCTGGAGACCGCCGGTAAAACATTAAAAATAAGGACGTTGATGAATATTTACACCAAAGAAACACTGATTCAAAGACTGCGTGAAATTAAAGCTATGGGCTGGATTCTTTCCGCTAGACAAGGTAACGTCGGAGGGATTGGCAATACCTTGGAAGATTTACTCGGGATTAAAGAAAACAACTTGCCTATACCCAACGCAGCCGAATGGGAACTTAAGTGCCAACGATTGGAAACAACCTCATTGACAACTTTATTTCATATGGAACCTTCTCCCCGCGCTATGAAATTCGTCCCTCAGATTCTTTTGTTAAAATACGGGTGGAAACATCAAGAGGCAGGGGCAAAGTATGATGCCAATGAGATGAGTTTCAGACAAACGATAACAGGCACGGTAAGAAGCGATAGAGGTTTTAAGGTCGTTGTTGACCGTGAGCAGCGAAAGGTTCTTATTTCCTTTGATGCAAATTCCGTTGACCCTCGACATACTGAGTGGCTTGAATCAGTAAAAAAACGCGTTGGTCTTAATGAATTGTATCCACAACCATATTGGGGCTTTAACGATCTCGAACATAAGGCAGGTACTAAACTCTTAAACTGCTTTTATGTGCAAGCCAGAGCAAAAATAGAGGGGGGTAAAGAATATTTTTCTTACGAAAAGATTCTTATGCTGAGAAAATTCAGTATTCATGCCTTTACCAATGCCATCGAAAAAGGGTTTGTCTATGTGGATTTCGATGCACGAACGGGGCACAATCACGGAACAAAATTCAGGTTAATGCAGGATAAATTCCCAGAGTTATACGAAAACATTCAAGCTATTTAACAGTAGAAACCAAGATTTTCCTGACAAACCAACTTTCCACTCAATCCAGTGAATTCAGCGATAGGGCCTTCAGGCCAAGAATTTAACATCCGATAAACAAAAATAGTTTTTAGGTGTCGAAAGTGCTATAATATTTGTTTTGGCATTTGGATGAGCAGTTGATGGGTACGGAACATATAAGAAATTTCTCGATAATAGCGCATATCGACCACGGCAAGAGCACGCTGGCTGACCGGATACTGGAGCTTACAGGCGCGATGAGTGATCGTGACAGAAAGGATCAGGTGCTGGATGATATGGAGCTGGAGCGTGAGCGGGGGATCACCATAAAGGCTTCGGCTGTTACCCTCAACTATGAGCACGAAGGAAAAAAGTATATGCTGAACCTGATCGATACGCCGGGACACGTGGATTTTCATTACGAGGTTTCCCGTGCACTGGCGGCGTGCGAGGGTGCAGTTCTGGTGGTCGATGCGACACAGGGGGTTGAAGCCCAGACGCTCGCCAATGCGCACCTGGCTGTTGAAAACAACGTGGAGCTTATCGGGGTGGTGAACAAGATAGATTTGCCAGCAGCTCAGCCGGGTTCTGCCTCAGAGGAAATTGAGCATACAATAGGCATCAAGAAGAATGAGTGCTTTTACATCAGCGCTAAAAAAGGCACCGGGGTTGCAGAGCTGCTGGAGGCAATTGTTACGCTTCTTCCGCCGCCGATCGACCGAAGCAGCGAGCGGACAGCAGCCCTTATTTTCGATAGTCACAGTGATGACTATCGCGGCGTAATATGTTATGTTCGTGTGTTTGCGGGCAGTTTGCGAGTCAGGCAGAAGATTCGCTTCATGGGCACGGGCAAAACCTATATGATAACCGAGCTTGGCAAGTTCACTCCCGCAATGACCCCTGTATCGGAAATGGGTTCGGGTGAGGTCGGCTATGTAATTGCCAATATTCGCCAGCTTGCTGACGTTACCATCGGCGATACTATCACTGATGATGCGGAGCCTGCGTATAAGCCGCTGGTTGGCTATAAGCCGCCGATCCAGATGGTATTTTCGGATTTTTATCCCGGCAATAATACCGACTATCCTGAACTTCGGACTGCGTTTGAGAAACTGGCTCCCAATGACGCAAGTTTTTCTTTTGTCGCCCATAATTCCCCCGCTCTGGGCTTTGGTTTTCGCTGCGGTTTTCTGGGTTTGCTGCACATGGAGATTATCCAGGAACGCCTTGAGCGTGAATATGACATAGACGTAATCCAGACTGCACCTACGGTCAGTTACGAAGTGCTGACTAAAAACGGCAAGGTGGTAAGGATTGATTCTCCAAGTGAACTACCTGATATTACAAAAGTCCTCGAGCTGCGTGAGCCATTCGTTCAACTGGAGATAATTACCACAAGTGAGTCTATAGGCGGTATCATGAAACTCGCTGAGAGCCGGCGATGCAGTCTGCTTAAGACTGATTACATAAGCCAAAGCCGTGTCATGCTTGAATACAAAGCGCCACTTGCTGAGGTAGTCTATGATTTCTACGACAACCTTAAGGGCATAAGCCACGGCTACGCGACTATGGACTACGAGTTTTCAGGCTTCGAAGCCAGCGACCTTGTTAAAATGGATGTTCTTGTCAACAAAGTTGCGGTAGATGCATTATCTGTGATTGTTCATCGAAGCTGCGCGGAGGTTCGCGGCCGAAAACTCATAGCCCGGCTTCGCAAATCAATCCCGCGCCATCAGTTTGAGATTCCGCTCCAGGCAGCTATCGGCGGCAGGATTATCGCCAGGGAAACCATTAAGGCTTTCCGCAAAGATGTAACCGCAAAACTATATGGCGGCGATGTTACGCGAAAGATGAAGGTGCTCAAAAAACAAAAGGAAGGCAAACGGCGCATGAAAAACATCGGGTCAGTTCAGATTCCCCAGGAAGCCTTTATGAGCATCCTGGAATCGGAATAGCCCCTATGGTTGCGAATATTGTGCGATAGCAAGGTACGCCCATGGAACGCCCAGCCAGGAGTTGAGCCTGAGGATTTCGATGCGGTCAAAACCTGCTGCTGTCAGCTTTTCAATGATTGCTTTGCGTTTATAGCAGTATTTACTGATGCCTTTGAGCGTTTTTGCCAGAAAGATATAAGCAAATCCCATTCCATGGCTGGAAATGACTGTAGTAATCAGTCGGCCGTCCTTATTAAGGACTTTTCGGGATTCGACAAAAAAGGCCTGCAGTTCGTCATCAGCCAGATACTCTGTCATCAAGATTGAAAATACCAGATCGAATCTCTCATCACCCACCAGCCTGCTAAGCTCAGTAGCGCTTCCTTTATACAACCGGATCGGCAACTGACAAAGGTGCGGGTTTACATCAACGCCAATAACCATGTTGTTTTTGAGCAATATCTTTGTGTAAAACCCCGTGCCTAGTCCGACTTCGAGAATGTTCTTACCTTTGAGGTTTGAAATTAAAGGATATATCTTTCTATAGGAAGGAACTCCACACAGATAGTACATAACGGACTTTTTATCGTACTGCCGGCTGGTTACATTCGAATATCTTTCGTAATTCTTCATTGCAGCCGTGATTTCCATTTAACAGCGGCAAAAGCACATCCTGTGTTTTTTAAGTTTCCTGCTATGCCACATATACCTCACTGGGCTTTTCCGGCGGGCCAGTGTCCTCACACCTGCGATGTTGTGGGTATATATCGTTGTAGAGCATTTCCAGGGTTTTGTTCTGAAAGGAATTTTTCCTTAAATGCTCTATTATTCTTTCAAGTCGGCGCAGATACATCTTCTGTTCGAGGTAAGTCCTGACAAAAGGCGTCCGGCCTGGTATAATCTCCATCGAGTGGAACATCATGTTAAGTACAGGATTTTCATAATGGACGATAAATCTCTGCACAAGCCTTTTCATTTCGATTACAGTCATATGTGTGGGTCTAAGCCATTTGAACAGCAGCCAGTTGTTGGCAGGAAAACGAAATCTTTTTTTCCAAATTGTTATTGGTATCTCCAATACCGAAGAGCTGCCGGCGGCATAATAGTTATCGGGGGAAACAAAATAAGGCTGATCCGGGGCCTGTGAGTGGTCCGGCCCGCCCATGGGTGACCAGTTTATGCAGGGGGTAACGGAACTGTCGACTTTGTAGCCAAGTTTTTCCAGGCTTTTTATCGTATCCAGGTCGGCACCATATCTGGCAGCGCGATAGGATACGGGCTTTATCCCCAGTTTGTTTTCTATCAGTTCTGTCAGGTTCCTTATCTTGGCAAATTCTGTTTCTGAATCGTGTGCGTAACATGGAAACTCGGTGCTTCCGGTTCCATCAACGATTTTATATTTTCTGGCGGGCTCGATATATTCTGAGTGCAGATGCGCACCTATCTCAGCCCCGAAGGCAATTTCTTCCCGCAAGACACGGCAACATGCGTCGCTGTCAAGCACCTCGGGTGAAACAAAATACACCGGCATGATATCAAGCCTTCGCCATACAGGGCGCAGTATCGCGGCAATACCAATCAGAACGGAATCAAAGGACAAGGGAGCGGAACGTCTCCAGCGGGTATCGCAGTCAGGCTCAGTATCTATTGTTACACAAAAAAATCTTTTCATACGGGAATTCGCATCAGATGGGGTTTCTTATATTTAAATACCTGGCTACACAGCCAGGCGTCCACCGCAACAATATAATATCAGAATCTTCCCTGAATTGCAATCAATTAAGGTCTTGACCTGCCAGGTTGGTGTGGATAAGCTTTATCTGGTTGAAAGTTTCATGGATGAGAACGTATGTAATAACGGAGATGAGTTATGAAAAATAGCACGCTAATGCTGGTTTTGCTTCTGATTTTCGGGGTTTTTGTGCTGGTCGGCTGCCAGAAGCCCGAAAGGCTTAAATATGTGCCCATCACAGTCGAGCCTGATTATGCCAGGCCGCTGCCGCCGGGTGAACTTGCGCTTCGGAAGATAAACGACCCGCGGCGCATGCCTGATTTTACCACCGCATGTATGGACTTAAGCGGGCTGGATGCAGCGGTCGGCTACAGCCTGGCTTATCTATCCAAGCCCAGCAGCAGGCGGTACTTTCCGTATGGCAACATCACACACGAACAAGCGGTCAAATCGCTGCAGGCCTTTAAGGAGCTGATACGCTCGGGTCTTTCGCCGGCTGTGATGGACGGGGCGATAAAGCAGAAGTTTGATGTTTACGAGTCGGTCGGATGTGACGGCTATGGTACGGTTTTGTTTACCGGCTATTATACACCGATCCTCAATGCATCAGAGAAAAAGACGGAGCAATTCAAGTATCCGCTTTATAAAACACCTGGTGATCTGGTTAAAGACAACCAAGGCGAAGTGCTTGGAAGACGGACGGCGTCGGGCGGACTCGAACCTTATCCGCCGCGGGCAGAAATTGAAGACTCCGCAATGCTCAAAGGCAGTGAGCTTGTCTGGCTCGGCGACGAGTTTGAAGCTTATGTCGCCCATGTTCAGGGGTCGGCAAAATTAAAGATGGCAGACGGTCAGATGAGAACAGTGGGATACGCCGCAAGCAACGGGCGCGAATATAAAAGTGTCGGTCAGGAGTTGGTAAAAGACGGCTTGTTGTCATCAAAAGGCTTGAGTCTCCAGGCTATGATCGACTTTTTCAAAAACAATCCCTACATGGTTAACAAGTACATCTGTCGCAATCCCCGCTTTATCTTCTTCGAGTACGGGGGTGATGACGTTCGCGGCAGTTTGAATGTGCCTGTAACTGCGATGCGGACCATCGCAACGGATAAAAGTGTCTATCCCCGGGCCTGTATAGGATTTATCACGCCCCAACAAAAAAGCAGAAGTGCAGCAAGTGCGCTCGATTTTACCGGTTTTGTGCTTGACCAGGACACGGGCGGAGCGATTCGTGCGCCGGGAAGATGTGATATCTATATGGGCACAGGTTATCATGCCGGCTCGCTTGCGGGACGAACATATGAAGAAGGCAGAATCTATTATCTATTTTTGAAATAGATTCAATTTTCATTGGAGAGATAATGGCACACCGATTCATAAAAGACATTGACGCCGGCGAGACGATCGACGATGTATACATTATCAGCCAGCCGATTCTGCGAAGCACCACTCGGGGCGATCTTTATATTGCAGCTTACCTGTGTGACCGCAGCGGCAGGCTGAACGGACGAATGTGGCAGGCAACAGAGGATACGTTCAAATCTATTCCGCGGGAAGGTTTTGTGCACATTAAAGGGCGAAGCGAGGTTTATCAGAACGCTATCCAGATAGTTGTCAGTCATATCAGCGTTGTCAGAGCTGAAGAAGTTACACTCGAAGATTTTCTGGCCCGCACAAGCAAGGATGTAAACAAGATGTTTGCGCGTGTAAAGGAAATCGTTGGGCAGGTTAAAAATGAGCCGCTACAGAGACTTATAGAGGAATTTCTTACCGATGGTGAACTGATGGGCAGATTCTGTCAGGCACCTGCAGCGATGCTTAACCACCATAATTATCTGGGGGGTCTGCTGGAACATACGCTCAATATGCTTGAGGCAGCAAGTGTATTGCTGCCGCTTTATCCGAAGGTGCAGCCGGATCTGGTTCTGGCTGGTATATTCCTTCATGATATTGGTAAAACTGCGGAGCTTTCATATGACATGGCGTTCGGATATACCGATTCGGGCCAGTTACTCGGTCATATCAACCAGACGGTAATCATGGTGGAAAAAAAGGCCGACCTGCTTGCGACCCAAGGTGTGAAGCCGGATCGTCCGCTGCTTGACAATCTGGAGCACATCATTCTGTCGCACCACGGCGCCTATGAGTTCGGCTCACCGAAGCTTCCTGCAACGCTCGAAGCTTTCATGGTTAACTATATCGATAATCTGGATGCCAAGATGAACCAGGTTTCAGCGGCGATCGAGAATGAGCCCGGAGACGGCAACTGGACGAACTGGCAGAGAAACCTCGAAACCAAACTCTATCGCAAGCGTCTGGTCGATTGACAATGCCGGCTGTGATTTTGTTATTAAACATCCTGCCGGCGTATAATTCTCGCACCAACAGCATTTAACTTTTGCTCGATTCTCTCATAGCCTCGATCAATGTGATATACTCTGTTGACCACGGTAGTACCCTCCGCGGCCAGTGCAGCCAGAACCATAGCCGCTGATGCTCGCAGGTCTGAGGCCATTACAGGAGCTGCCATAAGTTTTTCCACGCCTGCGACAATAACGCAGGGGCCTTCTTTTCGCAGATTCGCAGCCATTCGATTCAATTCAGCAACGTGCATGAAGCGGTCGGGGAAGATTTTTTCGGTAATTATGCTGTTGCCGCGGGCAAGCGAGAGTACCGCCATGAGCTGGGCCTGCAGGTCGGTAGGAAAGCCGGGATAAGGCTGGGTGGTTATATCAGCCGGTTTAAGTGATCCGCTTCGGGCTGTGATACAGCCGCTGTTGCATCGCTCGACGGTTACACCGATGTTTCTGAGCACGTCGACTACTGCAACCATATTCTCGATCAGGCAATTTGTAATTTTCAGTTCGCCGGCGGTTATAGCAGCAGCAGCCATAAATGTCCCGGCTTCGATTCTGTCGGGGATTATGGTGTATTCAACGGTATTTAGCCGGTGCACTCCTTCAATAGTAAGTCTTGGCGAGCCTATGCCTTTGATCTTTGCACCCATTCTGGTGAGGCATTTTGCCAGGTCGGCGATTTCCGGTTCACATGCGGCAGATTCGATAATCGTTCTGCCTTTTGCCAGGGTCGCAGCCATAAGGACGTTGGCGGTGCCCAGTACACTTGAACCGAACGAACCGCCGAGAAATATTTCCTGGCCATGCAGGCCGTCCGGGGCTTCGGCAACTATGTAGCCTTTCTCAAGCCTGATTCGGGCACCGAGTTGCCGCAGGCCGCGAAGGTGAATATCGACGGGTCTGTCACCGATGGCGCATCCGCCCGGCATTGAAACTTTTGCCCATCCGCATCGTGCGATGAGAGGACCAAGTATGCAGATGCCAGCCCGCATTTTTCGAACGATGTCATACTCCCCGACAGGATTATCCACGGTTGACGAATCTATCTGTATGTCGCCATTATCCAGTCTTTCAACTTTGCAGCCTAGTTGTCGCAGCAGGTGGGAGAGGATCGCTATGTCTGACAGGTCCGGAGCTTTTTTGACGGTGTGTCTGCCGGGGGCGAGAAGAGTGGAAGCCATGATGGGAAGGGCAGCGTTTTTGGAGCCGCTCACGGCCACGGAGCCTGATATTCTGACCGATCCTTCGATCTGAAAAACATCCATGTTATCATTTCCCTTGAAAAGCTATACCCAATGTAATACAAAGCACGTTTTAAATCAAGTTCTATGGTGTTTAATTGGCAGGAATGATTATAGAGGAAATTTCAGGATTTCTGGGCCAAGCAGAGGTTCCAGAGGGGGTAAACCTCAAATTTACTGCGGCGGACATAATATTCTATATTTTCTGCTTTTCGGGCACGGTAATTTTGGCGTGGTGGTTTTTGCGAACCTCTATGGGGCGAAGATCATTGGATTCGTCGCCGCCAAGGCGCAACAATATGCCTCTATACCTGCCTTTTGTTCCACTGGCTTTCTGGCTTGGTGTGATTCTCACCGGCAAAGGGCTGTTCGGCAGCTCGCTTGATATTCTGCCGGAACATAAACAGGTGCTCATTACTTACCTGCTTTATGGCGGTTCGATGCTGGTTGCGATGTTGGTGACATTGCTGCTGGCGCGGGAGACTTTTGTGCGGCGGCTGAAAGGTTTCGGACTGGATCTCAAAACTGCTGCAGGAGATTTCGGTAATGCTGTTGTGTATTTGATAGCCATTTTCCCGGTAATAATGTTGATCATGCTGATGGTAAACCAGATCGGCCGGTTTTTTATGGGTGAGGATTTTCAGATGCAGCAGCACGAAGGGCTGGAGATTTTCAGGCAGTACGGACAATGGTCGGTGCGTATTGTTCTGCTGGCGGTAACAGTTTTAATCGGCCCGATACTTGAGGAGCTTCTTTTTCGGGGGTTGTTTCAGACAATGCTACGCGGTGTTCTTGGCCAGCCGTGGCGGGCGATCGGGCTGGCTTCGGTGCTTTTTGTGTTAATGCATCATGACTGGATGCATTTTCCGGCATTGTTTATCTTGTCTGTCTGTATGGGTTATGCGTATGAGAAAAGCGGCTCGCTGCTCAGGCCGATATTCATTCATTGTATGTTCAATGGAATAAATGTGACGATCACGCTTCTTGGGAATATGTGCCAATAAGCAAAAGGTCGGGGGAAATGGCAGAATCGGGTTTTAGCAGTATCTGGTGTGGATATTGTTCCCTCATTGGGGAATTGAGTCTATAAATACCGATTTTTTCCCTTGCCTCAGGATTGACGGCGTCCTATAATAGTGCTTGTTTCTGGAGGATAGGTTAGTGCTCCATTGCTGGAATACACAGGAGTAAAAAACGCTTTTTTGATAAATCCTGAATTCTGTTTCCAGTCATTGAGGGGTCTAGCTAGAGAATCTTAGGGCCTTTTGTGTAAGGCCTGGTGCAGCGAAGCAAGTACACTTTACGGCAGGGTTGCCATCGCCGAGGTTTCGGCAAATTTTCCACGGAGGATTGGTTGAGTTGATTCAGGATGAAGGCATAAGAGGTGCGTGCACAAAGTGA
Source organism: Planctomycetota bacterium (assembly GCA_043816955.1). Classification (GTDB taxonomy): domain Bacteria; phylum Planctomycetota; class Phycisphaerae; order Sedimentisphaerales; family CAYZTY01; genus JBDRHL01. Next base: position 33,993 of record JBDRHL010000091.1, on the reverse strand, counting down.
AGAGAGGATGAACAGAAAGGTTAATCAAGCCGTGGAGCAGTTGAACACAGGCGAGGTCGATTTCATAGGTCGATCAGCGGCGTTCTACACTATTATGGAGACCATACAGACCGTTGCTTCGCGTCGATGTTCCATTATGATTACCGGCGAGACGGGGACAGGCAAGGAGATTATTGCTCGATGGATTCATGCCAATAGTCCACGGCACAAATCGGTGTTTGTTCCGGTGGACTGCAGCAGCCTTACCGGGCAGCTTTTCGAAAGCCAACTGTTCGGTCATGTTAAAGGCGCTTTTACAGGCGCTTATACCGACACTATCGGCTTTTTCCGTGCTGCAAACCACGGCACAATCTTTCTTGACGAAATAGGCGAATTGAGCTTTGATTTACAGGCCAAGCTTCTTCGAGTGCTGCAGGACTCATGCGTTACGCCTGTAGGTTCAACACAGTCGCATAAGGTCGACGTCAGAGTGCTCTGTGCCACGAATCGTGATCTAAAGACGATGTTGAACAAAGGCAGTTTCAGAGCCGACTTATATTACCGACTGAATGTTGTGACGCTGGAGGTTCCTCCTCTTCGTGAGCGCAAGGAGGACATTCTTGTTCTTGCCAATCACTTCCTTAAAGCCCAGGCCGAGTTTTATGGCGAGCCAGCTAAGAAACTCCACAGCGAGACAGAAAAATTGCTTGTGAATTATTCCTGGCCGGGGAACGTTCGTGAGCTAGCCAACGTAATTGAGCATGCTTATGTTTTCAGCCAGGGTCTGGAAATCAAGCCTGAGGTTCTGCCGCTGGAAATTTCTGTTATAGGTGCCGCTGTTTCGGAGGCGCAGGTGTTTCCGACCCTCAACGAAGTCAAGAAAAAGCTGATTCTTCAGGCGCTAAAAAGAACAAACGGCCGCAAAATCGCGGCAGCGAAACTACTTGGCATAGAAAGACGTGCGCTGAATCGCCTGATTGAAAAATTCAATATTTCCACGCCTGTAAAGTAACCAGAAATCTTCCGGTAATTGCCCTTGTGCAGAATCCCTCCTGAGTAAAAACAGTCCAGCCTCAACTTTATCTTATCAGCACACTGACAAAAAACCTGTTGATCTTTTTGTAACCATTCCGGTCAGGTCCATCCAAAACGGTCGCTTTTGTCTCAACAACTGTCAAGTAAATTATTTGCCGCAATATCTTCCGAAAACAAACGACTGTATTGGTCGTTCGAGAACAAATGCTGCATAAGTAAGCTTCATCGAGCTTGCCTTCATAAGCCTTTTACATGCATGGATTTAATAAAATTATCCATGCTTCACATTTTTCTGGCACGGCTGTTGCAGTTAATAAATGGCAGTATAAGAAACTAACGAGTCAGCAGGTCGCATAGCAGTAAGAGAGACACTGTAGGAAAAGCTAATATGATTGTTATTGCAAAGGCAGTAGTCCTAGCAATAGGTCTTAACGGTAAAGAAAACGAATTGAAAGAACTTCCAATACAATTGATATCAATGGATCGCGGCTTTGAGGCGATTAAATGCTTCAAAAAGGAGCGAATCAGCTCTGCGATAAGTTTTTGGGACCTTCCGGATATGCCAGACGGCAGATTTTTAAAGACGTTAAAGGCTGCCAAACCGAAGATTCCAACCATTGCCTTTATAGAGCCTGGCAACTCCCAGCAGGAAATTGCAGCTCGCGGTATGGGAGTTTCGGCGGTGTTAAGTGAGGATGTGGACGAGGAACATTTTCGTGAGACAGTCTGTCAGATTTTACACCTTGATAATGTCTCATGTATAAAAAATATACACAGCCGGCGCACGAATCGCCGCATTGAGGTTCTCAGGAACAGCAGAAGCAAAAAATTAACTAACTCTCTCTCCTCCTCCTCCAAAAACGCTGGGTTTGAAGATCGGCCGGTGAGACGCGATTGACGAGCCCAGCAGGAATGTGAACGTTGAGGCAAAGGCCTCTCGATCAGAATAAAGAGCTTACAAGTTCATATTGATGTTGTCTACGGCAAAAAGACAACGAATACTCTCTCCCCCCTCTAACGAGCTGGGTGTGATGATCGACCAGTGAGATGCGATTGCCATTCCCAGCACGAGGATAAACGCCGGTAAAGACGCCCGGCGATTAAAATATAGTGAAAAGTAAAGATACAGACCTGACCAGTGATGAGTTGTTAAGAAAACTTTCTCTACTCCTCCTCCAACCATGCTGGGTTTGAAGATCGACCGGTGATGAGCGATTAACGGACCCAGCGGGAAGCAAGCACGATACTGACTTATCGTGATTCATATAATCGGACAGAATCTTTGGGAAGATGAACAGGGGCTGGCTAAGATCACTGGTCGGTCTTGGGCCAGTCCCATTTATCGCCCCAGCGACTAGTGATCAGAGAGCGCTATTAAGCGCACGTTATTATTTGTAAACACGGCTGACCAGTAAAACGTTGCCGATGTTGGCGGAACTCGGCAGAAAGGCGGTCTTCATAGATTAGCGAATAATCTTAGGGATTGCTGAAGAAGCTGTTCAGACACATTGAATTTTTCATTTAATCCTTTTTAATCATGGGAGTGGCAACGATGAAGTCCAAAACCATTTTTATTTTGGTTGCGGTGTCACTGACAATTGCAGCAGTGTACAGCATTCGGCTCTATGCGGATGATTTAACACCGCCTTCCTGGCGGACCGATCCACCCGGCGAGGGCCTGACAACGTTTCAAGCGTGGGAGTTCAGTACGGACACCAATCCGGCGATACCGGACATAGATAATAATCCTTTTGGTGTGGCGCAAGCAACCATTGTATACGATGCTCCTTTCATTCCGTGGATTAATATGGACGAAGGGCACCAGGGTGTTTGGTATGTTTGTGACTGGATCGAGGTGGATATCCCGAACAGCTCTGTTTCGAACCCTCTGAAATACGTTTGGATACAGTTGACTTACAGTGCGGGTGGTGCAGCAGATGCACAGATTTTCAGTGTTCCAGATATGATCTCTTTTGATATTATAACAAAATACCAGATCGACGACTACTACTGGCATGGGGCCTATCTGGTAACGCTCGAGCCTAACCCTGCTGCGGAAACAATATATATTCTCCCGCGAGACTGCAGCATATATATTGATGAACTCGTAATAGATACTCTCTGCATACCTGAACCGGCAACAACTGTACTGCTGGGAGTGGGCGGGCTCATATTCTGCAGGTGCAGGGCCGCAAGAGTTTGAAGACGTTATGCACAACATGATTCGGTTCGAAACGTAAGACAGAGAACAAATGCAAACTCTGTGCAGAAGTCAGGAAGAAGTTTTAAGAGAAGGATCCGGCAGGCGGCAGCGGTCTATAGTTTTTAGAATGTGATTTCAAAACTGCTGTATTCGGGATCTTCCGGTTCAGCTTGTATGTCGGTCTGCTTGATGTAGCCTCCAAAGGCTTCAGTTATTTCCCGCAAACAATTCTCGATGTCTGTAGGGGCCCCCTGGGCCAGCATTTCCACTCTGCCGTCATGCAGATTTCGCACAAATCCACTTAGATTACGGCGTCTGGCTATTCGACAGGCTGTGAAGCGAAACCCGACACCCTGAACCCTTCCTGAAAACAAGATTCTTTTTGCGATAATCATAAGACCTCACAGAAATACTACATCATACCCCATTTTTCTGCAAGTAATCGTTCAACCAAAGTCATATCTGCAAATTCTGCTATAAAAGTACCGAACAATATTGTATAATGACGCGAATTACAGTTTTGGCATTTTTTTTGTAATCGAACGATGGGTAAAATAATAGGTAAGAAGAAAATTCAGCAGGAGCGTATCTTCGAGATCAGCACATTGGTTGCAGGCAACCTATCACTTCAGGAGGTGCTAGATAGACTCGCCGAGACTGCTGTGGAAATTACCAATGTCAAGGCCTGCTCTATTCGTCTTCTCGATGTCGAGGCGGGCGAACTGAGGATGCGCAGCACCTTCGGTCTCAGTGAAATCTATCGGAACAAAGGTGCTGTTTCCAAGAACGATATGGTAATAAAAATGGCTTTTGCCGGTAATGCCGTCGTCATTGATGATATGCGAACTGATCACCGGGTAAAATATAAAGATGCCGCTATTCAGGAAGGCCTGGTGAGCCAGTTGACCGTGGCAATGAAATTCAAGAACAACCCCATTGGAGTTTTGCGCCTTTACAGCCCCCGTCCAAAGCACTTCAACAAGAATGATATTGCACTAGCCCGGCTTGTGGCATCACAATGTGCCGTGGCTATCACTAACGCCAGGCTTTATTCCAAGGCTGTTGAAGGGGCTCGAATGGCTGAGCAAATGCGTCTTGCCGGCATAATTCAGCGGCGTATGATTCCGCAGAATTCCCCACTTATGCCGGGACTGGATATCGCAGCAGTTTATCGGCCTTGTTTTGATATCGGAGGGGACCTTTATGACTTCGTAAAAATCGGCGGCGACCAGATTGCGCTTATAATCGCCGACGTAATAGGCAAGGGGGTCCCGGCAGCGCTTATGATGAGCATGCTTAAAGGCACATTTCGGGCTTATATTGAACAAGCCCCCCAGCAGTACAGCATGGCTGAGCTTATCAAGATGCTCAATGCAACGGCGTGCAGACAGTGCCAGGGCGGTGAGTTCATAACCATGTTTATCGGATGGGTAGACACAGCGGCGATGAAGATAACCTACTGTAACTGCGGCCATGAGCCGGCGGTGCTTATACGCAACCGAAGATGTTATGATTTTGACAAAGGCGGTCTGGTACTTGGATTGATGGAAAATGCCCGGTATCAGATTGAAACCGTTCGTCTCAAGGATAAAGATACCCTGCTATTCTACACCGACGGGTTGATTGATGCGACAAACTTCCAGCAGAAGCTATGGGGAAGAGCCAGAATGCTTGCTGTGGCGAAGAATTTCACCGACGGCCCTGCAAGGCGAACGATAGACAGCCTGATACAGTACCGACGCAGGTTCATCGGTCTTTGTCCCCAGAATGATGATACCAGTGTTATCGTCGTAAAAGTCGACAGGACTTCCGAGCCGTTCTTTGCATAACAATGGCACATATGAAAAAAAGCCTGGTCATTACAATTGACGGACCCGCAGGCAGCGGCAAAAGTACTGTCGCCAATATACTGGCTGACAGGCTCGGGTTCGCATTTCTCGACACGGGCGCCATGTATCGGGCTGTTACCGTCGCAGCGATGCAGGCAGGTATCGAGCTGGCTGATGAAGCGCAGTTGCTGAAGGTTCTGGCTGACAGAGATTTTGTGTTTTCCTTTCAACAGCGGGTAATGAAAGTAACCATCGACGGTATTGATGTAACCGAAAGGATACGCCTGCCCGAGGTTACCGCCAATGTGCGATACATTGCATCTGCTCCGCAGGTGCGTAAAAGACTGGTTCGAATGCAAAGAGAACTGGCCCAGACCGCCGGCAGGATCGTAACCGAGGGGCGTGACCAGGGGACAGTAGCCTTTCCCGATGCTGCTGTTAAGTTCTTCCTTACTGCCGATATTGAGGAAAGGGCGAGCAGGAGGCACGCTGAACTGGCTGTAAAGGCAAGTGCCTGCGACATTGAAGAAATCCGAAAGGCAATTGAGGAGCGGGACATTTCGGACCGGAACAGGAGCGCCGGCCCTCTTATACCAGCCCCCGATGCTGTTGTGGTTGATACTACAAAATTGAACGTTGAACAGGTTGTTGAAAAACTTTTACACCTGCTGAAGAAAAAAACACGGGGAAAATGGGTAGATAGGATTATCTATAGATTTGTCCAGCGAAGCTTAAAAATACTGTGCATTGTGCTGCTTCGAATGCGAGTTTTCGGCCTTAGTAATGTTCCTCAAAAAGGTTCTGTGCTTCTCCTGTGCAATCATCAAAGCTATCTCGATCCGATATTTTGCGGCGCGCCAATAAACAGGGTTCTTACCTATGTTGCACGCGCTACACTCACTAAAAATCGCCTGTATACTTTTCTAACCGCCAAAGTCGACATGATCCACATAAAACGTTATAAGGCCGACATCACAGCGATGAAAACCATTATCGCGCGCCTTAAGAACGGGTGCGGCGTAGTTCTTTTTCCTGAAGCGACGCGGTCAAGAGACGGGAGAATATCCAATATAAAGCCGGGATTCAGCCTGCTGAGCCGTCGTTCGAAAGCCCCGGTCGTACCGGTTGTTATTGACGGCGCATATGAATGTTGGCCCAGAAACAGAAAATTCCCTTCTCCGGCCAAAGTATATGTTTGCTATGGCCAGCCTATTTCGCCTGAGGAAATTGACCGGCTGAGTGACAAAGAATTTGCCAAAATGATCACGGATACACTCAGACAAATGCAGTACGAGCTACGTATCAAGGCAGGCAGAACACCCTACGACTACAGCGCCGAGGAGGCTGTGTAATCGCAGTAAGCGCCCCTTATTCATTTATCAGCTAACCCGGTTTCAGAATCGTTTGTGGGTTCATCCAGAGGATTTGTTATCGTCAGTACAGGAGCTTCTCCGGCCGATTCGTGCAATCGTTTGCGGGAAAGCACCCGGTAATAAAACCATCTCAGAAAACCACTCAACGCAAAGCCACACGAGATAAGCACCATTGCTGCTTCAAAGTTAAGAATGATCAAAACAAGAAATAACCCGATTCTGATCAAGTGACCGAAAGGTTTTCTGCCCCGGAGATACTGGTTAAGCAGGTGAGGATACCGAATTCTGCTTACCATCAGCGCTGCGATACCTACCATTATGAACGGCAGGGAGCAGATAATTATGTTTTCGCCTAAATGGTAAGGCCAGGTATTCTTCTCTGCAAGAGCCGGAAGCATGTCCTGATAGAAAACCACCAGACTGCCGACGACACCTGCAGCGGCAGGTATCGGAAGACCCCAGAAACTCATGTGGGCTGTTTCATCCTCTTTGTTTTCAACATTATAACGCGCCAGACGTATGGCCCCGCAGCTCATATATGCCGCTGCCGCCAGCCAGACAAAACGGTTCAGAAAGATCCCGAAGGCCGGATTTGCATCCCGAATCGGCATGATTTCAAGTTCAAGTAATTTCAGCATCAGAAAAGCAGGCGCAACACCGAAGCTTATCATATCGCACAGACTATCAAGCTGGCCTCCGAAACTTGATGTGCTCTGGCTCATTCGCGCTACGCGCCCATCAAGAACATCGAAAAGCATCGCCAGGCCGATCATATAACCTGCCATTGCAAAGCACGTTAACTGCGGCTTATTGAGATAGTGGCCGATGTTGCCCATTTCGGCACCTTTGCTGGCAAAGCAAATCGCCCCCAAGCCGCAGATACCGTTTAGAAGTGTGATCAGAGAGGGCAGAACGGTAATGTACTTCAGCCTTTGCCTTCGCACCCGCCGAAGAATGCGATTTCTACCGGTCTCTGATCTGGATTTTGCTGTCATTTATACCTCGCAAGTACAGTCAGGCCGCCTTTAACCTTATCTCCAACTTTTACAAGGCATGTAATATTTTGTTCGCGTATCGGCACATAAAGTTCAGTTCTCGACCCGAATTTTAACATCCCGAACTTCTCGCCGCCAGGCAGATTCTGGCCGGTCTGTAACTCGCAGACAATCCGCCTGGCAATAGCTCCGCTGATCTGCCTGAGCAGAATCCTGTCCTGAGGCTCATTTAATCGGACCATACCAATGTCATTTGACTCATTTGTCCGGCCTGCTGCGGGGTTCATCGCGTTTCTGTAGCTGCCTGCCTTATAGGCTATCTTCTCAATACGGACTGCACATGGTATTCGGTTAATATGAACATCAAAAATACTTAAAAATATCCCAATCCTAAGAGACCTGCTGCCAATAAAACTTTCTTCCCGGATAATCTCAATATCAGTCACCGTACCGTCGGCAGGGCTAAGAAAAGCACCCGGCTCATCCGGTATTTCCCTTGATGGGTCACGGAAAAATGCCAATACCCACAGCAGAAAAACCAGCAGAATAACCTCGCATATAATCACGGTGGTAACCGGCCACATCTGCTGTCCTGCTGCCAGGCAAAGAATCATCAACACTACAATGACTGCAGGTAGAATAACTACCTGCGGCATTCCGTATTTACTAAGCCTTATTTTCATATCAACTATAGTACCATAACTTCGGGCATTTTCAAACCAGTACTCAGTATCTTACCCCCATCCTTGGTAACGAGTACGTCATCCTCTATACGAATACCAAGCCTGCCCGGAATGTATACACCCGGCTCGATGGTAATGATCTGGCCGCTTTGGAGGCGTCCTTTACCTGAATGTGCTACAATCGGCTGTTCATGGACATCCAGCCCGAGGCCGTGCCCCGTTCCATGCCCGTACAGCGGCAGATCATAGCCCCTCAAAACATCCTTTGCCGCTTTATCTACCGCTTCAATTTTCACCCCCGCTCTAACAGCTTTGATAGCTGCCTGCTGGGCCTGGAAAACCGCTTCGTAAACCTTCCGATAAAACGCCCTAGCGCTGTTTAGAACCAAACAGCGGGTCATATCTGAGCAATAGTTTTTGTATCGCACACCCCAGTCAATAAGAACCGTATCATTGGGCTTGAGCTTTCTGCTGCCGGGAAAATGATGTGCCCGTGAGGCATTTGCGCCAAAAGCCACAATAGCGGGAAAGCTGCTTGTTGCGCCCAGCCTGTGGATGTAAAGGTCCAGTCGGCTAGCTGTCTCGTTTTCCGTTATGCCCGGCTTTAGCAGAGGGATGGTCATCTTAAACGCCTTGATAGCGATTGCGATTGCCTTTTTGACAGCTGTAATTTCTGCGGGATGCTTTGTCAGTCTCAACGATTCGACGATACCACTGGTGGTGATAAGCTTGACTTTGAGGGTGTTTCTGACAGTTTTGAACTGGGCCACGGTCGTCGAGTCTTCAATTGCGACAGATTTAATCCCCTTCAAGCCGGTAATAATTCTGCCCGCTGTCAAAAAGATCGGTCCTCGCCGTTCGACAACTTTGCAGCCGACAGCTTCTTCCTCTGCCTGTTCGGTGTATCTACTGTCGGTAATAAGGCAGCTTTTTCGCGGTGTTACTAACACCCAACTGTCCTCGCCGTGAAATCCCGTCATGTAACCCACATTGGCAGAGTTGGTTATTATAAATGCGGTAGTATTGCTTTGCTTCAGCTTGCTGCGAAGCTTTCTGAGGCGCTCTTTTATGATTTTTTCGCTCATAAGCTATTAGATAATGGTTTCTATCCGAAAAATAAAGGGTTTTTATCCGCCTGCCCTGCCTTTACTTTGTTAAGCCTCTGTGTTCTAATCTATCCATGATGACAGGACGAGCGGCTGGATTAGAATTCAAAAACAGCCGGAGATTATATCTATGAACATTATAGCTGTGGATATCGGGAACACCAATATCACCATCGGGCTGTTTGTCAATGATAAACAAGAATCGATCGCAACGATTCCCGGCGACTCAACGGAAAAGCTGATAGAGGTCCTTCAATCGGCGTGGAACAAGATACCCATTCTGAAAGCTGCCAAGGACAAAAAACGTGACGGCGTGCTCGTGGGAAGCAGCGTCAAGTCGTCCTGGACAAGTAAGGTCCGCCAGCTAATCAAACAACACCTGGGTGAAAAGATATATATGATCGGAGAAGACATCCCTTTGCCTATGGAAGTGGCGGTGGATGAGCCAGAAAGGGTCGGGGTCGACCGTGTTGTTTCCGCTGCTGCGGCATACGCGGTCGTTGAAGATGCGGTTGTTGTTGCAGACTTCGGTACAGCAGTTACCATAGACCTTGTCGACGAAAAAGGCGTTTTTCTGGGCGGCGTAATCATGCCGGGGTTTGAAATAAGCGCCCAGGTGCTCAAGGACAATACCGCTCAGCTACCCGAGGTCAAAGTCCATAAGCCTGACAACCCATACGGTACAAATACATCTGATGCAATCAATTGCGGCCTTTACTATTCGGCTATCGGTGCGATGGAATTCATAGTAAGACAATATGCCGAGAAAATCGGCAAGTGGCCTCAGACTGTAATAGCCGGCGGAAACGCCGAGTTGATAAAAGATGACTGCAAGTTCATTGACGGCTGTGTGCCGGACCTCGTGGTAAAAGGCATTGTCCTGGCATATAAAAAATATCTCGAAGACCAGCAGGCATAACAACATGGGTTGTCTGGCCGCGGTAATGACAGCAAAAGGGGTTGGGGCAATATCAACCATCCGTATAGACGGTAACTCGGCAAAAAAAATCCTTCAGAAAATATTCCGGCCTGCTGTGGGTGTGAAGTGCTCTTTTGAGACCGGAAAAATCCTGCTGGGTAATATTGTCGAAGCCGACAGGGTGATCGACCAGGTTGTAATCGGCTGTGAAGGGCCGGAAAGCTTTGCGATTCACTGTCACGGCAATCCTCTAATCGTCAAGGTGATAATGGGGCTTCTGGTCTGCCTGGGAGCCGCTACTGTTAAGCCTGAAAAGCTGCTTAACGAAGTGCTTGAAGGCAGCACAATCATCAAAGAGGCCGGGCTTGCTCTGCCTGCTGCGAAGACTATCGAAGGGACAAAACTGCTGCTGAACCAGCAGACAGCAGGCCTTACCAAAACAGCCGCTTACTGGAAGGATAATCTTGAATCAATAGCTGCGGATCAGATAAGAACCGAAGCACAGAATATTCTGCGGCAAAGCAAAATCGCAGAGTACCTAATTTTCGGCTGTAAGGTTGTAATAGCGGGTCCGCCGAACGGCGGCAAAAGCACGCTGTTGAACCGCTTGTGTGGAAGACCAAAGGCAATCGTTACCGATATCAAAGGCACAACCCGCGACTATGTCGGGGCCGCATGTCGCGTCAAGTCGCTTATAATGGACCTTTTCGACACAGCAGGACTCGATGAAACCCTTGCAGGCCAAAGTGAGATAGGCCGTTTATCCCAGCGTAAAGCCCTCGAACTTATAAGTCTGGCTGATCTGGTTCTGTTTGTGCTGGACTCGACCACGCCGACAGTGCAGAAGCCTCCGAAGTGTGAAAACCTTATTGTGGTGCTGAACAAGTCGGATTTGCCGATTACTCTGAACAAGAGGGACATATGCTTTGATTACTCGGCGTGTGTCAAAACAAGTGCAAAAAACGGTGCCGGTATCGATGATCTTGTGTGTGCGATCCGGAGGGTTTTATCTGTCGAGGATTTTGATTTGAGTCAGCCTGTTTGTTTTACAAATCGGCAAAAGAAACTGCTTTGTCAACTGGTCAAGGCCCAAAATGCCGCGGAGACAAAATCCATCATTGCAGAGTTGTTAATCGGAAGGATCGAGGTATAATCGTCATCCATGAGCCAGACAAATGAAAAGCTGACCCCGGCGATGAAGCAGTTCCATCACTTCAAAAAAAAGTACTCCGATGCGGTACTTTTCTTTCGAATGGGAGATTTCTACGAAACCTTTTACGAAGACGCCCAGACCTGTTCCCGGGTTCTCGGCCTGACGCTGACCAGCAGGAGTAAGGGAAGCAACCCGATCCCTCTTGCGGGAGTACCTTATCATGCGGTTGACGGCTACCTCAAAAAGATGCTCCAGGCAGGCTACAAAGTTGCGGTATGTGAGCAGGTTGAAGACCCGAAAACCGCGAAAGGCGTCGTTAAAAGAGACGTCGTCAGAATTGTAACGCCGGGAACACTGACTGATGAGATGCTTCTTGATGAAAAACGGGACAATTTTCTTGCGGCCATAAGTTTTGGCAGAAAATCATGCGCCATAAGCTGGGTCGATATTTCGACGGGACATTTCTTCGCCCAGGAGATTGCGGACCGGCAGCTTATCGACGAGATGCTCCGGCTGGGTCCGGCAGAGTGTCTTTTGCCTGAAACACGAGGCGAGCTTTTCGAAGCAGAAATAAGGAATATCAGCAGGCAGATTTCGCAACTGACGGGGGCAATAATAACCGAACGGCCCGGCTGGTATTTCGATCCGTACCAGGCTAAGAAAAAGCTTTTGAATCATTTCGGAACGCTATCCCTCGAAGGGTTCGGGATAGGCGAGGGCGATGAAGTGATCTGTGCGGCAGGCGCTATTATCGAGTACTTGACAGAAACGCAGAAAGTAGCCTTGAATCATATCGCTTCACTGAAGAAAATTACGCGAAATAAATTTTTGCAGGTAGATGCGACAACCCTGCGCAGCCTTGAGATATTGCGAACAATCCGCGGTGAGTCAAGCAGCGGATCGCTGCTCGACTGTATCGATCAGAGCCTGACAGGCCCGGGCGGACGCATGTTCAGAAACTGGCTGTGTTCTCCGTTATACGATCTTGGTTCCATTGAATTGCGTCAGGACGCCGTTGAAGAGTTTACCGAAAAAGATGCGCTGCTCGCCGATGTGCGAAAAAACCTGTCTAATATTGCAGACACCGAGCGTATCGCTGCCAGGGTAAGCACTTTTCGTGCAGGCCCCAGAGATTTTCCGGCACTTGCTTCGACCCTTCGAAAGATCCCCGTCATTCGCGCCTTGCTGGCCCAATGCCAATCCGATTTGCTGATAGAGCTGAGCGGAAGATGTGACAGTATGGATGAACTTGCCGAGCTGGTTGAGGCTGCGATTGACCCGGACTGCCCGACACATCTGCGCGATGGGGCGGTTATAAAGACGGGTTTTAATGAGCAGCTTGATCAATTGCGATCAATTTCGAAAGACGGACGAAGCTGGCTGGCTGAGTATCAGCACAGAGAGACAAAAAGAACCGGCATTACCAACCTGAAGATCGGATTCAACAAGGTGTTCGGTTATTATATCGAAGTAAACCACACTTCCGCTGATAAGGTCCCCGGCGAATACATCAGAAAGCAGACAGTCAAAAACGCCGAACGCTATATAACCGAAGACCTTAAAAAATATGAAGAGCAGGTTCTTACCGCCCAGGATCGCGCAATTGAATTGGAGCAAAAACTCTTCGAGCAGATCCGCGACGAGACAGCAAAGTATATTTCACGTCTGCAGAAACTTGCCGAAACCCTTGCTGTCTGTGACTGTCTGAGTGCTCTCGGCTTCCTGGCCAGACGCAGAAACTACATTCGCCCCAGGCTGATAAAAGACAGTGTATTTAATATTGTGGAAGGCAGGCACCCTGTTCTGGAACAGATACTTGCCAATGAGTTTGTCCCCAACGATATAGAGCTGGGAAACGGCAGCGGAGACTGTATGATAATCACCGGCCCGAACATGAGCGGCAAAAGCACTTATATCCGGCAGGCGGCGCTATTGACAGTGATGGCACAAATGGGCTCATTTATCCCTGCCAAAAGCGCCGTCATAGGTCTGGCAGATCGAATCTTCACCCGCGTAGGCGCTTCGGATGAACTGACAAGAGGCCAATCCACCTTTATGGTTGAAATGACGGAAACCGCGAACATAATCAACAACGCGACCGAAAAATCGCTGGTTATTCTCGACGAGGTGGGCAGAGGTACAAGCACCTATGACGGCCTTTCTCTGGCATGGGCAATAACCGAATACATCGCCAACAATATCAAATGCAGAACACTTTTCGCAACTCACTACCATGAACTTACAGAGCTTGCACATCTGCTTAAAAACGTCAAGAACTGCAACGTCGCGGTCCGTGAATGGATGGATGAAGTTATTTTCCTCCACAAAATCCTCCCGGGAGGAACCGACAAAAGCTACGGAATACACGTTGCCAAACTTGCTGGCGTGCCCAGGGCCATCATAGAACGCAGCAAGGAAATACTCGAAGAATTGGAAAGCACATTTGCGAAAGAGGCGTCAGGCAGGCGCCTTACAAAACACCGGACAAAAGCTGAAGACCCTGACACGCTTTTTATCCGCAAACACAAATCCGTCCTCGATAAGCTTGCCGCAACAGACATAAACAACCTGACGCCCCTGGAAGCGATTAATCTGCTGCATGAGATAAAAAACCAGATCCAATAAGAATCGCATGAGCTGTCGACTCAAATTCAGGCTCACAAGACATTTGGGAGTTTTTCATGACTGCACCGCGGCAAAGTTTCCGGACGCCAGGGTTAGAGACGGTTATCACATCCGCTGGGTAACTCTTGTAAATATCCCTGCTTCCTGTATAATGCTGTAATTATTGTTTACGCACAACTTTTATATACCAGGAAACAAGTATGGCCAGGATAACAAAACTCGATGATATTGTTGCACTGTGCAAACGCAGGGGATTCATTTTTCAATCCAGTGAAATCTACGGCGGCCTGGCAAGCTGCTATGACTACGGCCCGCTGGGGGTGGAACTGAAGAACAACGTCAAAAAAGCATGGTGGAAGGCCACTGTACAGATGCGCGATGATGTCGTCGGCCTGGACTGCTCAATTCTGATGCATCCCCTGGTCTGGAAGGCTTCCGGACATGCCGACAAATTCGCAGACCTCATCGCAGAATGCAAGAAGTGCAACGCGAGAACCCGCGTCGATCATCTCGAAGACAAAGGGGCAGGCCTGGTCGAAGAACACACCGAACATATCTCTATAGATAGCGTCCAGGCCAAACCGCATGATCTTACAACAAAGGTATGTCCCAATTGCGGAACTGTCGGCAGATTCACCGACCCCATGCCGTTCCGGCTTATGTTTGAAACACAGATGGGCGCAAATGTCGACGATTCGATGACCATGTACCTTAGGCCGGAAACTGCGCAGGGAATATTTGCCAATTTTAGAAACGTTCTGGATACAACAAGAATTAAAATTCCTTTCGGCATCGCGCAGATCGGAAAAAGTTTCAGAAACGAGGTAACTACCAAGGCCTTTATCTTCCGCACAAGAGAATTTGAGCAGGCCGAACTGGAGTTCTTCTGCAAACCCGGAACCGACGAGCAATGGTATGAACACTGGAAACAGGTCCGCTTCGACTGGTATACCTCGCTTGGGATAAAAAAGGAAAACCTTCGTTTTCGCCGGCACGATCCGGATGAGCTGGCTCACTACGCCAAGGGCTGTGTAGACGTCGAATACAGATTCCCCTTCGGCTCAGGCGACTGGCAGGAGCTGGAAGGAATCGCCAACCGCACGGATTTCGACCTTCGCCAGCATCAGCGAGGTATACGCACTCTTAATGACTGGTACAGAAACAACGGCGAATTGGCAAAAATCAACCTTAAGGATGAAGCGGAAGATTACACCTCCGGCCCGCTGTCATACTTCGATGATGAGCAGAAAGCCCGGTATATTCCCTATGTCATCGAACCCAGCGCAGGCATCGACAGAAGTACACTGGCATTTCTTGTCGATGCGTATGATGAGGAGGAGGTTCGCGGAGAAAAAAGGAACCTCCTGCGTTTTCATCCTGCACTTGCACCGATAAAGACAGCGGTCTTTCCTCTTGTCAAAAAGGATGGCATGCCGGAAATAGCCAGGAGCATTTATAACGACCTAAAAGGGAGATTTACCTGTTACTACGACGAAAAAAATGCAGTCGGCAGACGCTACCGCAGACAGGACGAAGCAGGCACCCCATTCTGCGTTACTGTCGACGGCCAGACAAAAGAAGACAGCACCGTCACTGTCCGCGACAGGGATTCAATGGAACAGATAAGAGTATCGACAGATAAGCTTCTCGGATACCTAAGGGAAAAACTGGATATCTGACGGCAAGTTCCTGCCATATGGGATGATGAATTGTTCTGAAGTACAAAAGGAATTTCGATGATAATAGGAACGATAGAAAACTCCGATATTTACGCAGTTCTTGATGAAAAACTGGAAAGAGCGTTCCGTATACTTCAGGATCCGGCTATCACGCAAAAGGATGACGGCCGATATAACGTGGAAGAGGACAACTTATACTATATCGTCCAGCGTTACCAGACCAAGCCTCTCAAAGAGGGAAAATTCGAAACTCACCGGAAATACATTGATGTTCAGTTCGTCGCGAGCGGAAAAGAGATTGTCGGGCGGGCCGCTGCAAACAGCCTTGAAATCAAGACGCCTTATGACCAGCAAACTGATGTGGCTTTCTATAAAACTCCCAAAGAATTCAGCAGGCTCAATCTTTCCGAGGGCATTTTCTGCGTGTTCTATCCCCACGATGCCCACATGCCCTGCTGCCATGAAACAAGCCCGTCGGATGTTGTCAAAATCGTCGTAAAGGTGAGATGCTGATGTATGAAAAAGTCATAATCTCTCAACTTAAAGATTATGATGGTCGAGAAGTAACCCTTGCAGGCTGGTTGTATAACAGTCGTACAAGTGGAAAGATAATCTTCTTTATTATCCGCGATGGCACAGGCCTTTGTCAGTGCGTCATTGAAAAGGGCAAGGTGCCGGCGGAAGTTTTTGACAATCTGCGACACCTTGGGCAGGAATCCTCCCTTACCGTTACCGGAACCGTCCGCGAGGACAAACGCAGCATCGGCAGCTATGAACTGGCGGTAACGGATGTGCAAATCATCTGCCAGTCACAGGACTATCCGATCACTCCCAAGGCCCACGGTATAGATTTTCTCATGAAGAACCGCCACCTTCATCTGCGCTCTCGACGGCAGTGGTGTATCGCCAAAATCAGGCACACTGTCATTGATGCTGTTCGCAGTTTTCTCAACGAGGAAGGCTTCACATTGGTTGACACACCCATCTTTACCGCCATGGCCGGCGAAGATGCCCAGTCACTTTTCACACTCGACTACTTCGGAGAAACAGTTAACCTTACCCAGACAGGCCAGCTTCACCTGGAATGCGCCGCTATGAGCCTTGGAAAAGTTTACTGTTTCGGCCCGACCTTCAGAGCCGAAAAAAGCAAAACCAGAAGACATCTGACCGAATTCTGGATGGTCGAACCGGAAATCGCTTTTATTGACCTGCCCGGCCTGCTTGAATTAGCCGAAAACTTCGTCTCATACATCGTCCGCAGGGTGCTTCAGGCTAATGGCCCACAGCTTGAAATACTTGGCGCCGACGTTACCTCCCTTGAAAAAATAAAGCCGCCGTTCTACCGTCTTACCTACACCGAAGCCGTTGACCTGCTCAAAGGTGAAAAAAGCAGGCGTTTTCTTGCAAACCAGCTTATCGATCTGACCAGCCGGCGCGATCAGGTAAAGCAGCGCATAGAACAACTTCAGCAACAGCAGAAAGAGGGCCTGAAACGGTGGCAAGAGGAAAAAAACGCCGCGGAACTTATCGAGCTGTATGCGACACTTGCCGATCTGGAAACAAAAATAGAAAACAACCCCAGACATGCTGAACTGGCCGCCGAATTTCAATGGGGAAAAGACCTCGGCGGAAGCGACGAGACGATCATATCACTGATGCACGACAAACCCGTCTTCATTACGCACTACCCCGCAGAGGCAAAAGCCTTTTATATGAAACTCGATACAGCAGATGAAGATGTCGTCGAAAACTTCGACCTGCTCGCTCCTGCAGGCTTCGGCGAAATAATCGGGGGTTCAATGAGAGAAGATGATTATGAAACTCTCCTGAGAAAAACAAAAGACAAGGGGCTGAACCCGGAAAACTACCGATGGTATCTCGACCTGCGAAAATTCGGCTCCGTGCCGCACGGCGGATTCGGGCTTGGCGTTGAAAGAACCGTCGCATGGATTACCGGCGAAAAACACATCCGCCAGTGTATCGCGTTTCCAAGAATGATGGACAAACTTTACATCTGACATATGGCTGACTGGACCATACAGAAACTGCTTAACTGGATTACGCAGTACTTTAAGGAGAAAGGCATTGATCCTGCCCGCCTAAGTGCGGAGATGGTGCTCGCCCACACGCTGAATATGCAAAGGATCGACCTTTACACCTGCTTTGACAAACCTGTGAGCCGGTCCGACCGCGACAGGCTACGAGAATTTGTCAAGAGAGCTGCCGAAAACGAGCCTGTCCAGTATATCATCGGCAAGACTGAATTTTATTCAATGGAATTCCATGTTTCGCCTGACTGTCTTATTCCCCGCTGTGAAACGGAACTTCTCGTCGAACGAGCAATTGAATTTCTCCGCAAGCGTGTGGGGCAGCAATATGTTCTTGACCTGTGCACAGGCTGCGGCTGTGTCGCTATAGCAATCGCGAAAAACCATCCCGATGCAAAGATTATCGCAACCGACATCAGTGATCCAGCCTTGGAAATTGCCGCAAAAAACGTCGATCGGTACAGTCTGGGCGGGCGGGTAGAGCTTCTTTGCGGCGATCTGTTTGATCCGATCATAACCCAGCTTGACACCGCAAAGTTCGATCTGATCGTCTCCAACCCCCCATATATCAGCGAAACCGAGTTCCAGAGGCTCGATAGGAATGTAAAAGACTACGAACCTTCGATTGCCCTTCGTGCAGGTTACGACGGCCTGGATATATATCGCAGAATAATTGAAAAAGCAGCCGACTTCTTAAAGCCTGATGCCGTGATGATGCTCGAAATCGGCTATGCCCAGGGGCTGAAAATCAGACAACTCCTCGAGCAGACACACAGTTTTGAACAAATAAGAATCGAAAAAGACTACAGCAACAACGATCGCATCACAATCGCACGCAAGCAACCGCCTTTATCAGCATTTTAACACAGAACAATAATATAAGGCTATGGCAAAGATGCCCCCTTAGTCCTGGTTCTGCTTCAATATCTCTGCTATAGTGTTTTCAAGCTCGGTGCCGACAATATCCGCAGCGATAACTTTGCCATCACGATCGATCAGGATATTATAAGGCCATTTATTTACATCGTAGGATTTCAACATTTTGTTGTCGGATTCCAGAACAGCCTGAGGCCATAGCAGCTCTTTCTCGTCGATGTATTTACGCACCAGGTCCTCGTACAATGTCAGGGGGCCTTGTGTAATACCGATGACATTGAAGGTGCCTGTGTGTGCAAAACGATTATAGATGCGTCTGACATCATCGATAGGATCAGAGGTTTTTGTGTCATTGGGAAGCGAGTAAAAATTTATCAGCAGAACCTTGCCGGCATAATCACTTAAGCGAACCTTATGGCCGTTAAGGATATCGATTTCAAAGGGCGGAGCAGCCCGGCCCAACTCAAGCGGTTTTTCGTTCTCGAGTTCAAGAGTGCCAAGATTTATTATTATACTTTCTTCTTCAATCGCCTCCTCAGGAACAGTAAATGGATGCTCAACAACAGCAATACATTTACTAAAGTCGGGCCGGCCATGGCTTCCTTTCTCGTAAAGCCGGACCATCAGGTTATATTCACCCGGCTCGATAGTATCTACGATGAAGCTGCCGTCTGGATTTATCAACATATCATAGCTTTTGCTGAAAGAAGCACCGAATTTTTCACTGATCTTTTTTTCAAGTTCTTTCTGAAGTAACCGGCCTTGTTCGCTTTGTCCCCAGTCCTGATACCATTGCATGACCTGCGCTACCGACATCTGTTCGAACTGGGGCGGCCTAGGAAGATCAATTTCATTGTAAATCTCCATGATCTGCTTTTCGAGCGGTCTTTTAGCACTGATGTTTCCATTGGTGTATTTCCAGTTCACATTGGCGGCTGCAGCTGTATCTATGATAAATCTGCCTGTTACTCTGATTGCACTACCCTTAAGGGTTACATAGACAGTCTCGCCCGGCAGTACTTGTATGTCCTGCTGGATGGAGTTACCCGAAGTTCTGCGCATGACTTTCATTTGGCCCGGCATAACGCGGTCCATTTTGAAATGACCATTGGCATTGGTTGTTGTATTGTATCCGCAGTAATAGTTAAGGTTCTCAGTATTATTATGCGATTGGGGATTATAAAGATGAATCATTTCATTAGCAGCCGGGCTGCTTCCGATATACAAAGCTCCTTCGACACAACCCCATGCCTGTAAACGGATTTGAGTTGTTTCGGCGAATTCATTTTCTGTGACATCTGCAAAACCAAGATCATGTATGACGACAAATTTATACTTTTCAATTTGAGGCTGAAATGAAAAGTGTCCTTGTGAATCAGTTACGACATATTCGCTGTCTCTTTTTTGGAAATTCCTGCCATTTTCCAGATTCAGCCGCCTGCCTCGTTTTACAATATAGACCTCCGCCCCAATCGCAGTATTGCCGTCAGGAAGGTACACTGTTCCTGCCAGACTTTGGCCTTTTTCGAGCCTGAAGTCATAAGTTACAGCACCCTCGTCGCTCTGAAAAACCCTCGAGATTCCGGGCAGGTATCCCTCGGCGTCAATTCGAATCAAGTGACCCGGATAGGGATGCTCGAATTGCATCTGATACGTACCGTTAGTAAACTTCTTCTGACTGCCAAAACCATCCTCCCAGTACAATGATCCGTCCTCGTGTCCCAAGTCAATGCCCTTTGTGGCTGTGAATTTTCGGATGGGTTCACCTGTATTTGCGTCAACCACACTGCCTGAGACTGCTAAAAGCGGATAAAGGACAATCTCGTATTCCTCGTCCGAAGGGGTAAGATTATTCCTCGCACCCATATAGCCATTGTTATATACACTGATTTCCACTTCCTCTTCAGGAGCCTCCGACCAGTGGAAACGACCGTTGCTGTCTGTGCCGGAACGCCAGTTGATTGTCTGATAGCCCTGCCATCCATCAACATTGACACCGGCGTCTGCAACAGCTCTGCCGTTTACATCGACAACATGAGCAAATATGCTGTTGCCTGGGCTAAGTTCAAATTCGACCGTATCCATGCCGGGATAAACGTCGAGTTCCTTCATGATAGGAGCGTATCCGGAGGCCTGTGCGGTAATGATCGCTTCGCCTTGGGTAGTATGTGCAAAATCAAACCTGCCGTTTTCATCAGTAATCGTTCGGGGATTGTCGTTATCAAAATGGCTTTGACCAAGCAGAACAGAAGCGCCTTTTATTGGAGCGTCTGTCACATCATACACATATCCGTAAAGCATCGCTCCTTTCTTAACGAGCATAACACAACCTTGTGAACGTAGTTCTTCCTCGCTGCAGCCGGCAGTGGGTGAGGGAAACCATATTCTCTGGTCAGTATAACCAGGATGGCTAAGTTTAATGGAAAACCCATCAAGCTCTTCAGGCATAATATTGCACCGCCATTTTCCATTCTTATCCGTCTGAATGACATAATCATTGATCCGAACCCATGGTATTTCTGTGGATTCCTTTGCATACAGACCGATTGTGACATTGACCCCCTCGACGGGGCTGCCTTGTTCGTCCTGTATTTTACCGCCAATGCTTATCCCTTTAGGCAGTTCAAAGGTAAATTCATCGGGAATGTTATTTGTCATTTCACCCTGCCAGGCAAACATCATCGGCACATAGCCATCCTTAGAAGCCTTAACACTCAAATAATCCGGGACCTTCTCTCCAAAGTCTATCCAGCAATAGCCGTCCCTGTCGGTTTTGAGAACCTTGCTTTCATTCAGATTAAACCTTACATCGGCATTTGCCAGCGGCTTGAAACCATCCTTGTCAATTACAAGTATATCTACACCGAGTCCGTTCTGGTCATAGATTTGGGACATGTTCACATCAATAGAAATTGTGCCGGCTTCATCAGGAACAACTACAGCAAGGGCGTTCCTGAGAAACTGCAGCATTGGGCTGTTGGCATCGGCATAATTTTGCGCCAGACCCTTCAGGACAGTGGCAACATTGGGGTCGTTAACAACAAGTTTTGCCAGATAGTCTGCCGCAGCGGTCTTAACGTCCTGTGGTGCAGCGGCAAAAAACGCGGCCAGGGCATTTGCATTGCCTGACCGGAGCACCTCTTCCAACCTTTTTAACTCAGTTGGGATATCTGGGCCGGTTGAATCGATGGGTTTTATTTGTTCAGTGGTTGCAGGCTTGGTTTGCAGAACATTCTCCCTGGCAGTAACTGGTTCCTCTTTTTGCCGGGGCGTCTTTATCACAAAGGTTATCACTGCAACTATGATGATAATCGCCGCAGCCATGGTGATTCCAGCCGGCACAACTTTCATAATTTTTCGGGCGAATTCAAAAGGCCGGCGTTGTTTTGACGGCCCGATATCTTCCTCGTCGATATGTTTCATGACACTGTCGACCAGCGGACCCTTGGAGCTTATCTGGCGACCAAGGTTCTGCAGTTTTTTTTCGAGATCGTCTCCTCTGGTCATAATTTGGTATCCTTTAACATTCTTCTAAGGTTCCTGTGCGCGAGCGAAAGTTGTTTTGTTATCGTTCCGACAGATTTGCCTCTGATATCGGCGATCGCTCTTACGCTGTAGCTTCCAAAGTAGTGAAGCATTATCACCTGTTTTTCTGCTTCCGGTAATCTGGCCACCAGCCCCAGCAGACTATTGGCCTGTTTGTCAAGTCGACCGTCTCCTCGGTGACCGGTTTCGGATGCAAAGTCCTTCACGATTATTTCCCTTGGTGTATGTTTCACCGCCAACAGAGCCGCTCGTTGTGTGATCCTGAGCAGCCACGGACCGAAGGCCTTTGGCTTACGAAGAGTCGCCAGATTCTGATAGGCCTTTATGAAGGCTTCCTGGGCAGCATCCTGCGCACTGTGATGGCAGCCAAGAACGTTGAGAGCAATAGCACGAGCCGGGTTCTCATACCGTTCCACAAGCGTCGCAAACGCTGCTTTGTCGCCGGCCAACACCGCCTTTACCAACTGGGCATCCGATACCACTTTTCTGAATTCTCCGTCATACTGGTGCTTCTCATTATATATAGAGCGGCGTACTGAGGGAAATGCGGCAGAAAAATTATTTTTTGCCTGATGTTTCGTGCATACACGGGCCTGGCCAGACGCCCCGGGGCCGTTAAAAATGCTTTGACGGCTCTTCAACTACCCGTTATACTTTTACGATCAGCAAACCGGTTAACGAAACCGTTGCAGCGGAGGCAAATATGACTCAAAACAAAATAACTTCCAAAGGAATAACTTTTGATGATGTGCTATTAGTCCCGGCAAGGAGTGATTTTCTGCCCACAGAGGCTGATACCTCCACAAGATTGACCACCAACATACGCATAAACATCCCCCTTGTCTCGGCTGCGATGGATACCGTTACAGAATCCGCGCTGGCGATTGCCCTTGCCCAGGAAGGCGGCATCGGAATAATGCATAAAAACCTTTCCATCGAAGCACAAAAAAGGGAGGTCGCCAAGGTAAAACGCTCTGAAAACGGCGTTATCCTCGATCCGGTAACACTGGCACCAGGCGAAATGGTCGGACAAGCCAAAAAAGTCATGGATGAACAGAATGTCTCAGGAATTCCGATTGTTCAGGGAAAAAGGCTTGTCGGAATCCTCACAAGACGCGACCTGAAATTCCTCAAGGATGACAGCGTCAGAATTGAAAACGTAATGACCAAAGATAATCTGGTCACGGGGCCGGCAGACACCAGCCTCGAACAAGCAAAGGAGGTTCTTCAAAAACAGAAGGTCGAAAAGCTCCTGCTTGTGAATCGGCAAGGGGAACTGGCAGGGTTGATTACTATGAGAGACATCGACCGCGTCCAGCAGTACCCAAGCTCCGCCAGAGACCCGCGGGGAAGGTTAAGAGTAGGTGCTGCTGTCGGCGTGGGTGATTACGAGCGTGCTGCCGCCCTGATTGGCGCTGAAGCCGATGTAATAGTTGTCGATACCGCCCATGGACACTCCCAGAATGTAATTGAAACAGTCCGGCAGTTGAAAAAGAGTCACGACATTGACGTTGTTGCCGGAAATGTCGCAACCGCCCAAGCAACAAAGGACCTTATCAATGCCGGAGCCGACGCTGTTAAAGTGGGGATCGGCCCCGGGGCAATTTGCACCACACGCATAATATCCGGTGTCGGCGTCCCGCAAATATCCGCGATCATGGACTGTGCGAGCGAAGCTGATAAGCACAATATTCCTATTATTGCCGACGGTGGAATAAAATTCTCTGGAGATATAACAAAAGCCATTGCAGCAGGTGCCTGTACCGTCATGATCGGCTCACTTTTTGCAGGCCTTTACGAAAGTCCGGGCCAGCTGGTAATCTATCGCGGAAGACAATTCAAGGAATATCGCGGAATGGGCTCACTCGGCGCGATGGTTAAAGGTTCCGCTGATAGATACGGACAGAAAAACGCAGGCAAAGACAAGCTGGTTCCTGAAGGAGTCGAAGGACGAGTGCCATACAAAGGAATGCTCAGTGACTTTGTTTACCAGCTTGTCGGAGGACTTCGGGCAGGCATGGGATACTGCGGTACAAACAGCATAGAGCAGTTGCGAAAGAACGGAACATTTGTGCGTGTAAGCTCCGCCTCGGTTACTGAATCACATCCGCATGATATTCAGATCACAAAAGAAGCACCCAATTATTCCGGCAGTGTGCTCTTTGAGGATTAGAGATGCCGCATGAGAAAATTGCCGTAATTGATTTCGGCAGCCAGTACGTGCAACTGATTGCCCGCAGGATACGCGAGCAAAACGTTTATTCGATCCTATGCTGTCCCGACATAACCGCGGAAAAACTAGCCGAAATGAAAGTCTCAGGCCTGATACTCTCCGGCGGACCGGCAAGTGTCTACGCCAAGGATGCCCCAAAATGCGACGAAAGAATATTCCATCTCGGTGTGCCGGTTCTGGGAATCTGCTATGGAATGCAGATCGGCTGTTTGCTGCTCGGCGCGAAAATCTCTCCCGCGAAAAACAGGGAATACGGAAGAACAAAGCTCACCATCACAAACAAGGCCGATCTGTTTGCGAATATCCCCTCATCATCCACTGTTTGGATGAGCCATGGTGATCAGGTTAATCAGCTAAGCGATGATTTTGTCCCACTTGCAACTACAGAGACCTGCCAATATGCCGCTGTAAAGCATAAAGCCACAAAATTCTTCGGCGTCCAGTTTCATCCGGAAGTGACCCATACACCGTGTGGTACTAACATCCTGAAAAACTTCCTCTATGATATCTGCCTGTGCAAAGGAGATTGGCAGATGGGCAATTTTGCCGAAGAGACCGTCACAGCCGTTCGTCAGCAGATCGGCAGTTCAAAGGTCATATGCGGCCTGAGCGGCGGCGTCGATTCGGCTGTTACCGCTTCACTTGTACACAAAGCCGTCGGCGATCAACTCGTCTGTATATTTGTGGACAACGGGCTGCTTCGAAAAAACGAACGTCAGGCCGTAGAATCCACATTCCGCGATCATTTTCACATAGATCTGCGCGTCGTTGACTGGTCAAAACAGTTCCTCACTAAACTTGCAGGAGTAAGAGAACCCCAGGAAAAACGCAGGATAATCGGTGCCGAGTTCATAGAGGCATTTAAGAGTGAAGCTGCCAGCATTAAGCATGTAAAATTCCTTGCACAGGGCACACTTTATCCCGACGTCATAGAGTCAGGCCACAAAGACGGCAACCTGGCTGCGAACATCAAACTCCATCACAACGTTGGCGCCCTGCCGGAGCAGTTAGGCTTTGAACTCATAGAACCCCTCCGGGACCTCTTCAAAGACGAGGTCCGGCTTGTTGGGGAGTATCTCGGTCTGCCTGAAGATATGGTTTGGCGGCATCCATTCCCAGGCCCTGGGCTGGCTGTCAGGATTATCGGGGAGATCACTGCTGACAGGCTCGATATTCTTCGACAGGCAGACGAAATTCTTATTGACGAAATAAAGGCTGCGGGTCTGTACAGGCAGATATCACAGGCCCTGGCCATCTTGCTGCCCGTGGGAACCGTCGGCGTTATGGGAGACGAGCGAAGCTATGAAAATGTCATTGCCATAAGAGCCGTTGAAACCGTCGATTTTATGACCGCCGATTTCTCGAGAATTCCACACGAAGTACTTGCTACTATCGCAAACAGAATCATAAACGAAGTGAAAGGAATAAACAGGGTGGTTTACGACATTTCAAGTAAACCTCCTGCAACCATAGAATGGGAGTAAGAATTAACGCGACCGGGGTTCTTGGTAAAGGGGTACTGTCTTATGGAAAGAATTCGATTCTGGGGTCGTCTTTTTAGCTTTTTCTGTGTTCCTGCTTTACTGTTCAACACCTACCCTGCAGGGCTGAGGGCATCTGAACAGTCACAGCACCATGTCGGCCCTGCCGACCCGAACACCGGGCAAGAAAGCATCTTTTGGAGTACGCTTCGAACAGATATAAAAAACTGGCCAGGGCGTATTATCAACGATTCCAACGATATTTTCTTCTCGCCTTCCAATCTCACCGCACTGCTGCTGGCGGGAGGCGCCAGCATCGCAATGCACAACTCCGGCTCCGACAGGCACCTTGCTGATCACGTATTTGACAATCGTGTCTTTCACGGATTTATCGATGAAAGCATTAACGTTATTGGGGGCCCCGGTCCGCATTTCGCGGCCACGACATTGTGGTACGTCATAAGCGTAAAAGCCGGAGATGACCTGAACAAACAGCGGAGCTGGACAATGATGACCGCCCTTGCAATAACAGGTCTGACGACCGCTGGGCTGAAAGCGATAAGGGACAACCGTAATCCCAACGGAAATCGCTATGCCTGGCCCAGCGGACACACCTCAAGCTCTTTCACTGTTGCTTCCATGCTCGACGAATTTTACGGCCCCAAAATCGGTATCCCCGCCTATCTCGGTGCAGGACTGGTCGCATACAGAATGATGGATACCGGAGACCACTGGGCAAGCGACGTTTTATTCGGCAGCGTTCTGGGATGGGTCGTCGGACACACGGTCGCAGGTAAACACAAAAAGCTGGAAATCGCCGGCTTCGATGTCCTTCCATACACAGACAGCACAGCATTGGGCATCACATTTGTCAGACAATTCTAATCCGGATATCGTAGTAGATGACAAAACCTCAATAACCAACTAAATCTTCATGGTAATACCGTTTTTTTGGTATAATCCTTTTATGGTGCCGGCTAAAGATCTCAAAAACAATACCTTGACAGAACTGCAGTCTGTCGTCGAATCACTTGATTGTAAAAAGTATCTGGCTGGGTATATCTTTTCGTTCATACACGTTAAAGGCGTAAATGTAATTGATGATATTACTCCTCTACCGAGGGCATTACGCAAAAAACTCGTCGACGCGGGTTTTTATATCTCGGCTCTTAAAACCCTCGAAACCTTTACCGACCCTGACGGCACAGCCAAATTCCTGTTTGAAATGGGCGATGGCAATCGCATCGAAACGGTCCTCATGGTTGACAGCGAACGTAAGACGCTTTGCCTCAGTACGCAGGCAGGATGCAAAATGAATTGTGCATTCTGCGCGACCGGCAAACTGAAATTCAAACGCAATCTGACCGCAGGCGAAATCGTCGACCAGGTAATCGCCATTAGCAGACAGCAGGGCAAAATCAATAATGTTGTTTATATGGGGATGGGCGAGCCAATGGATAATTACCAGGCAGTCATGAAGTCCGTTCATATCCTTAATGATCCTGCCGGCCTGGATATCGGCGCAAGACACATAACGATTTCGACCTGTGGAATTCTACAGGGCATAGAGAAGCTGGCTGAGGAAAAATTGCAGATACGCCTTGCCGTATCATTAAATGCTGCCAACGACAGTACCCGCTCGAAACTTATGGCGATTAACAACACTTACCCGCTGCCTGCTCTTATAAAAGCGATAAAAACGTATCAGCGAAGAACAGGCAGAAGAGTAACGTTCGAATATATTATGATAAACGGCCTCAATGACAGCAGTGAAGATGCTCAAAAACTTTGCCGATTAATTAAGGATATAAAAGCCAATATTAATCTCATCGAATACAATCCGCACACCGGATGTGAATTTTCCGCAAGCCCAAGGGATAAGATAAAAGTGTTTCGCGATGTCCTCAGTGAATCAGGCAGAGAGGTTCATATCCGTTACAAACGCGGCAGAAACATCAAAGCCGCCTGCGGCCAGCTAGGTTCAACCCTACTCGAAAACAAACAGGCCCAATAAACCTTTCCGTGTGGGCCACGGGCTCTTAGCTATGTCGGGAAGATGGGGTGTTCGATGGTGTCGGCGATTTCACGCAGCTTTGTGAATTCCTTCGGGTCTGTCCTGAGTGCCTGAGGTGCAAGGCCCATTGCCAAGCGGACAAGGCCTGCATCGCCAGGCGGCAGTATTGCATCGGCTCCCTGTGCGTATGACCATGCGAGGGCCAACTTTGCCAGTTCAGGAGTATCGATCGGTTGATACCAGCAGGTAGGATATTTGCTTGTGTCTGCATCTTTTGGCCAGCGCTGATAGGCAAGTGACTTTATCGCGATTAGGCCGACACCGCGTTTCTTTGCTTCAGCCGCGACATCTGCGACGAAATTTGCTTTGTACTGAGCGGCAAAGTTTACCGGGAACATTATCGTGTCAAAATCGAACCGCCGCATTGCTTCGAGCGCTGCCTTATCGGAATGCGATGAAAAGCCGATGGAGCGGATGATGCCGTTGCGACGGGCATCGAGAAATGTTTCCAGAGCGCCGCCTTTGCCGAAGATAACGTCCACATCTTTTTCGAGGTTGTTGATTGCGTGGAACTGGTACAGATCAAGATGGTCGGTCTGGAGTCTTTCGAGCGATCGGTCAAGCTCTTTCTTTGCCCCTGCCGCTGTGCGCTCGGTAGTCTTGCACGCGAGGAAGATGTCTTTGCAGTAAGGTTTGAGCGCTTTGCCGTATTTGATTTCAGAATCACCGTATGTCGGCGCGACATCGAAATAATTTATACCAAGTTCGATGCTTTTTGCCATGAAGCGGTTGACGTACTGCTGGTCGAGCTTTGCCATCGCCATTCCGCCAACACCGATGATCGAAACTTTCCTGCCCGTTTTGCCGAGCGTGTGTTTCGGCATCAGACCTGCTGATTCAGCTTTGCTTGGCTTGTTTTTCCGGAGCGTGCATGATGAACTCGGCAGAAGGAGCACCTTAGCGCCGATCAGCCCGCATAACTTGATAAATTCCCGCCGACCGATTTTCATGACAGTATCTTCTAGGAAACAATTGAAATTATTATCAAACACCCAGCAATGAAATGCAACAGATTTTAATATCTCCTTGTGGTGGTTTTGGCGGAGCTGGTGTAATTGATGAAAAAGTACCGTAAAGCGTCGATGGGATGGTCGTACAGGCCGTCTTTTAATGGAAGTTCAGCGTTGTTCCCAGCCGGGTTGTCCGGGTAATGATAACACTGCATCGCCTCAATCAGCCTGCCACACTTTGGAGAGATAATAAGACTGCTCTGTCCTGCGCCGTTGCGAAGCGACCTGCGGATGAGCTCCACACCTGCAAGTATCGAGCTTGGCCGATAGCGAACCCGGATGCCCATCTCTCGCAGCTCCCGCACGGCGCTCGTGCCGGTAACATCGTTCGCTCCAGCGCCCGCAGGATCGCAGAAGGTACCTGCGACCGTCTCTTCGCCGCAGGGCATTCGCTGCTTTATCTGCTCAGCGTGGCTGGCAATAATCGCTCTACTGCGAACGTATTCGTCAATCACCCGCACACAGTTGCTGCCATCCACCTGAATCCACAGGCACACAAATGGATTCACAAAACCGAAATCCAGCGAACGATATAAAGGAAGATTTGCATCATAATCAACCAGCCTGACATGAATTGATGGATCAAAATCGGAAAACACAACATTTTCCACACTCGGCCTCATGCAAAGCATCTCCGTTTCCCAGCCTGATCTGCTGCTGCGTTTCATCTGTGCGATACAGTCATCAATTCTCAAATACCCCTTGCACTTCTTCGCTTTGCCCCGGCAGTCCTCTGCCAGTACACACCGACTGCAACTCCTGTCGCGACATTGTTCGATTACCTCCCACACACACCATTTGAAAATCGCTGTACCATTAGCCTTTGCCTGCGAGATAATCTTCTGCATTAATCCATAAGGCCGATGCATTGTGCTTATCATCTCCAAGGCCGCATTTACGCCCTCCCTGCTGTGTGGCACAAACTGTGCCGCGGCAAAGACCTCATTATCAAACAGCTCGACCTCGTCGCAGCGGAGCTTCTGCACATGAGTGCCGCGAACACTAGTCGCCGATTGCGTCAGCACCTCGACAGCGGAACCGTTTTTGAAAACGCATTTGCGATTCTTCACAGGCCCTGCAAGCGCCCACTCATAGCACCCATGAATAAACCCTTTCAAATACTCATACATCCTGTTTGACTGTTCGAGTGATCCGCCAAGTATACGAACCTGACAGCCTTTCTTGAAGATACAATCAAGAAGCGTCGCTATCGCACCCAGTTCCGTTTTCCCTCCACCGCGATTTGCCCAGATCACCGCATCATTATTTCCTCTGTCGCTTTTATCGAAATCTGAAAAAAAACAATGACAAAGATAATCCATCGGGCTCTTGTGTTCGGCACAAATACTCTGATCCGGCACGTCCACATCGAGAAAAACTTTCAAATAATTGTGCAAATCGGTTCTCGTATTCGGCCACTTTTCACGAAGCACAGAATAAATCTGAATCGCCCGATCCTTATCTACACCGTCCAGCTTTAAGGGTTCTTTAGTCATCTTGCCTCTTCACTCGCTTGTAAAAACCTGTCCTTGTTGGGTCCTTTTTATCTTACTGCTCTGCACTGTCTTCAGCCAAAACCGCCAGAAGTTTGCTCATCTTGTCATCACTCAGGCAGGACTGTTCCTCGGCGGGTCTTTCTGTGGCATCAAGTGGCTTAGTACCCGCGACCTTTTTTATATCTCCATCAGCTGTAATAATTTCCATGCACGCCTTTCGCGATGTTTCACCACTGCTTGATTCAGCCAGTTCAACAAGTTTTGCCGCGGCAAACGGGGCATACCGGGCAATTATCAGCCGTGACTGACGCCTGTTGGCTTCAATATAAAACTCGAGTTCCTGTCGGAATCGCTCGTTCTCCAGCCATTTGCGATATATCCGCAGACTCAGCCCATGCTTGGCCAGCACCTCCATCTCATCCATCTGTGAATTAAACAAATCATGTACAACGGCTCTCTGCCGCTTTGTTAGTTGGTTGTCTTTCTTGGACATATAATTGCCTCATTAAACCTGTTTGCCTATCTTCCTGTTGTCGTCTATGTATGCTTTTGCTATCCTGGTAAGCGCGTGTGCTCGCTGCTTTGCTTTGCTGTTTTCCTTCGAATCCTGTGCCGCCAGGTCAAGGGCTTCCTCAACTATCCGGTGCTGTTCGGCATCAACAAAAAAAACCTCCGCCTGCGGCATGTCATACTTTACGTCAACCGGCAGAACTGACCGGCAGTTCACTGAGGAAACAAGCTTTTCAATTTTACTTTTGTTTTCTACAAGAAGCTTACTGAGGCTGCTGCTGTCAAACTTCTCATTCAGCCTTTTATACAACAGCGCCTTATTATGAACATCATCTTTACCGCAAAGCCTGTTAAGAGTTGCAAGCAGCAGCCTTGTATCGTTGTCATCCACCTCCCACAAAACACAATCAACTACGGTACAGCCCAGCTTATGAAGCGCTTTTACTCTATGATGTCCGTTGATAATTTCAAAAAAACCTTCCTGAACCGGATGCGTTCGAACTATTACCGGCTCGTAAAAACCACTCCGCGATATATGCCTGACCAGTTTTTCGAACGTTGATTTGTTCATTCGGTTGGTATTTTCCGGATGCTCAATAAGCTTTGCAAGCTCGATAGATTTAATCGAATTGCCCATCGTCGCTCCTTAAAACCACTCTCACAAAATGGAAATCTCCCCCATTGCGGCTGGGTTGAACCAAATATAATACACAGGCCTGAAATTCAGCTTACTGAGTACAAATCTCGTCCGCTCAAGGCCCCTCTCCATTAACCGGCGCTTACCATAGTTTTGTATAAAATCAAGTATTTCTCCTTCAATAAAGCCTGA
This sequence comes from Planctomycetota bacterium, assembly GCA_043816955.1. Lineage (GTDB taxonomy): Bacteria > Planctomycetota > Phycisphaerae > Sedimentisphaerales > CAYZTY01 > JBDRHL01. The sequence continues at coordinate 2,311 of JBDRHL010000091.1, read as the reverse complement.
TTCACTTTGCCCGAGATAATCAAGCTTGTGCTGAACCGCTGCCGGATCAACAAACTCCCGCTCCTCAATTCCCACCATTGATAGCGCCTCTTTCAGCCGCAGTGTGTGTGCCGGCATCACAGCGCTATACATCTTCATTCCTGCCTTTTCAAAAAAGGGATTCACCCTGCCCATCACAGCAAGCGATTCTATAATCGGTACACCCAGCTTCGGCATTGTCTGGCGAACCAACCTCGCTGCAAGACCAAGGCCGCGATACCTCGGCTCAATTATCACTCGCCTTATGCACCGAATCTTTTTGTTAATCTGCTCGAGCCTGGTACTTCTGTCGAACCCTTCAAACAGCTTTCCCGTCGCAACCCCGCGCAGTTCAAGTCCACAGGTGGGCATTGAATAAACAATCACACCCACAACGTCATCAAAATGGCTGCGAATAACACGCGTATCCTTCATTGCGAATATCGCCACATAAGGTCCCATCTTACTATCACGATAGTGAAAATGACTTAATTGACGATACTCACTCAGTCCGCCGCGTACTATCTCAAGATGTTTCGTAACACTGCAGTTGCTCATCACCTTTCCATTGGTCGCGATTCTCACGATACACCACTCTGGCAGACCCGTTGAGTTGTTTGAAAATCAAAACATCGGGCGATAAATCTCCGACTATGTCCTCATGACTGCTTGCCAGAACAAACCCAACCCCATACCTGTCGGCATATTTACGAATATTATAAGCTATCACCGCTGCCGTAATCCTGTCCAGGTTAGAACAGAACTCGTCCGCGAAAATCATCTTCGCACCACTACACAATGCCATCGCAAGACGCAGGCGATACTTCTGTCCCTCACTTAAATACCTCGGCTCATTGAGCACGCATAAGATATCGCTTAGTCCTGCTGCACTAAGCGTTTGAAGCGACTCATAAAAATTCCCCGCGATACAATCAACAACGCTCGTACCTTGAGGAAAATCAATCTCTTCCAGGTTGATCCGTCCCTCACTGTTGACTGCCTGATATAACTCTCTCAGCAAAAGACTTTTACCCGAACCACTTGCCCCCGTTATGTAGCAAACCTCCCCCTTGCTTATCTCCACTTCGCACCGATGACATATTGTTGACTCTTGCAGCCTTTTGACATCAACTCCGAACATCTTCATTACTGCTGCACTTTTTTCGGTGATTCTCCCCTCCCAGGGGAACCGTCTCTCAATGTTGTATTTACCCAAATTACTCCCTGGTCTTTACTAAACGATCTCTAATATTTGAATCCGTCCCTGTCTTAACTAGTTGTTCCACTGGTACCTGTACTATATGCTCAAGTCGCTTAAGCGTCGCCCGTACTCGGTAGATCGTACAGTCCTGCTTCTCTGCGATGCGCTTCTGTGAAAGACCGCCCAGCATATGATCACAAGCTACTTTCAGCTCAAATGGTGTCAGATGTTCCTGTCGCCGAAGGCAGGTTATATAGTCACCATCCAGCAAACGACGCACAAGTTTACGGATTTGCCGGGCAATCGTAACTTCATTCAGACCCGCAATCATCGCCAATTGCCGAAAACTTGCCCCGCGCTCAAAATACATCTCCATGAGAACCTTATCTCGTCCACTGAGCAGATCCATCCGGCTCCGCAGTACTTCCAAACGGTCCCGCTGCCACTGCCTGATAGTTGCAGAGCTTTCAGGGAGATTATCCGGATTTTCTAACTGGAAATGTTTCATCGCCCTCTCTTTCCTACAAAATCACCCACAATACTTATGTATGGCACTGCGCAAGTGAGTCGCTGGTGCCTGAGTCAATATCCCGCGGAATAAGAATGACAGCCCCTGGCCTGATTTCATTCACCCCGGATAGACTCTCATGTTTGATTCCTGCCAAACATGGGGGGTATTTTACCATAAAATCAGAAAAATGCAAGCTTTTTGTCTGATTTTTACAACAATATACTCATAATTCACTTTTTATCTAACATCAGGTCAAAAATATCTTTTTTTATCATAACCCCGAATCTCAATGTTCCCTTTATAGGGATATAAAATTCAGCACCCGTCAAAATAGCACAGCTTGGCCCTAATTGTCTTGCAAAATTGGCTGGTAGAATGTAATGTAAACTGACCGTTGGAGGACAACTGTCACTTTTAGAAGTTGAATTTGATATGGGTGATAGGGGGTATCTCCTTAGCTCCAGTTGGCTCTATATATTGTGCATTTCAGATTTTGGCTGTCGCTCATGTTTGAGAAGCCGTCCGTAAGTCATCGGCTCCACAGATACTGCCTGCTGTAGTAGTCGATAAAAAAGCTTACC
>JBDRHL010000090.1:0-2545 GCA_043816955.1 Planctomycetota bacterium | reverse complement strand
GCGAACGGCGTGAACCTGGTCAGGCCGGGAACGGAGCAGCCATAAGCGTTAGTTCGTTGTGCAGTGGATCAACCCGGCTCGAGTCGGCTGTGGCGGCATACTCAGCAAAAATCGATTCGAAGAAAAGTGCACGGCCATTTTTGACAGAGGATTCGATGAACAGATTTTTGACAGGAAGAGAAGCTCCCGTCACACCAGCCAATCTCCGCAATGCTGCAGTTTACCCAGTGTCCACCCGAAAAACCTCGTCCGCCTTGTCATTAAAGCACTTACGTGGGAGGACTACTTATCTTTCCAGCGGCGGCATTTGACAATAGAAAGGTTTATATTACGTAAGAAATCTGAACCTTTGGAAAACAACGGCGTGATACTATAGCGTTCACCAGAACTGACCCATCCCTGCTCAGTTAGACTGAGCCACTTGTTAGCAGCATGATGTTTTTGTTTCCAAGTAGATATTTTCTTTAGTAGAGTGTGTGCCTGTCAAGCGGCCATAGGACCGCCTTGTAGCGGCAGAATTCGGGTGTGAGGGCTCGCTGACAGGGATGGCCCGTGGGACAGGGGGGGGGGGCCGTAAGTGGTCTCGACCGTGTTTAGCCGGCTGACAAGAGAGAATCATCGGTCTGCACTCGAGGTATGGGCAGATTCTGTCTGTGTTGAGAAGGTAAACAACTGACCAGTGCCGCCAAAGGAGCTCACCGCTTCTTGGCAGCTTTGCTGTTCAGCTTCTCCCCCATCCTCCGCCCCATCTTGAACTTCACTACTCGCTTTGCCGGGACGCGGACTGGCTCCAGTGTTTTTGGGTTTTGAGCTGTTCTCGGCGCTGCTTGCCTGACCTCAAAGACGCCAAAGTCACGGAATTCCAAACGGTTATTCTTGACAAGCTCAGAGACAATCTCATCGAGGAATTGTTGCACCACTGTCTTGACAGTAACATGCCTGCTCTGAGTCCTCTGTGCGATTCGGTCCACGAGTTCTTTTTTTGTTATTGCCATCAGCCGACCCTCAAACCTGATTGCTGCAGATTGCCTGGGACAGTATATGCGAGGGATTACATTGAATCAAATGGTTTGTCGGCAAAAGCTCTCGGCCAGATTGTATAATGGCGATTCGCATTTTTTTCAGAGCGAATCGCCATTAGAGCGGTGCGCTTGGAGGTACTGAAGATGTGTGAAAGAACGGAATTCGATACAAAGACAGCCGAATTCGACAGAAGACTTTTGCAATTCTTCGAGGAATGGAGAAGCTTTGTTAGGCATCACCGGGATGAAGTGGAACTGAAATACACCAACTGGCTCGAGGACTTCTGCTCCTATGTTTGGGACAGCCTTATCTGCTTTGAGAAACTGGGCCGGCTCAAGGGGCCGCTTCGGCCTTAAGAAGTGATGATTCAAGCACCGCAAGAAACACGCCGCTTATGACAAATGCTTCAATAAAGGCTTCAAACAAACCATGGTCGAAGAATTTACCGAAAATCAAGTTCCTCAGCGGTGCCGAAATTGAAAATATCGACGCCTAATCTCCAAATTAGCCAAAATCCGACAAGCTGGCAAAAAGCCTCTTTATTGGCCCGAAAACGCAGATAATTCTCCAAATATCAGGCGAATTAAGGTTAATATTGCCTTGATAGACCCGCCCCGATAGGCCTCATATAGGGTAAATGTAAGCCCTTATAAGGAGGCTATTTATGACAAGATCAAACCATACGACACAGCCAGGTAACCGGGCTGTCGGTTACGTCCGCCGCTCGACCGACCGCCAGGAACAGTCCATCCCAGACCAGAAAAAGGCCATAGAGGCCTATGCCGCAGAGCACGATCTCAGCCTGGTAAAATTCTATATCGATGATGCCATAAGCGGCACATCCACACTGGGCAGGCGCGCCTTCCAGCAGATGGTCCAGGATGCCCAGAAATCGACCAAGCGATTCGACAGGATCATCGTATACGATGTAAAACGCTTTGGCAGGGTCGACAACGATGAGGCGGGATATTACAGGCATATCCTCAAAACCCATGGTGTCGAAGTCCTTTATATCACCGAGAACTTTAATGGCGATACTACTGATGATCTGCTTCGACCGGTAAAGCAGTGGCAGGCAAGGCAGGAGTCAAAGGATTTATCGAAGGTAACTATAAGAGGTCTGCTCTCAAAGGTCGAAGGCGGCTGGTGGATGGGAGGCACACCCCCCTACGGCTACGACCTGCGGTACGAAAATGCCAATGGAGGATTTCTTTTTATCCTCCGCTTCATGCCCGATGGCTCAAAGCAGCTCCTCGATGAAAAAGGAGATCTAATTCGTACTCTTGCCCGTGGCGAATCGCTGAACATATCCAAACGTGACCAGGCCAAACTTGCATTAAGTGACCCGGAACGTGTAAAAGTAGCCAAACAGATCTTCCAAATGTATGCAGAGCAGGGCAAAGGCTACAGGTCGCTTGCCAACACACTCAATCAAAAAGATACCCCTACGCCACGCGGGCCTAAGTGGTCTCACATCTACAGCGGATTCTGGACAGATTCGACTATCAGGTCTATCCTGGTC
>JBDRHL010000089.1:0-31309 GCA_043816955.1 Planctomycetota bacterium | reverse complement strand
AAAATGAGGCCGGGATATTTGGCGGGACCGATGAGTTTCAAGCGGCAGCGTTTTCAGGTGAAGACTTACTCGAAGAGCTTGACATGATGCATCCGGCAGAAAGGCAGGCTTTCATGGATGAACTGGCTGTACGAAGCGATTTTTGGGATGAGTATGAAAGCGGGGTGTTCTATGAGTAATGAAAGATATTCCAGACAAGCTGACATTGTCCCAAGAGACCGGATACTGGATTGTAAGGCAACCGTAATCGGTGTTGGAGCCATCGGCAGACAGGTAGCGATTCAGCTTACTGCGATTGGTGTTCCGGTTCTCCAGTTAGTTGACTTTGACCATGTGGATCTCAGCAATCTAACAACTCAGGGCTATATGCAAAAAGACCTCAAACGGCCTAAAGTTGATGTCACAGCAGAGTTCTGCCGGGAGATTAACTATGACTTACAGGTTGAAGTTATCCTGGACAGATTCAAGAGGACTACACCTGTTGGCAACTGTGTGTTTGTCTGTGTCGACAAGATCGATGCACGCAAGCACATCTGGGATGCGGTCAAAGATAAAGTTAATTTCTTTGTTGATGGACGAATGAGTGCGGAAGTTTTGCGAGTGATAACGGCCTGTGATGAAAACAGCAGGCAATACTATCCACAAACACTATTTGCCACTGAGCAGGCCCATGCAGGTCCTTGCACAGCCAAAACCACAATCTACTGTGCCAACATTGCAGCCGGCTTTATGCTCGCTCAATTTACAAAGTATTTGCGGTTGCTGCCGGTTGATCCTGATATACAGGTCAATCTACTGGCTTCGGAGATCAATGTGGGTGTGTGTTAATGTTAACCTTAAGCTTAGCGATAGCAATGATTGACTATCGCTAAGCATTTTAATTGGAGGTGTAAATATGTCAAAACAAGAAACCAAAGATAGGCGGATAAGAACCATCGAGCAGTTTAAAGAGTTGGCAAAGAACGGTCTGGACTGCTTCATTCTGCTAAACGGCGGACTGAGAAGTTCCAAGCATATCAGGTACTACCCTGATGATAACAGCTTCTATGTGCTGAATCTTATTGATGACAGCGAACAAGAATTAACTGAAAGCCAGATTCTTGATAGTGCCTATTCCAATATAGGCGAGGCAATGAAAAAAGGTGCTTTAATTATGGATTAGAAAGATGAGGTGACAAAATGTATTACAAAGAAGTTGATAAACGGTACCGAGAGACGATGATTAAGTTTCTTCGGAAACATTTCAGATATCACACAATGAACAGCTGGAACAAATCTACCAGCTACGCGAACAACATCAAACTGTACAACATCGATAAACCCGACTGTGTTGATGATAACACGTTTTGGGAAATGCTTGAGTTAACTGAGTGGCAGGAAAAACTAAGCGACCTGCTGGAAGATTTCGGCAGAAGACATAATTGGCTCTGGCAGGCTGGTATCAACGGCAGAAGCGGCGGATATGTTGTCATGTATCGAGGCGGCATAAAACCAAGCGGCTATGAAAGCTACTGCACACACTGCGGCCAGAAGAATTACCAGGCTGTACCGGAAGGTCAAATCGGTACTTGCGGCCGATGCGAGGCCCGGGCAAGAGTGAATTTCAAGCAGACTCATATGCAGGTTTTTACCTGGCCGGGCAAGGACGTAGATATGCATGAAAACTTCGAGAATATGACTTTGAGTGATATTAGAGAGCGAGTTGAACTGGTACAGGATTTCGACAGGTTATGCGATGATATTGTTTTAGCTTTTGTTAACATGTGCCGAAACTATCGCATTACCGAAGAAGAAATTCTTGTACCCAAAACAATTAAAGTTTTAGAACCTGTTTGTTTGATTGGAGGTGAACTATGGCAAACCAGACAATTATGAATGTTGCTGCTTTGAAAAGGCTGCTGAATGAAATTGGAAGCCAAGTCAGTGATGACTGGCAGGTATGGCTGTCTTCGGACGAAGAAGGCAACGAGTATTTACCAATGTTCGAAAACCCGCGGTTGTCCTTGGCAATCGACAAAGAGGCTAAAAGGATCGTTTTCTATCCTTCGCATCGGTGATTCCTTTCATTTCTTTTTCACCGCAGTTTTCTAACTGCGGTTTTTCCCACATCGTAGCGATAGCTCTGTTCTGCAGTCATCTGTCTTATATAGATGTTTGCTAAATCAAAATACCAAAAGGACGAAAAAAGTCTTAAAAAAGACCTTAAAAAGTACTACAGCTCAGATTGTATCAAAGCTTTGATTTTGTTATTTGTGACAATGGAGCCACGAAGGTGTGCTCTTTCTTCATGATAAAGGGGACAAGGTCTTTTGACTTTTGGCACATTTATTATGTGATTGAAGAAATTGAAAACATTCACCTGCTACAAATATTGTTGTGTATGTAAATCGTTTGGTCATATGGCCAAAGGGAATTTGGACAAAAGTCGTTTTTTGAATTATTAGTGTACCCAAGGCCAGTAGGGACAAAGTTGCTGGTTCCGGTACGGTGTACTCAACTATATAACCATAGTTACCAGGTGAACCATTATACTGTGATATGTCATTCCAATGCTTCGCATTTAGTCCTCCTGCCCACATTGTTAATCGATCTTCATCGCCGTCAGTGTCACTTGGTTGAGCTACGCCCCAGTTGCTATAGCCCCAGACTTCTTGCAAAAGACTAATACATTATCGACAGTAGAATATTTGCACATGTGACGAGTATTACGCTTTAGCTTTCTTCTTGAGTTCTACCAGTTCGGCTTCTACTTCGGCACTGGTGGCTTCCTGTTCGGTTTCGAGTGAAAGATCTGCATTGGCACCAGTTTCACAGCCTAATTCACGCATTGCATCGGCCTGAGCTTCGGCCATCTCTACTTTTTCACGCATACGATCAAACTTAGCAAAAGCATTGCTTTTTGGAGAAGTACTTTCTGAGACTTCATTTACTTTTGAACGCAGATCAGCTACACGTTTGCGAGCAGAAAGCGTGGTTAGGCGACGTTTTGCCTCGGCGAGTTTAGCCTGCATACCACTTAATTGATGGCGAAGCCTTTGTATGGTTTGGTCTGCCTCGGCGATTTCATCCTCAAGAGCTACAACCAGTTTTTCATGTTCTTGCTTGCGGGCAATAGCTTTTTTGGCCAGTTCATCATTGTTGTCTGCTACAGCAGTTTCGGCACGTCCGGCCCATAGTTTGACCTGCTGACGATTCTTCTCAAGTTCTGTTTTGATCATCTTCTGACCTGCCATAGTTTTGGCGGTACTTTCTTTAGCCTGGTCGATGGTTGTTTCCATTTCCCGAACAGCCTGGCGAAGCATTTTTTCGGGGTCCTCCATTCCCTCAACCATATCATTGAGGTTTGCTGATATAATATCGCTGATTCTTGAAAAAATTCCCATTTTGTGTCTCCTTAAAATATTAGGTTTCTGTTTTGTTCAATTAACTGTTTTTCAGGCTTCCTTGCTACTTACTTCATTTGGTCCTTCCACCTGCTTAATGTAATGAATCAGCGTACTCGGTAAGACCGTAACATTTTCTTTTTGCCCGGAACCATAAAAAAGGGTATACTTTTGAGTTATGAGTTTCCCGCAAACCAGCAAAACATTGATTTTTCGAGTAGTTACAGAGGGCAACGAACGAGACTGGCACCGGTTTTTAAGTGACTACTGGCTACCTGTTTGTCGTTTTGCCCAGCAGCGGGCCGAGCTTGGAATCGCAGATGCGGAAGATGTGGCATCAGAAACTTTCGAGGCCATTTTGCGTAACCAACTACTCAAACGCTGGGTTGCAGATCGCTCGTCAAAACTGCGAACGCTTCTATGTACGGTTGTCCGGCACGTATTGGGCAATCATGCACGAATACAAAAAGGCAGGCAACGCCTGCTCGCTGAAAACGCTTCTGAATTGCTTGCCAGGGCGGATTTGCCAACGATTAAAGCTATGGATGAACCCGTCGAATACATCGACGAATTCTATGCTGCCTGGGTAGAGGGCATACTACTGCAGGCTGTCGAGACACTAATGGCTGAATACCATCAAACGGGCAAAGGCAATTATTTCCGAGTCCTTTATGGGCGTGTATGTGAGCAGATGGCTAACCCTCAGATAGCCAAGGCTCTGGGGATAAAGAAGACCGACGCGGAAAACTATTACAAAGCTGCCCGCAAGCGATTAGCTGCCAAGCTACAAGAATTGGTAGATGAACACACGCAAAGATATTGCCAGCCGGAAGAAGCAGATGATGAATTTAACGCTGAATGGGGCAGAATCGGCCAATATCTAAAGGATCACGGCGGGCTGGAACAGGCTATTACCCAAGTGTATAAAAGTACTGCCCCTGTGGAGGTAGCCCAGAGGCAAACGCAGGCTGTTACTGCTGCACTGCGTCGTTTGACACAGGTACTTCCAAGAGTTCCGAACCTTTCAGCCGAGTAATCTGTCAAAAAAACATAAATAATTTTCCTCAATTCTTACCAAATCTCCTTCTTTATTACATAAAGTTAGTGAAAGGCCGTAAATTGCGATGAGTCAGCATTTGCGGGCAGATAGAACAATTAACCTGAAATAAATGGAGATACTCATGTTTTTCTGCTTACCTATTAAGGTCGGACAAACCCGTGATAAAGAAATCATACCAATTGTCAATTTAGTTTTAATTGCTATTAACCTTTTGATTTATTGCTTTCCCAAGGCAACTATCGGTTCCGGTCTTGTGTACAGTACAGTTACTTATGCTTTTGCCCATACAGGTTTTTGGCATCTGCTTGGAAATATGTGGGTACTATGGGTATTCGGCAATAAGGTTAACCGCAGGCTTGGCAATTTCTGGTATTCGACGGTTTATCTTGGCACTGTGATTGCCCTTGGTATTCTTTTAAGGTTGATTTTGAGGGTTAATATTGTCGGTGCTTCTGGTGCTGTTTTTTCCGTTGTGGCAATTTGCCTGGTGCTGATGCCGGCAGCATTAATAGATATTATTTTTGTTGCGATTTTCCCGCTGAGCTTGGTGGTATCGCTATTTTCCAAACCGAAACATTGGATTTACTGGTTTATACGTTGGGGTCAATTCAAAGTCAAAGCCTTATGGGGATTATTCATTGTTCCTGTATTGCAGGTTGCGGGAATCTTTTGGGGAGGCTGGAACTGGACGAACCTCGGCCATCTGCTTGGTTTGGCATGCGGAATAGGTGCTGTACTTATACTGCCCAAGCATATTTCAATGAAGAACCGGTTAGACTATATGCAACTATCGTATGATTTTGATTAGGAAAGGGGATATAATGAACTATTGGCAATTAATTGCTAGCCTTGACGAATTGACATCTCTGCTGTACCTTGAAGCGTAATTATTGTGATTTAAGAGGCGTTTATGGCTGATGATAACTCAAAAATTGAAGATGACCACACCTTAGCAAAAAAAATTGCTGAAAAAGGTGTTCTGGGTATTAAAGATGTAGCAAAAGTGACTCTCCAATTGGTCAATGCTGTTAGCGAGTTACACAGCCAGGGCAAGATTCATCGCAAAATTTCCGCAGATACAATTCACATTGATGAAGCACTGACAGCGACGCTTGATTCAATTGAGCGGGAAGTTACTTTGGGAGGAATTGGAGTTGACCTGATTCCTTCTCCTCCGCAATTGCATAATATTCCACCACTTTCATTACCAGCCGAAATAAAAGCAGCCCGACAGGTCTTAACTGAAGCAGGTATTCTTCTCGATCCACACCAGATAGACTTTTATCAATTGGGTGCGTTGCTTTGTTTTATGGTTTCAGGCCATAGCGTTTCGGACTATCTTCACAGTTGTAAGGCCAAAGCTGATGTGCCTGAAGAAATAGTCTCAATCATCGACCGTGCTTTGGGAATGAATGCAAAGGAGCAGTTTGAGTCCACTGAGGCTTTTATTTCTGAGATTGAAGCTGTCATCTCAGGCAAACCGGCTGCTAAAGATAGGTCTTCTCTGCCTGATAGTATTTTTATAGAGCCATCATCAAAAACTGACGCTGATGGCCAGTTACCTTTTAAAAAACTCGGCCATTATGAAATAATCGAATGTATCGGTCACGGTGGGATGGGTGATGTCTACAAGGGTTACGAAAAGGCCCTTGATCGTTTTGTGGCTATAAAAGTGCTGCCAGTTCAATTAGCACGGCAGAAAGATTTTGTTAAGCGTTTTCACGCTGAAGCGACCGCAATTGCAAAAATCGACCACCCGAATATTGTCCGCATTTACTACAGCGGCGAAGATCAGGGATATCAGTTCTTTGTTATGCAGTATGTTGACGGTGAATCACTTGCTGATTTGCTCACGCGGTGCAAAAAACTAAGCGTCAGTGAAGCTATGCCGATTATCGAGCAATGTTTGGCTGGTATTGGTGCAGCACATAAAAGAGGTTTAATCCATCGTGACATTAAGCCGGGTAATGTCCTGCTTGACCGTCACAGTCGGCGGGCTTTAGTAACTGATTTCGGTGTGGTTAAATCGATTCATACCGTAACACAAATTACAGTTACCGGAACAATAATGGGCACAGCCGATTACATAGCACCGGAGCAGGCCCGTGGCTCGGAAGTTGATTGCCGAACCGACCTTTACGCCATGGGTGTCCTGATGTACCAGATGCTCAGCGGCAAGTTGCCGTTTGATGCTAAATCAGCAACTTCAATGATGTTTCAGCATGCTTATGAACCGCCGCCTCCATTATCTGAAGTTGCCCCGGAAGTGCCGGAAAAACTTGCTGATGTTGTAATGAAACTGATGGCCAAAGATGCCAAGGACCGTTTCCAATCAACAGACGATGTTTTGACGGTATTGCAGAATATTGATTTAGAGGGCGCAAAAGCAGCCAGCACATCACAAACACGTATCATCGAAGCCCCAAGATTTTATAGCACACCAGAACTGCCAGCTAATCTGTCGAAACTTACAGGCAAAAGTTTGTTTGGTCGTCTGCGAAACAAGATCGCTGATTTCTTTGGCACACATGCCCCACAAGTTATTGATTATATGCAAACAACCACTCAGCAGGTCGATGGTGCTGTAGCGGAATACCAGAGGCAACGTGACAAGCTGGCTGAACTTGCCAAAGAAGCCAAAATTGCTGCTGAAGATTTTGAAGTTCAGGCAAAGGCAAATAGAAAGACCGCACAAGCTGCCGGCGAGCGCGCTGAGGTTACAAAGAATACAGAAGCAAAACAGCGGGCCTTAAAGGAAAAACAGGAAAGTGAACAGGCCGCTGCTGAATTAGCTCAATTTGCAGCAGAACAAGCAGAACAAGCAGAAGAAATAAGTCTGCGATTAGCAAAATTAGATGCCAAGTTAGTTCAATTACGTTCCCAAAGAGACGCCCTTAACGCTCGAATGAACGCCGCCCAAGCGCGTCTTAAAGCCGACCAGACAAGACCTTCAAGATGGCATCTCTCAAAACAGTTGATTCATACTGCCATAATATTATTGCTTGTTTGTTTAGCGACAACGTTGGCGTATTTTTTATGGTTAATAGTGTCGAAGGACAGTGCACTGATAGCTTATTGGAAATTTGATGAAGGTGTTGGGGATATAGCTTATGATTCAGCAGGCAAAAACAACGGCACCATTCACGGCGCAACCTGGACAAATGGTATAAATGGTGGTGCACTTAGCTTCGATGGCAAAAATAATTTTGTAATGATACCTGACTCAGATGTTTTTGATTTTGGGAAAGGCGATTTTTCAATCTTGGCATGGTTCAAAGCAACCAGTGCTAAAGACCAATTTATAGTAAGATTTAACGGTGCAACAAAGTGCGTGGAAACGTATATAAATTCCAAATCTTATGTTGGCAGTTATATCGCCACAAACACAAAAGAAATCAGGCTTTTATATAATAATAAAAAGTATAATGGTGACCAATGGCACCATATGGCAATCACTATGGAGAATGGTAAAGAAAATGGCTATAAACTATTTATTGATGGAACGATGGTTGGAAGCCTATCCTGCTCAGAGTTTTTTAGTGATTGGTCGAATCTAACAATAGGTGCAAATCCTGAAGGAAGCTGGAACAAGCATTTCTTTAACGGCATGATTGATGAAGTACAAATTTATAATCGTGCTTTGTCCGCTAAGAAAATCCAAAAACTCTATCAAAGTCAGGTAAATATAAAGCCATCGGCACCTTCAGGACTAATTGCCTACTGGAAATTTGAGGAAGGTAACGGGAATATAGCTCACGATTCTGCAGGAAATAACAATGGACAAATCTATGGTGCAACGTGGACAACTGGCAAAATCGGCAGAGCACTTAGCTTTGATGGCAAAGATAGTTATGTAATGATACCCGATTCGGATGTTTTTGATTTTGGCATGGGTGATTTATCAATATCTTTATGGTTTAAAACAAGCAACTCTAAAGACCAATTCATGATAAACTTTCATACAAAGCGTGCTATATGCCTGGAAATGTACATGGATAGTGCATATTGTTTGGGAACGTATATCGATGCAGGTTCAGATATGATTAGATTGCCCTTTAAAGGACAAAAAATAAATGATGAGAAATGGCATCACGCTGCAATTACGTTGATTAATGGTACAACTAATGGTTATAAACTATTTCTTGATGGAATAATGGTTGGAAGTTTAACTTGTTCGGCCAGATTAAGCGATTGGACGCAATTAGTAATTGGTGGCAATCCCATAAGTGCCGATTGGAATAAGAAGTTTTTCAACGGCCTGATTGACGACGTACAAATTTATAATCGTGCTTTATCTGCTCAGGAAGTCCAGCAGCTCTATAGATCCACTGCCAGCATACAGGAGACGCCGGAAAATACCGGATGGGTAGATATTCTTAAGTTGATTGACGTGGAAAGAGATACAAGGGCAGGACAATGGAGATTTGAAAATGGAGTGCCGCTGTCTATATGGGAGATTTTACCAAAGTACAAAGCTTCATCGCAAAAGGTTCTGACATAACTACTAAGGATAAGAGAGGCCGAACAGCCCTGTTTTATGTTGATGACAAACAAATAGCAGAATTCCTTATTGCAAAGGGGTTGGATGTTAATGCTAAAGCTGAAGATGTCTCTACTGCTTTACACGATGCCGCCCGGAATGGATATAAGGAAATAGTTGAAATTCTTATCTCGCAAGGTGCTGATGTAAATGCTGCTGATAAGAATGGTAGGACACCTTTGTACATTGCCGTGTCCAAAGATCATATAGATATTGTTCGACAGCTTATCGCAAATGGAGCAAATTTGAATATTAAAGACAAGGAAGGACGAACTCTTTTGCATAGTGTCCGGAGCAAAGAAATAGCCGAATTGCTCATTTCAAAAGGTGCTGACGTGAATGCGAAAGAAAATGTTTACGGTGGAACTCCTCTGATCCTTGCTAATAAAGATGTGACTGAGGTTCTCATTGCCAACGGTGCTGATGTAAACGCCAGAGGTGAAAAAGATTGGACCGCTTTGCATTTTGCCGCTTCGAGGGGTAATAAAGATTTGGCAGAATTATTGATTAGTAAAGGAGCAAACATTAAGGCTCAAGGTAGAGGCGGCATTCAACCTTTGCACATGACAGCAAGTATACAAATTGAAGAAGCCATTGAACAGCAAAAGGTTGCAGAGCTACTTATCGCCAAAGGTGCTGATGTGAATGCCATAAGCGAAGCTGGTGGGACTCCTTTACACATGTGTGCTACATATGGTCACAAAAAATTAGCTCTATTTTTCATTGATAACGGTGCGAATGTTAACGCTAAGAAGAATGATGGCTCGACACCTCTGCATTCACTTGGGATGGGTAACGCTAAGAAAATTGCCGAACTTCTAATAACAAAAGGTGCCGACATCAAGGCTCGCGATAATAGAGACAGAACTCCTTTGCACATTGCTGCTGAAAGAGGTCTAACAGATGTAGCAGAACTTTTTCTGGTCAAAGGTCTTGATGTTAACGCCAAAGATAAATCTGACAACACCCCGCTTTACGAAGCTGTTGAAAGTGACCGTAAAGATGTTGCAAAATTTCTTATAACCCGCAGTGCAGATGTGAACTGGCAAAACAAATATGGCAAAACCCCTTTACATTATGCGGTTAGAAACAAATCCATCGATCTGGTTAAGCTGCTGATTGCGAGCGGTAGCAATGTAAACGCAAAAGATGGGGAGAGCCGTACCCCTTTACATTTGGCTGCCAGTGCGGGTAATGAAGAAACAGTTAGGCTTCTTATTGACAAAGGCGCCAATGTAAAAGCTAAAGATACACGAGGTCGCACTCCTTTGGATTATGCTGAGAAAAAAGGAAATGAAAAGTTGAGCGAACTGCTTGGAAAACACAGTGTAAAGTAAGTCGACATGATGTCTTGAACCCGAAGAATAATTGCACGAAGAGGAAGTTTTTAATATTTTAAACGCTTACCCTCTTCTGGATGGCCGGCACAGATCAAATTGGCCATTTCTCTTGGTCTCACTTATTTGGAGAATGGGGTCAAACCTTTTTTACGTAATAATCATTTAGCATTTGCCCTGAAACATCAATTGAGATTCCAATGATGGACATAAAAGACCAGTGAACAAGTACTCTTTGGTCCAGCTTTTTTTGTTGGTTTTTTGGGAAAAGTGAAAATAATAGATTTTTTGCGACAGATTTTGAGGCTGAAGCGCAAATAATATAGTAAAGGCTTAAGCCCTGAACCGGTTTTGGGTACCCGTTAAAGTTGGATATGGATAAAGATACAGAACAAGAAATAGCGAAAGGTCTGCAGGAAGGTGATCGATCTGCGTGGTTGCAGCTATACGAGGCCTATGCGGAACGTCTTTGGCGAAATGTTGCTCGGCTTATGGACTATAATTGCCAAGGTGTACCCGATGTTGTACAGGAAACGTTTTTGGCGGCAGCTCGCTCAGCTAAGAATTTTGATTCTCGCCGAGGCTCATTGTGGATATGGCTCTGTGGTATAGCCAGGCGGCAAAGTGCTCTATACTACCGCAAGCAGGATCCGAAGATAATACTTGCTCGAGCTAAAAAGTGGTGGGCTTCTTTAGATGGCCAAAAGATCGATTGGATTAACGCAAGAGAGGATATGCCACCGGAAGTACTTGAGGCTCGTGAATTAGCAGATTTAGTTAGGTTTGCTTTGGTCAAATTACCGGATGAATACCAGACTTTGCTGTTAGCCAAGTATGTCGATGACCAAACAGTAAACAAAATAGCTGATAACATGGATTGCAGCCCTGTTGCTGTTACATCAAAGCTGGCCAGAGCAAGGAAAACTTTTCGCATGGCTTTTAGCAAGTTAATACAGTCGACGCCAGATTCGAAGGAGGTGTCGTTATGATGACAGATAATAACGAAAAAGATAAACGGTTTTCTAAATTGCTTTCTACTGTTGAAAAAGGAAAGGTTTTGCCTGATAAGCAATTCCTGTCTGAACTTCGAGAGCGATCGGCAAACGAATTTGAAGCTTATTCAAGGGAAAGCAATGATCACTCACAAACAGAAACAATCTCTATCTGGAGAATTATCATGAAGAGCAGAATAACAAAGATTGCCGCCGCGGCAGTAATAATTATTGCAATACTCCTTGGCATAAATCAGTTCGGTGGTTCAGTCGACATGGCAGGTGTAGCATGGGCTGAGGTGGTTGAACAAATCAACCTTCATACAAAATATAAATGCCGTCAACGAGTTGTTCGTGAAAAAGGCCCTCAATTGCCAACGATGGATGTGTACCATATGAATCTTTCGCTAAGACGGCAGGAAGTTGAAGACGGCTCCATACATATCATTGATATGCAGGCAAAGGATGCAGTAACTGTAGAGCTTTATCCTGATCAGAAGAGGGCAACAGTCACAAAACTAATTGGTTTTGGTCCTAAAAAAGATCCTGACATAATTGATATGGTCAAACGATTTGAGCAGGAGTCTGCCGAAAGACTTGGCACAAAAAAGCAAGACGGAAAAGTCCTGCACGGCTTCAGACATCAGCCAAACAAGTTTAATGATTTCACAGTCTGGGTAGATGCAGAGACGAAATTGCCAGTTGAGATAAAGCTTATACATACTCAGGCAGGACAAACCATTTTTTTGGATGAATTCGAATTTGATTTTGAGCTTGACCCATCTGCATTCAGTACAAACATCCCTGATGGATATGAGGTAGAGACAATAATTCATGATTATAGGCCCGTTGAGCCTAAAGAGATTACCGCTCAAGAAATTCTAGGCAAACTTAATCACACTGCTTATGCAGTTGAAAAACTACCATGGATGGGGAAGATCATTACAATGGAGACCCTTGATCCACTTGGCTCAAGATCCAAAGTGTATATAACTGGGATACAAATCAATGACGGAAACATGATTATAATGGCTCAGGGAAATTATTATGACGCGAAAAGAATGGTATGGATACCCAAACAGCAGCTTGTACTTGAAAGCCCCAGTGGAGTAAAACTTTATACACATCCAAATGGCTCTATATATGCACAACGTTTTCTGGAAAGTTTTGCAAAAACAAACTTGGGGTTCTTTGATATTAAAAATCTTAGCGAAGAAAGATTTACCAGGATGATTGTTATGCCTGATGGGACGGTCATGAGTTTATCAGCCAATAGACAAATAAACGACAAAAAGTTGCGAGAGTTTGTCGAATCTTTAATAGAAATTAAAGAGAATTGATTGTTAAACAAATATATTTGTCAATAAACGGGCCGGGCTTTTGCTCGGCTTTCTTTTTGCGCATTTTTCAAAAAAATCGATTATACTTAGACCCAAAAGGTCCTGTTGTTTGTCATATAGGTGACGATCGATCGTTTTGCTCTGAATAAATGGAACGTTAATGCTTGAGGATACTCGACTTAAAATAAGGTTTAACCGCGGCGACAAGGACGCGTTATGTCGTATTTATGAAAAATACAAGGACGATTTGCTGAAATTAGCGGTAGCTCTTTTAAATGATATAGGCCTAGCTGAAGATGTTTTGAATGATACTTTTGTCAATTTCACAGAATCAGCAGGGAAACTTCGCCTGACAGGGAATCTTAAAAGTTTCTTGACAACTTGCGTCGCGAACCATGCCCGTAACGTCTATCGCCAAAGAGGTCGAAAAAAGACGGTTGGGCTTGATGAAGTATCGCAGGCCGAGGCAAATACTAATGGGCCGGGACAATCTATTATCTTCGCCGAAGAATACCAACTCCTGCAAAATGCCATGGATCAGCTTGCTTATGAACAGCGTGAAACAGTAATCCTGCACTGCTACAATGGCCTGAGATTTAGACAAATTGCCAGATTGCAAAATATTTCGGTTAATACAGCCAAGAGTCGCTATCGTTATGGTTTAAGTAAACTGCGTACAATATTGAACAGTGAGTTAGAAAATGAAAAAAGCTAAAAGCACAGAAAAACTTATCAGGGATATTTATAAAAATAAGCTGCAGGTCACTACAAACAGCGACCTCGACAAAAGAATCCTTGCCAATTCGATGAGCAAACTTGACAAAGTAAAGAACGGGAATTTGGCTAATGCCCAGCCGAATATTTGGAGAATGGTTACGAAGAGCAGAATAGGCCAGATAGCAGCTGTGATTATTTTGCTATTAGCCATATACTTACTTACTGTTAATGATCGAGATGGACTTGAGCAGCATAAGACCATTGTATCGCAAAATGTCGCAATATTTGAAACACCTGCTGAGTTGGTTAGTGCTATTACGCTTAACATGGCTTTTCGAGATGGTGGTATGCCGGCCATGGAAAAACAGTTTGATAAAGCTGAGAAAAAAGTAAAGCCCGGGTTAAAAACGAGTTTGACAGTAGAACAATTAATATGTGAATTGAATGGATGTTAGGAAATCTAGAAAAGGAGAATATTATGAATGGTCCAAAAAATAGTAAATTGGTATTGGCAATGATTGTACTTTTTTTAAGTGCACCTTATGTTTATGCCTACCCACCTAATAATGCTGCGGTCTTATACTACAAAGCAGCAGTGCTTTATGAAGTAGATGATGAAATGGCCAATATGTTGGCTGATTTGCAAAAGGGAGAAATTGAGGTTAACGACAAGATAAGAGAGTTCGTAGAGAAGAATAGTTCTATAATAAATACCGTACTTGATGCCGCTGAGGTAAAGGACTGTGATTGGGGGATGGATTTTTCCCAAGGTGTGGCAATGGAGATGCCGCCACTAGGCAGCATGAGAAAAATAGCACGACTGATTATCGCTGACGCTAAAATTCTGGCAAAAGACGGACGTTACGGCCCTGCAATATATCACTGCATGGGCCTTTATAAAATGGCACGCCATATAAATGACCGTATATATATAAGTTATTTGGTTGGTCTTGCAATCAATGGTATGACTAATGATTGCCTTATCCAAATAATTTCAGATATGCCGCAGCATGCCCAAAATATGACCAGGCTTAAAAACGACTTACTAAAGATTGACAGCATACCTTTTTCCGTTAAGCCGGCTATTTTAGGTGAACGTGAGGCAGTGCTAATATTTATGACACCGGAACAATTACCCGACATAGTAAAACTCTGTGAAGTAGATAAGACTGTTATGGAAAAAATACTTTCTCTCGACAAAGCTGCTATTGATCGTAATAGGGAGTACCATAAGAATCATGTTGCCTGTCTTATTGATGCTTTTGATATGCCTTATATAGAAGGACATACCGCACTCAAGGATTTACATAAAAAAATGAAGGAAGATGTCAAGAGTGATCCTGACTTATTCTTAACAGAACTTCTCGAGCCCGCGGTGGATAGAATATTCACACTTTCAAAGCGTTTTAAAACTCACAATAACGCGATTAAAACAGCAATTGAGCTGTATTTGATAAAAGCACAGATGGGAAAGCTACCTAGTGAGTTACCCGCTGGTTTGCCTAAGGATTTGTTTAGTGGTAAGGATTTTGAGTATAAAAAGACTGATGGTGGTTTTATCCTGCGTTGCCAAGGCAAGGATATAGACAAGGACGAAATTTATGAATATGAATTCAAAGTAAAAAAATAGTTTCAAGATATTATCCGCAATAAAAGGCCGGGTAGTTTATCCGGCCTTTTTCATGTCTTTACACTACAAACACCGGCTTTTTTCATTCGCAAAGTAAAAACTGGCAGAAAAAATTATTTTCTTTATATTAAAATGGTTGGCTCAAGTGTGTTATTAGTGGTGGCCATCCTTAAGCTTAGGGAACTGATTTGCAGATGCTCGAAGATAGAATACTCATATGGAAGTTTAAGTGCGGCAGCAGAGAAGCTCTCTGCCGTATATACGAAAAGTACAAAATAGATATGCTGAAGCTTGCTACAGTTCTTCTGAATGATGTTAGCGACGCCGAAGATACGGTACACGATGTTTTTGTTTCCTTGGTGGAGTCGTCCGAAAAGATAAAATTAAACGGAAACTTTAAAAGCTATTTGTCAACATGTGTTGCTAATCGAGCTAGGAACAAAAACCGGTCAAAGCAGCAGCGGCAAACTGTTGGCCTGAGTGAAGCAGAACCTATTATCTCTGATCTGAACGCGCCTGACCATTGGATTATATGTAGTGAAGAAATGAAGCAATGGAGTAATGCCATGGCACAACTTCCATATGAGCAGCGAGAGGCAGTGATTTTGCATTTAAGAGCTAAAATGAAATTTAGACAGATAGCCAAATTACAAAATGTTTCAATGAGTACGATCCAAGGTCGATATCGCTACGGATTGGAAAAATTGCGTTCGATATTGAACGGCGAGGCAGAAAAATGAAAGTAGGAAAGAATATAGAAAAAGTAATCAGGAAATTAGATTTGAGCCTTGATATCAATACTAAGACAGATGAAGCCGTCCTTAGTAAACTATTAAGAGCGCAAGAAAAAACAAAACAAACAAAATTGGCTGCAATTCGGCCAGATATTTGGAGAATAATTATGAATAAACCAATTACAAAACTTGCTACTGCGGCAGCGGTGATTTTAATCGCTGTGCTGGCTATAACATTTTTAGATAAGGCTGTGACGCCCGCATGGGCAATCGAAGATACTATTAAAGCATTGGAAAATATTTACTCGATCAAGATATCAGGCAATGCCGTCGATTCAAGTACCCAATCTAAGGGTAAATATGTTTTATGGGCATTACCTAATGAGGATAGTACAGAGTCAGCCGAAACTCGTTTTGAGATACCTGAGCATCAGATCTCTGTGGTGACAAAGGCAGGCATAACATATACTCATTTGTTTGAAGAAAACACTGTCTACATTGCTGAACGTAAGAATATAGTTATTAATCCTTGGTTAGGCAGTAAATTTTTTCATGTTATAAAGAAGCTTGCAGAAAACTGGGAAATTTCGTATGGCAAAGATGAAAAAACTGGTAGAGACAGCATTTTCGCGAAATGTATTTATGTTCCAAAATCGAAATCATGGTGGTTTCAATTTGATGCTGAAACCAAAATGCCAGTAAGTTTTAAACAATGGGAAAATATTAATTTTACAGGCAAGCCGCAATTCTATGCTGAAAGAATCGAGTACAATCCTGAATTGCCAGCGGGAATTTTTGAATTCAAGATACCAGAAGGAGCCAAGGTTGTAAAACTCCAACAAAAGCTTCCAGAATATCTTAACGATCCAAACTGTGGTATTCTGGTAGAAGGGCTAAGTGATGAAGAGGCATGCCTGATGATAGTAGAGGATTATCTGCGAGCTCTTATTGATGGAGACTGGGAATATCTTGCCCAATTGCGGCCGATCTGTAATGCGGAAAATTGGGAGCTCAAGCACAAGCGTAACGAAGACTGGCCGATAGAGATACTTGAGATCGGTCAACCTTCACATGAAAAGGGTTGTAGTATAGGTCCTGTTGTGCCATATACGGTTAAATATTCGGATGGACAAATTAAGAATATCAAGCTAATAGTGAAAATTCGCAATATAGATGGAAGCAAATCTTGTGTTATCGCTGGGACATATGGTGGCACCAAAGATTTCGAAAGATAATTTCCCAAAAACTTGTGGCAAAAACGCTGTTGGGCATAACTCGCCTCACAGCGTTTTTTTATGAAGTTTTTCCCCAAAAAAAGCAAACTTTTTTATTTTTCATGTCGCAAAATCGGCATATTCTGCACTATATAATGAGGATTCGAATTCTTAGTTGGTTTTGAGGTGTTGATGGCTGAAAGTGACCAATACTACATTGAACAGTGCCTGAATGGCCACCCGGACGAGTTTCGCGGCCTTGTCCGGCGGTATCAGACAGTTTTGTCAGTTTATCTGGCAGGTAAGTTAGGCAATAGGAGTTCGGCTGAAGAAGCCGCCCAGGAAACCTTTGTCCGAGCATATTTCGGCCTGTCTGGGCTGAAAAAACGCCAGTCTTTCTATTCCTGGCTATTAGGCATCGCAAACCGGGTGGCAAAAGAACAGCTAAGAGAAGCAAAATCAATTGCTGAAACGGACTGCCTGGCACAACAACCCAGTAAGAAAAAAAAGGTTGATGTGGAACTGGAAAAAGCAATTGCCGAACTGCCCGATTCTTACAGAAAAATAGTTTTTCTGAGGTTCTATGCCACCCAGTCCTGCTCACAGATTGCAGAACAGTTAAATATGCCAATTGGCACGGTCACTAAACAGCTTTCAAGAGCCTATGCGAAATTAAAGCAGTTTCTAAGTGATGAAAAAGAGGTGCAAAAATGAATTGCACAGAATGTAAAGAAAAACTGGTCGAATTACTCGAAGGCCTTTTGTCCGAATCACAAAGACGAATAGTTGAAGAACATCTGAAAGATTGCCAACACTGTCAGGCCGAATTGGAAGAGCTAAAAGAGCTTAGCGAAAAATTAACTTCTAACAGTAAAGCCTGGCAGCAAACCAATCTTGAAGATGCGGTTTTCAATCGGATTATTCGCCAGCAAAATGAAAAGTTAAAACAGGCTGACAGGATCAATCGTCAGTTTAGATTATGGAGACGAATCATGAATAGTAAAATAACAAAATATTCCGCAGCCGCGGTGATTATTATCGCAGCAGTTTTTTCAATAACTCTTTTAGATAAATCTACATCAGTTGCTTATGCAATAGAACAGACTATTGAGGCCAGCCATAGTGTCCGCTACCTTCATATTCAAAGTTCTGTTTCACCAGACCAAGAGCATGGAAAGGTCTGGGTTGAATTTGATGAAGCAGGCCAGGTCAAAAACGTGCGAATAGATTTACCTGAATGGGCTGGTGGCGGTGACGGCCCCAAGCTAGTAATATGGAAAGATAACAAAGCACAATTATGGATGAAGAAGAAAAAAAGTTTAGTAACTATAAAGGATAAAACTGTTGCGGCCCAAATGGTCAAGATGGCTGAGGAACTTGATCCTAAACTGGCCGCTGAACGTTTGCAAAGAAAGAAGGAACAGGGAAAAATAGAATTAGAAATTGAAGAACCTAAGGATAAAGCTGAGTTGATTGTCATTACAGCAACATCAATAGAGAAAGATGACTCACCATTCCAGCGTGTGGTTCTGTTTGTTGACCAGGCCACAAAGCTTGTTATATCTACCGAGCTTTACAAGCTACAGGGTGGGCAGTATCAAAAAGTAATGACGCTGGAGTATTATGATTATAATCAGCCTATCGACCCCAAAATGTTTACTATGGATGACATCCCAGACGATGTCATGCGCGTTGACCAGACAACCCAGGAAATAGGCCTTGCACAAGGAGATCTTACCGGAAAAGAAATAGCTGTCAAAGTGATCCGGCAATTCTATGAGGCACTCATTGCTAAGGATTATGCAGAAGCGGGAAGATTATTCGAAGGAATACCAGCCGAAAAGATACAGGAGATATTTGGCAATATGAACATAGTACGAATAGTTTCTATTGGCGAAGCGGTGCCACATCCAATGCCTGGAGTTGGCGGATTCCAAGTACACTGCAAAATCGAGATTGAAAAGAATGGAGTAAAGTCAATTTATGAGCCGTATGGACCTGGTGTTCGCCCAGTACACGGACAACCTGGTCGCTGGGGTATTCATGGAGGAGTCGAATAGACCTACACTTTCGTATGAAAACGATGTGTCGCCAAAAGGCCGATTTTTACAGAATCGGCCTTTTTTCTTGGTTTTTTGCTCAAAAACAGGGGTAAAAAATTTCTTAAAAATTTTTATTTTTCTATTGCTAGAGTTGTTGGTCTATGTATAGTGTATTAAGTAAGCAATACACTAACTTAAAAAAGGCAAGATTTATGTTACTGGAAATTGATCATCATAGCGGCGTGCCTATTTATCGTCAGGTTATCCGGCAAATCCGCCAGCAGATAATGACTGATGGACTAAAGGAAGGTGACCAGTTGGAAACGGTTCGTGACCTTGCGGCACGGCTGAAAGTCAATCCTATGACAATCAGCAAGGCATATTCATTTCTGGAAGCTGAGGGGCTTGTTGAGAGAAAGCGAGGCATTGGTCTTTTTGTGTCTAAAGTTAAAAAAGGCCAACTGGACCAGATAAAAGCCAAATTACTTGACACTGTTGTGAACAAGGCGGCGATTACCGCTATCCAACTTGGGGTGTCAGAAGACGAGGCCATAGAATTTTTCAAAAAACAATACAAAGAATATGATTCCAAAAACCGGAGGCAAAAATGATAAACGGAAATTCAATAGTCCAAATGCGTAGTATCTACAAGAGATTCGGCAAGATTCAGGCATTAGACAATATTGACCTGGACATCAAACGAGGGGAGATCATCGGCCTGTTAGGATCCAACGGAGCTGGCAAGAGCACATTATTAAGATGCATTATTGGTCTGTATCTTGCTGATCGAGGCAGTTGCATTACATTCGTAACAGACGCGGCAAAGCTGACTCCGAAAGAGCTCGGAAGGATTGGTTATGTGCACCAGGAAGGCGAACTTCTCGAATGGATGACAGTAAAGCAATTAATCCGTTATGTAAGTGCATATTACGAAACCTGGAACCATGACCTGGAAGAAAAGTATATTGCTGATTTTGATATTTCTCTTAAGGATCGCGTTGGTTCACTATCTCCTGGCCAACGGCAAAAAGTGGCTATACTGTTAGCAATAGGCTTTGATCCAGAACTGCTGATTTTAGATGAGCCTGCATCTGCTTTAGATCCCATTGCCAGAAGCCAGTTTCTTGATTTACTGCTTCAGATAATCCAGGATGAAAACCGCACTATAATTATCTCGTCACATATTCTAAGCGATGTTGAGAAGGTTATAGACCATACGTTGATTATGCGTGAGGGGAAAATATTACGTGACAGCAGTTTTGATAGCCTAAGAGAGGAATTTCTCAAGATTACACTTACATCGCTAAACGGACAGTTGCCTCAAAACCTGCCTTTTGAAAATTTAATTAGCTGTGAAAGAAGCAATTCGCAGGCAGTGCTTACGGTACAGAATTACACTTCATCAGATTTAGAAACTAAAGCTAAAGAGATAAACTGCACCGTAGATATAAAACCATTACCTTTGGAAGAAATATACAAAATTATTGTGAGTCGAGAATAGGAAAATAATAATGGGTATTTTGACAGCTAATTTGAAGCATCTTTATCAACGGCGTGGCGCATGGCTTTGGTATGTGCTGATTCTGTGCCAGACACCGCTGCTTCTAATGCCAGTCTTTTTAACAAAGTTCGACAGGTATTTGGGGTATCTGATAGCCAGTTTAATGACAGGAATTTTGGCAGGAGGTCTGCAAAAAGATATTTTGACTAAGCCGTTTTCGTTTTGTTTGCCGGGTCATCGTAGGATACCGAGAGCTTTTATTTTCTGGATTGGCTGTGTTGTTAACTTGCTTTTAGGATGTTTGTTTTTGGGGTATCCAGGACTCGGCTTTCCTTATGTCCTGCTGGTTGTTCTGGCCAGTGGTTTTGTCGGCTTGATAGTTTACTTTTATGGAGTATATGTCAGCTTCCAAGCAGTGCCTACACCGGCTGGTGGACTTTCTCCATTGGTAATCTTTGGTGCGGTTTTTCTCAAATGGGACATAATTTTGCAAAACATAATTATCAACCAGCCGACAGTGACAATCTTAGTGTCCGCCCTGATATGTATCTGGGTTTGGAGGCTGCTTGGCCGTGATTTTCTGGCAAGAAAGTATTGCGGCAAACTTATTATGGGAATGCTCGATAGCTGGAATCGCACAAAGATTGAGAAATATAAACAGGCTCGGGCAGATAGAAATATGACCGAGAGCAAGGTGAAGTTTTTCGAGAAGCTACAGGAGTTTTTCTTAGGCAAAATGGAACGGTATGGATTTTTGAACAGAGGCCGATACATCTGGGGTAATATCTATATGGTGTTTGGCAAATTTTTCGGCTTCTGGAATATATGGCATGTTTTAGGTTTTTTTGGCACGATAATTTTTCTGGTGCTTTTTTTCGGATTTATGGGGCCGAGTGAAAATGATAAAAGAATGATTGGTTTTTTATTTATTGTGCCGGCAATTAGTATATGTTCACTGGATCTGATGCCCTATCGAACCATGTTATTTCCGGCAGGACGCAAAGACAAATATTACAGTACATTAATATTGTCAGTAGTTGTAACTTTGTTAGCAGGACTGTTAGTTTTACTGATGACCGGCATATCAGCTTTTCTGGAAACAATGCTGCCTGAATTCAGTTTCCGGGGAGGGCCAATACTTAGTTATTACGGGATGGATATAGGTGACTTTTATATTTATTTGTTGTTTATGCCAATAACCCTTAGCTTGGCTGTAGCTTTCCCTCGAAGTAAGCCGTGGTTAATAATTGCATTAGTGGTAGTTCTTATGCAAGGTTGGATAATTTCTAAAATAGTATTAAAACAAAGTCTGGTAGACTTGGGTGGTCCTGTAAGCATTGCAGGATTAATAGCTCTTTGTTGGATAGGCTTCTTAGTGATTCTGCATTATGTTTGTATGAGGCGATCCTTAGTAGGTCAAGGCAGATAATCGAAAGACAAAATTTTGTTAGAGATTGTGGCTGAATCTGTTGGTTCAGCCATTTTTTTGCTTTTTTGGGATTTTTAGAAAAAAAGCAGGTGCGCAGGAGGCTTTTCTTTCATCTATAATGTTGAAGGCCAAGGCAAAATAGCTGCGTAGCTGCAGGAGTTCAATATTGAGCAATATTGTAAACGACCGACAAAAGAAGGTGCTGGAATTACTGGATACTTCAGGAGTGCGTCTGCATGCCATGCTGGCAAGGCTGACACTTTCTGAAGAGGTGGTTGGCGACCTTATGCAGGAGTTGTTCATAAGGTTATCCAATTCCAGTGGATTAGATAAAGCCAACAATTCATTTGCCTACGCCTATCGAGCAGCTATAAACCTGGCCTTTGAATGGCGTAAAAAGTCAAAAGTAAAGTTTCAGCCGTTAGACGAAGATTGTCTGCCGGCTGAGAACAACCCTTCTCCGCTGGCAGAGATGGTCCAGGCAGAAGAACTTGCTCAAATTCTTGATGTGATGCCACGATTGAACAGACTGGCTCGTGAGGTAGTCGTTATGCATTATATTGAGCAGGGATCTTATGAAGAAATTGCACTGCGGCTTGGTAAAAAGCCTCAGCATATTCGGTCGGTATCTGCCAAGGCCTTGGCCCGGCTTAGATATTTGCTGACGGATGAAAAAAGTAAGTCTGGCAGCAAGGAGTAAATGTTATGTCTGAAATTAACGAAAAAGAAATCAAACGCCGTCTTGAAGCTATTTCGAGCTTTAAAACAAGGCCCGAAGTTGCTGCTCGCGACCTGGAACGGGTGAGACAAATGTTAACCAGGCAGCAAAGTGGGCAAGGAACAAAGCGGCTAAATATTTGGAGAATAATTATGAAAAGTAGAATAACAAAGTTTGCTGCTGCGGCAGTAATAATTATTGCAATACTTGTTGCCATAAATCAGTTTGGTGGTTCAATTGATGGGGCCAGTGTCGCGTGGGCATCATTGGCCGAACGAGTTGGCCGTATTCAGACTTGCTTTTTCAAAGGACATTCAAAGATAACTGGTGGTCCACTGGGTGAAAAGGCAAAGGAACAGGAATTGGAAATTTACCTTTCCTCGGAGTATGGTTTTAGAGCTGGCACATATATGGACGGAAATGTAAGAATGATACAATATGTAATCCCTTCAGAGAAAGTAATTATCAGTTTAATGCCCACACAGAAGCAGTATATGCGGATGTTATTAACAGATGAAATGCTGAAAAAAATGCGGTTACAGGGTAACGATCCGAGGGAGATGATCAGGCAAATTATGCTGGGAGAATATACACATTTGGGAGAATCTATAATTGATGGTGTCAAGGTCGAAGGCATAGAGACTAATGATCCAAGAGCGGGTGGCGGGCAATTCGAAAAATATCTTGCGCGTTGTTGGGTAGATGTAGAAACTCAATTGCCAGTACTATTAGAAATGGAGATGGAGATGTCTGCAGGGCCTGATACATCCCCAATGAAGATGTCAATGATATTGGACAATTTTGAATGGGACATAAACCTTGGCCCTGAGATATTCGAGCCAAACATACCTTCGGATTATAAGCTCATGGCAGAAATGCAAATGCCTGGCCAGGATGAAGGAAGTGCCGTAAAGGGACTTCGGATTTTCGCGGAAATTACAGGCGGCAAATACCCGCAAAAGTTGGCGGTGATGGATGTTATGAGAGAAATCACGGAAGTTATAAAAACTAATTCCGAGAAAGAATGGCAAAGCAAGAGAATTAGTGATCCTAATTTTAAGCCTACACAAGAGGAAAAGGAAGGGATTAGGAATAAGGCTATGCCAAAGATGATGGCAGTTCAGGGTGCATGTATGTTTTATGCAGAGCTGGTCAAGGCAGATAAGGATGCAGCCTACTATGGAGATCAGGTGACGTCAGATGACGTTGATGCGGTCTTGATGCGATGGAAAATTTCAGATGATGAGTACAGGGTAATATACGGCGATTTGGCAGCCGAGAATATTTCAACAGAACAATTAGCTGAACTGGAAGCAACAATTTCTAAATAACAATGATATTAAAGTTAACGTAAAAGGCCGGGCTGGTTTGCCCCGGCCTTTTTTGTTGGTTTTTGGCGTAAAAACGGGGGTGTAAAAATTTTTCAAAAAAATATTATTTTTTGCTTGCAATATCTACCAGAGTAGAGTAGTTATTACTTAGATAGATATAAGGAGCTTGTTATGAAAAAAGAAAATCTCGAACTATTCGAAAGTGAATGGACCATTCTCCAGAAGGTATGGGAGCTTGAGCCTTGTGCGGCACCCACTGTACAGGAAGCACTCCAGGATGAAAAGGGTTGGGCTTATACCACAGTCAAGACCATGATGGACCGTATGGTTAAGAAGGGGCTGCTCAAAACAGAGAAGATTCGTAATCTATATCTCTACACCTCTGCAGTTACCCAGTCCCAGGCCCGCAAAAGTGAAATCACCAGAACACTTAAAAGGGCCTTTAACGGAACCTTTACTCCCATGATGCAGTTCCTAATCGAAAACGACCAGCTTTCAGAAGAAGAGTATCGCCAACTGGAACACTTTATCAAGCAAAGAAAATGCAGAAAAACAGGTTCAAAGCAGAAATAAACCGGTATGGAAAAACAGAAAAACGAATCCTTAAAAAATAAGGGGACAATATTATGAATAGTTTAATAACATTCTTGAATACAACGGGTAAAACATTTATTGATTTCTCCACCCCAATGCTGATTCAATCCAGCGTGCTTATCATTGTATTGCTTGTGCTGGATTTGCTTCTTCGAAAAAAAGTTCGAGCAGTATTTCGTTACTGTATCTGGATGCTGGTACTGGTTAAGCTGGTTCTGCCGACAACGCTTGCATCGCCGACAGGGCTGGGTTATTGGTTCGGCGACAGTATCTCCGGTATCGTAAGTGAAAAACCCCTTGTTACTGAACAAACTGCACCGATCTTACCAGGTATTGAACCCGTAAGCGAAACAGTGCCGCCAGAAACTGCGATCACAGCTTTGCCTCAAGTGAGCACTTCACATAAGCCTATCGCCAATATCCCTGTTGAATCTGCGATCACAGCTTCCTCAGTAACGGCCTCATTATCCTGGCAAGGCTTTGCTTTTCTTGGATGGTTAGCTGTTGTAATAGCAATGGCCTTATTATTAATTCAGCGAATGTTCTTTGTTAGAGGCCTGCTTGCTCAATCGAAAGATCCGAGTGATTCAATGATTGGTGCTTTTCATCACTGCCAACAACAAATGAAAATACGGGAAAAGGTAAATTTAAAGCTTTCCCCTGTTGCTGCAAGTCCATCAGTTTGCGGCCTGTTTCGACCGACAATTCTGATTCCGCAAAACCTCCCCAGTAAATTGAACAGAGAAGATTTGAGGTCGATTCTCCTGCACGAACTGGCTCATATCAAACGCGGTGATTTGGCGATTAGCCTAGTTCAGACAATATTGCAGATTGCCTATTTCTATAACCCGCTGCTGTGGATGGCAAATGCGATTATCCGCAAGGTCAGGGAACAGGCTGTTGACGAAATGGTATTAGTGGCTATGGGTGAGAGGGCCGAGGATTACCCTGAGACACTATTGAACATCTCCCGCTTGACTTTCAGCCGGCCCGCTTTAAGCTTACGTCTGATAGGTGTCGTTGAATCGAAAAAAGCGTTATCAGGCCGGATAAAACATATCCTTAGTCGGCCATTCCCCAAAACAGCAAAATTAGGTTTTGTAGGCCTGTTAGCAATAATCATCACCGCTTCAATCCTGCTGCCAATGGCAAAAGCTGAAAAGTCTAAAGAAACCACCGACGTTGCCCAGCAACAATCTGAGTTTAAAGCAACTCTTCCCAATGGCGTGACTGTTAAACTGGTTGGAGTTTGTAATTACCCAAGCAAAGACAAACAATGGTGGAAGCCGGATGGAAGTCAATTGGATATGAAAATAATTACCGAAGACAAAAGCCGGTATACATCAGATTATCCCGGCTATGAAATAGCTTTTAAGGTGGTTGGCGAAGATTTTAATTTTAAGAGAGGCAAGATTAAGGATTCAAAAGAAAGCAGTAATATCGATATCATTGAGCCGGAAGGTATAATTGCATGTCGGGCTCATATCAAGAAAGGAATTAAACAAACAAAAATAACAGCCGGTGCTGCTGCTGGAAAATGGAATACCATAGCAACCCATAATGGACATGGCATTACATCGAAGACATTTAAAGGCAAAAAGATTATCTTGTCTGCTGCCAATGAATCCAAGAACGGATTGGTAATGACGATAACCGATAATATTTGTTTTACAGAAGCGGCAAGACTTATAGCCATTGATAAAAACGGTTCCACGTTTACGGGTAATATGCAAACAGGGCTCTCAGACAGTGGCTTGGCACAAAGCACATTCATTTTTGCCAATTTGTCGCTAAATAGTATCAAGGAATTTCAATTTCAGATTAGACCTTATGAATATGTTACCTTCAAAAATGTTTCCCTTAAGCCCGATTTCAAAACCGATGTGCAAGTTGTAGCTGAAGATGTGGAGAAAGCCGATTATTCATCTGTAACTGTTAAAGAAGGGGTTGGTTTTGATAACATCATTTTCGGTTGCACGGGCGACTCTATCAAATCGAAGTTAGGTGGGCCTGATAAGGAACTCCATAACGAAAAAGACTGGTGGCTTAATTATAGGAAAACATATGGGTTGGGGTTCTGGGTTAATCCACAAGAAAATTACTTAATAGAGATAAGGCTAAATCCAGGTTTTAAAGGGAAATTGAGTTCAGGGATAAGCATGTCTTCGGCCAAGAAGGATGTATTTGATGTTTATGGCGAGCCAGTCACTGAGATAGCCACTTCTGAATTTGATGAAAGATATGACAATCAGGTACTCTTAAAGAAACAACGTTTTATTGGTCGCCCAAAAATTAGCAAGATTTACTATAACCAACATGGCTTATTGTTCTGGTTTGAAGATGATAAGATAAACCAAATAGTTGTATCTCGAAAAGAAACCGCCGGACAAATCGAAGCTGAAAAAGCCAAACCTTTGTCAGAAACCAAGAAAAGTGAATATAAACAGCGATACTTTGTAACAATTATTGCAGGTTCTGACAAAGACAAGCTATGTTATCAAGGACAACAAATAACATGGGAAGAATTGGAAGACAAACTCAGCAACCCACCTAACAAGGAAGTAACAGTTCTTGAAGTAGCCTATGAGCCTGGAATGATTCCAAGTGGCCGAAACAGCTATGATCGCAATCAGTGGTTAGAGAATAACGAAGCCTTCAAGAGAGCTGGGCAACTTGTTAAAGAACTTGGATTAGAGTACCTTAGCTTTGTCGGCCAGGATCATCCAAGCACAAGACGCGGGCCTGTATCAATACGAACCGAGGGCAAGCTGAAGCTGAATGAAGAAATACCTGTTGGACTTCAATCTTTTGAGGAACAGCCTTTGCTCAATTTAAAAAGTGTTGTGTTTGACAGAAACCTAAGAGCAACGCTAAAATTTTCAGCAACATCATATCCACATAAACTCTGGGAGATTGGTATTCGGCTGTTAGATGAACGAGGACATCAAATCAATTCGGTCGTAAAAACTTATGACAA
Organism: Planctomycetota bacterium; assembly: GCA_043816955.1. Classification (GTDB taxonomy): domain Bacteria; phylum Planctomycetota; class Phycisphaerae; order Sedimentisphaerales; family CAYZTY01; genus JBDRHL01. Next base: position 3,770 of record JBDRHL010000089.1, on the reverse strand, counting down.
TAAAGGAATTGCTAGAGGGATCGCACTGAACTATGTTGATGAAATAGAATTCAATTTTAATCGAACGGATATTAAAGCAATAGATCGTTTTGAAGTAAAACTGAGGGAATTTGAAAAACCACAAACACCCGCTGGGCAGGTTGATATCACACCTGTGGATTTTGAAATAACAAAACAAGGATTTCTGCAAGACGATTCAATTGAGATCACTGAAGTCCTTGGAACCGGCAGCAAATTCGAAGTTGGCCAAACTTACACAATAAAAGGGAAATACAAGTTGTCTTCACACGATCAGGCAATGCTCCACATTTATGCAACAAATGGTGAAACCCGTAGCAAACAGGGCCCAATTGTAAAACGTGGCACCGGAGAATTTACACGCACCTTTACTTATATTAAAGAAGGCTGGCTGCATTTGAGCTTTTATCCAGCTGACGGTGGTAGCAGCTTCGGCAACCTGTATTTTGCAGAAAAAGGCTCCAATCAACAGGTACCGAATATGTCCGGTATAACCTCGGTCGTTGGAGAAGCGAAATCACCAAAACAAAAACCTACAGGCGCAACAATGCTACAGATAATAGTTCAGGAATCTACCGGAGAGGGAAAAGACGAAATCGAGAATGTAATTGCTCTTAGTATTCCATTGGCAAGTCTGAAGGCTGGAAATATGATTTTGCCCAAAACGGCTGAAAGCCAAATGAACAAATATGGAATTACCATTGAGGAAATCATTAAAATGATTGAAGATGGTACCGCACCAATGAGTCTGCTGGAACTTGAGGAAGATACTAAGGGCGAATCTGGAGAAATCTTGCATATTGAAACAAGGATCTTACTTAGATAGTTCAAAAACGTGCTTTTGAACAGTTTTACGTCGACAGCCACTATTGACTGGCACCTGTTGCAGCTCCTGTTAAATTGACAAGGTTATTACCCTCCGAAACAGTATCGTCAATTCATATAGTAAAGCCCATCGGAAAGCCACGCCTTCCCGTTCAACCTGCCTTCACGGGTGCCCAAATCCCGCAATAGCCCATTTTCCGGTGCAAACCAAAAATTATAAATACAGGCCCAACTTTTTTTAACAAGGCTTCGACACTTATGTCCCGCGTCGAAGCCTATATTTTGCATCAAAAGACCGGGGTGAAAAGTAAATGGCCGAATACACAAAAATTAGCTTCAATCACCGTAAGGAAATCTCTGATTATTCTGACTTGGTTGAGATGCTTTTTCCAGGTAATCGTAATCAGCAGCACGCAGCAGCATGTATTCTGTTTGAATTGAAATGGACAGAGCATCTTCTGCCAGACCTCGCATTCATTGAGCACAAATATGACACTTCGAGAAGAATTCTCCAGAGAACCCGATCCAAACTTTCAAGACTCGGCCTTATTGAACATGTCAGCAGTTTCAATTCAAGGTATGGTGGCCAGGCCGGCTGGAAACTCTCCACACGATTTGAGGCAGCATTGAGGCGTCTGGCGGATAAATGTGTAAATCTGAGGGACATTAATAAGTCATCAAAGGACAAAGATTCGATGTTCATTGATTTCGCAAATGCTAAACGCCCACTTGGTTGAGTCCGTTAGTAGGAAGTTGAATCATATCAATGTAAACTTTAGAACCACTCATCCCATACTTTTTCTTTCAGAAATCCCCAAAGCACAAAAGCCCAATTATGCTCTGCCTTTCCTTTAAAACAAATTAACTCAGCTATAAATGCAACTGGAGTTAGTGCAGCTGTCAATGCAGTGAGCAAGATTACTACAGTAAGTTTTGCTGCAAACCAACTCCATCTCTTTATCCCATCTTTCAAGTCGCTAAGAAACACCCTAATTTTCAGTATCCTATTTTCTCGTTTCTTAATTATTTCTCTGATGGAACCATGAAGTTTATTAGCTTCGGCTGCCCTCGGGCATAGGGTGATAGCCTTTTTCACGATATCCAGGGATTTCTTTAAATTTTTTGCCTCGAATGCCTGCTTAGCCTCCTCCATTTTTGAGTTATAGTCCTGCATGATTGTTTGGACAGCTGATGCGGAGTAAGGTTCAATATTCAGTTCAGGCCACAATTCCTTTGCTTTTACAGCGAGGGGTTCCACATCTTCAAATCGGGCTTCCTCAAGTGCTACCTTGGCATCTTCCAAGCGAGCTTTAGCCTCGGCTTGCTTCTTTTCAATAGAGGTACGTACTTCAGAGGCTTCTTTTGAGTCAGGGCATTCATTCTGAGCAGATGTTATCTCATCCAGAGCCTTCCCTAAAGCTAAGGATGCTTCAGCCTCTATGGCAGCTTTCAAATGCTGCGTATATTTCTTCTGGCCTGTTTCTATGGAATTTTTTGTCTTATCAAGATCAGGAGCATCCGGCCAGATAGCTGAGGCCTGTATAAGGAAAGAACCGGCCTTGTCGAATTCAGCAGACCACATAGCGGATACTGCTTCATCTACAAGATTGGATGCTCTGTCCTGTTCGGCTTTCACAGCCTTTGAAAAAGACTGCGCTTCTTGGGAATCAGGACACGATTTTAATGCCTGTTTGATCTTGTTAATCGCCTTATTCAGGTCTTTGGAATCTTTTGCTAATCGGACTTCTTCCATCGATGCAATGTAACCATCCTGTGTTTTTCTAAGCTCTTTCCTCGTATTTTCAGCTTGCGGGTTATCTACTTGCAGCTGTTCAAGTTCATTAATTGTTTCGCTGACTTTGGAAAACTCTGCCCATGAAAGCTGACGCTGTGCCAGTACAATTAAATTTTTGGTCTTTTCCAGCTTTTTGGAAAGATCAGCAGCCAAAGACAATGCTTCGGAACTTTTAGGGGCCTGTGCCAAAGCATCTTTTATTTGAGTATCTGCCTTATTGAGCATTTTGGTTTTTGCAAAAGCCGATGCATCCTCGAAAGCTGCTTTATACTTTCGAGCACGCTCACGGCAGGTTTCAAGCATTTTTTTAACATCCTTCCTTGTCGGAAGAAGTTTGAGACAGTCCTGAAGAAATTTATCGGCTTTCTGGAATTGTGCTTCGTCCATAAGGTCGGAAGCTTTGTCCCAGCGGCCTTTAAATCCTTTCATAATCGACTCAAGTTCTTCTATCTGTTTGATCGCAGTTTTATGCCTGGGGATGACTTCGAGAACCTTTTGCCATGATTTAATTGCCTGCTCCAGTTCACCGGATGCCGAGGCATCACTGGCGTTTGCTATCAGGGATCCCACTTGCGTTTGTTTTTGGCGTAGCTCTTTTACGAGCTTGACGGCGTGTTCCTGGTAGTCATCGGCCCCGTCCCTCAAGACCATTTCCAGAATTTCAATAGCCTCTACTGGATCTTCATCTTTAAGTTTTTCAATCTGCTCCTTGCGGTCTAACAATAGATAGTATGCCGCTACGGCCTTTCCACATCCGGGACATGTTTTGACGTCAAGACGAACCGATCTGGCACAAACAGGACAGGGTCGAAATAGAGCGTCAAGAATTGCCCTGCATTGATCACAGGCTCTGGAGTCAGGATTGGCATTGATATGGCTGCACTTGGGGCACGAGACATCTATACTAAGGGTAGCCCCCTGGGCCGCACGGCCTATATCTGCTATCAACCGGCCAATATCCCTGTACCTGTCCTCAGGTTTTTTGGCGAGGCACCTGTCAACAATACGCCACCACCTTTCTAATTTTCCAGTTAGACGAGGAGGCTGCATATTCAAATGTTTATCCCTGAGCTCAATCGGAGTCCCATCAAATGGCAAATTGCCATCCAGAAGCTCAAAAAGGACTATGCCC
>JBDRHL010000088.1:0-2562 GCA_043816955.1 Planctomycetota bacterium | reverse complement strand
TCTCGCCAAGCTCACCTGAATCAATAATTTCCTTCATTTTCCGCACAGCGGCAGTGTAAAGGAAAGTGTGCCCTACCATCAGTTTTCGCTGATTTTTCTCAGCCAGGGCAATCAAGCTTTCCGCCTCTGCAACGGATGCTGTCATCGGCTTTTCTACAAAGACGTGTTTTTTAGCAGAAAGTGCCTCGGAAGCAAGTTTGTAGTGACTATTAACGGGAGTAGCCACGGCAACAATGTCAATCCGAGTATCTGCAACAATATTCCTGTAATCTTTTGTAGTCTCAATGGAGGGGTAAAGCTCTTTCATGTGTTTAAGGCGTGACTCATCCAGATCCGCCACGCTCACGACATTGCTGCTACTCAATTGTATGAAATTCCTGATCAAGTTTGGCCCCCAATAACCACATCCTATTACACCTACGTTTAACATAGATCTTCTCCTTATATATTAACTATAACCTATCAGCTTCTTTTCCTCAACACCCTTGCTGGATTTCCAGCCACCACAGTATTCGGCGGCACATCTTTTGTTACAACTGCTCCTGCGCCCACCAGGGCGCCCTCCCCTATTGTCACACCACACATGATAGTCGCATTAGAACCTATAGATGCCCTTTTCTTTACCAGTGTTGGAACACAGATCCAATCATCGTCTATTTTCCTGGAACCATCAATATTAACCGCCAATGGATCCGGATCGTTTATAAATACAACGCCGTGGGATATCATGACCTCATCTTCAATTGTTACCCCTTCACAAATAAAAGTATGGCTCTGGATCTTGCAGCGCTTACCTATTTTTGCATTCTTCTGAATTTCCACAAAAGCGCCGATACTGGTTTCATCGCCTATCTCGCAACCATAAAGATTAACAAAGTTATAAATCTTCACATCTTTACCCAGCTTCACATCCTGAGTGATAATGTTTATTCCCTCTTCTGCCATAGACACTTCCTTTTTTTATTTAGCCACAGACACACGCAGATAAACACAGACAAATACTCTTTTTTCTCCGGTCGAGTCGACCGAAGAAAAACAGTCAACCCTTCGGGCAGTTAATAGATCAAATCTATAGGCGTCGATTTGAAACAAGAAACGTAATATCTTGCTCTAAGCTATAAATATTTTGTATTTTCTTTATCTCGACGACATTTTTTATCTGGGCGGATCGCCCGGATAAAAGTCTGTGTCAGTCTGTGTGGGTCAGTGGCTAAGGCTAATTATTTCCCTTCGTCATGTATTCTTTAATTTTCTCGCATACGTAGCCGATCTGTGCTTCTGTAAGCTCCGGAAACATCGGAAGTGACAAAATCCTCTTTGCCGCTCTCTCCGCCACAGGAAAATCTCCTTTCTTGTACCCCAAATCTTTGTATGCTTCCTGCAGATGTAGAGGAATGGGGTAATGTATTCCTGTGCCGATTCCATTTTGCTCAAGAAATTCTTTTAAGCCGTCACGATCATCGGACTGGATCACATAGAGATGATAAACACAAGATGTATTCAGCATCTCCTTTGGCGTTTGTATACCCTTGACTCCGGCAAGCAATTCATTGTAAAGGCCAGCATTTTCTTGTCTCTTTTTAGTCCATTCATCCAGATACTTCATCTTCACGCTCAGCACCGCCCCCTGAAAACCATCCATGCGGGCATTCCAGCCGATTATTGAGTGATAGTATTTTTTCCGCTGGCCGTGATCACGAAACATTCGCAGTTTTGCAGCAAGTTCGGCATTGTTGGTCACAATAGCGCCAGCCTCGCCATATGCACCCAGGTTTTTCCCAGGATAAAAACTGAAACATCCTGCATCACCAATTGAACCTGCTCGCCGCCCTTTATATTCCGCCCCATGTGCCTGGCATGCATCTTCAACAGCAAATAGCCCATGCTTTCGGGCGATTTCCATAATAGAGTCCATGTCGGCCATTTGACCGTAAAGATGAACAGGAATAACGGCCTTGGTTTTAGGCGTGATAGCAGCCTCAAGGAGAGCAGGGTTGATATTATATGTCTGTTCATCGATGTTCACAAAAACCGGGGTGGCACCACAGAAACTGATTGCTTCGGCAGTTGCGATAAACGTATTTACCGGAACAATAACCTCGTCACCCGCACCTATTCCCAGCCCCAGGAGCGCCATCCACAATGCATCTGTACCGCTGCCGACCCCGATGGCATACTCAGTCCCACAGAACGGAGCAAAAACATTCTCAAATCTCTCCACCATCGGGCCGCCCGCAAAGGCATTTGTATCCATAACTTCCTGCAAAGCTACGGCAATCTCGTCTTTAATCGGCCTATACTGGGCCGTCAGATTAAAAAATGTCACTTTCATTTATCTATTTCCTGTTTTTGCTAATTTATTATTGCTAAGCGATGACATGTTTTGCTTTGATTCTTCCTACCTTCAGCCTTCTGCTTCCGTGTCTAAAAGATATTCTCTGACACGGGTCGCTTGCAGCGACACAGGATTTACACTGCCCAACACCCAAGCCCTTCGGGCAGAATGCTCAGGTAGTCGTGAAATGCGGGATGGAATGCCGAAGGAATCAAAGAGCTTTGATT
>JBDRHL010000087.1:0-12926 GCA_043816955.1 Planctomycetota bacterium | reverse complement strand
GAACGTATCAAACGCCATCGTGGCAGTGGTAAAGCGATTATTGCTACTGCCCGGAAGTTTTTGGGAATCATATATCAAACATTGAAGAACGACTGGATATTTGAGGATTTCCCAAACTTTGTAATCGCAAATACTTAACGTAAAAATAAATGAAAATTGGAGTAGACTTTTAACATAGGAGTATCCTTATGGTACGAATGGACACAGGCAGGCCTTATAATGATGAATTTGATCGAGCGATTCAATCTCTAGGCGCTGTGATAAAGTGGATTATCCCGGTGATTTTTCTGTTATGGCTGGCATCAGGCATTTATATTGTGAGCCCTGACGAAAAAGCGGTAGTTCGTCGTTTCGGAAAAATGGTTCGTGAGACACTTCCGGGTCCTCATTATGCCTTGCCGATGCCTATTGAGCGGGCAAATAAGGTGAGGGTCAAGGAAGTCAAACGGCTGGAGATCGGATTCAGGACGATACCGCATAGCTCACCAGCAAGGTACCGGTTTTATCCGGAAGAATCGCTTATGCTCACCGGTGATGAGCAGATAGTTGACGCACAGATAATAGTTCAGTACCGGGTCAGCGACCCGAAGTCTTTTCTGTTCAATGTGCGTGATCCGGAAGGCGAGTCCGGTGCGCTGAAAGATGCCGCTGAGGTTGCGCTGCGGCAGGTAGTGGGCAAAAGGCCGATAGATGATGTTCTGATAACCGAGAAGCTTCAGATCGAAGACGATATAAGGGAACTGCTGCAGGGAATTTTAGACAATTATCAGAGCGGTCTGCGAATTGATGCAGTTAAACTTCAAACTGTAAAGCCGCCCAAGGAAGTTGAAAGCGCCTTCAATGACGTCGTAAGCGCAAAAGAAGACAAGGACAGATACATCAAAGAAGCAGACGGCTTTCGGGCGGATGTGATACCCAAGGCGCGGGGAGAAGCACAGCAGGTTATCCGCCAGGCGGAGGCTTACAGGGAGGAGCGAATAAAACGGGCAGAGGGGGATGCAGACCGTTTTTTAGCAGTGCTTACCGAATATGAAAAAGCCAAGGATGTAACCAGGAAAAGGCTGTATCTGGAAACGATGGAAAAGATCCTTCCGGGAATAAGGAAGTTTGTTATTGATGCCGATACAGGGGGCAATTTGCTGCAGCTATTGCCGCTGGAAGGAAAGGCAGGTGTAGAATGAAAACTATAATCGTTTCGATAATTCTGGTGATAGCGATAATTTTGGTTGGCAGCCTTTCTGTCTTTACGGTTGATGAAACTGAGCAGGCAATTATCCTGCGGCTCGGCAAATACATACGGACCATTAAGGATCCCGGTCTGCACTTCAAAATCCCCCTGATTGAAATTGTTCACAAATATGAGGATCGGGTGCTGGAATATGACGCTGCGGCGGCAAAAGTGATCACCGCAGACAAGAAGCACCTGGTTCTGGACAACTATGCCAGGTGGAAGATAGTTGATCCGCTGAAGTTTTATCAGGCTGTCAAAGATGAGGTTGGCGCAGGGGCCAGGCTGGATGATATTGTTTTTTCAGAGATACGTGAAGAGCTGGCAAGGCATACTCTGACGGAAATCGTTTCGGTGAACCGTGAAGATATTATGCATAAGGTCGCTGAGAAATGTGACAAGCGGGCGCGTGATTACGGCATAGAGATACTTGACGTTCGAATAAAACGGGCCGATCTGCCGGGAGAAGTAGCGCACTCGGTTTATGCCAGGATGAAGGCAGAACGCCAGCGAATCGCAAAGGGATATCGCAGTGAAGGCGAAGAGGAATCGGTAAAGATTCGCGCGGAAGCCGAGAAGGAAAAGACCATTATGCTGGCGGAGAGCTACAAAATCGCGGAAAAGCTGCGCGGAGAGGGGGATGGGGAGGCGATTCGAATTTATGCCGAGGCGCTTGGCAGGGATGTTGAGTTTTATGAATTTACGCGGAGTCTGGAGGCTTATGAAAAAGCGTTGCGGAGTGATACAACGTTGATTTTGCCGTCGGATTCGGCGTTTTTCAAGTACCTGCAGTCGCCGGATGCCGTAAAATAAGCCAGGCCGGAAATTCACCGGCAGAGGTGTCACAACAGAAGCAAAAAAGGTAAAGCCCTTGATTGTCGCCAAGGGCTTTTTTGCTTATGCAGCTCGCCTTTTTCTCAACATGATCGCGCCTATGCAGTGCAGTATGGCTGTTACCGGCTCAGGTATTACCACAAGCTCGAAATCGGGCCTGAAAAGCATGGGGAGCGGGTTTACGGTGGGATTTATCTTTGTGTGGTCAGCTATTGTTCAGGATTTTTTTGGATCTGAGGATATGGTGGTAGTGCTGAGCGAAGCGGTGGGCTTCGTCGCGAACGTACTGGAGTAGTTTCCGGGCGGGGGAATTTGCGGGAAGGCGCAATGGTTCGCTCCTGCCGCGGATGTAGATGAGTTCTTCTTTTTTTGCGATAGAGGCGAGCAGAGGGATGGGTGTGTTCATTTCCTTAAGGACATTTTCGGCGGCGTGAAGCTGGCCCAGACCGCCATCAATGAGGACAAGATCGGGCCAGAGTTCCTCGCCCCGTGAGGCGTATTTGTATCGCCTTTGAATTATCTCGGCGAGGGATGCGTAATCGTCGACGTTTTTTACAGTCTTTATCCTGAAGCGGCGGTATCCGCTTTTGAATGGTCGGCCATCAATGAATTTTACAAGTGAGCCGACGGTTTCAGAGCCTGCAATATGCGCGATATCGAAGCCTTCTATAATTCGGATGGGGCTGTTTGCTTCGAATATTTTCTGAAGTTTTTCAAGTGCTTCCGTCGGGTCAGCGGCGAAGACTTCCGGCTGGACATTTTCGTCCAGCGTGCCTCGCTGGTCGAGCTTTTCAATGAGCCTGATTCGGTCTCTATAAAGTGCGGCAGCTTCATAATCGCGATTGTCTGCTGCTTCGGTCATTTCCTTTTGAAGCTGCCTCAGGATGGTAGAGCGTTTGGATTGCAGAAATCTGATGAGGTCTTTGATGATTTTTCTGTATTCAGGCTTTTTGATTTTTGCGGCGCAGGGGGCGGTGCACTGCTTTATGCTGTAAAGAATACATGGGCGGAAGAATCGCTGTTTCGGATCGTCGACGTTTATTTCAAGGTTGCAGGTGCGGAATCTGAATATCTTCTGCAGGACGACTATCATTGCGCGAAGGTCTTTTGCGGCGGCAAAGGGACCGAAAAGCCGGGTGTCTGTGCGGGGAGTGCGCGTAATGTAAACGCCGGGGAAATCCTGACGTGTTGTAATTTGAAGATAGGGGAAGCTTTTGTCGTCCACAAGGTCGGTATTGTACGGCGGCCTGATATCTTTTATGAGGCGGGCCTCTTTCAGTATAGCATCGACTTCGCTCTTTGTTTCGAGGTAATCGATGGAATGGGTTTTGGCAGCCATTTCTGCGATTCGAGGCCCGCGTGAAGCAGCAAGGTCGGCACAAGGCTGAAAGTAGGAGCTAACCCGGGAGCGGAGGTTCCCTGCTTTTCCTATGTAGAGCACTTTTTCGCCGGCGGTTTTGAAAAAATATATGCCGGGGCCGGTCGGGAAGCCTTTTATCTGCTCACGGATTGCAGAGAGCCTGTTTTTGCTCTGGTCGCCTGTCATTACCGGTGTATCGCTCAATTACTGATATGAAGAAGTATTTTCGGGTTCTCTGGTCAAAGCTCGTATCCGAACATCCCTGCCGAAATTAACCGTTGTTACATTGCAGGCCAGGTCGATACCCTGTATCTGTGATAATGCTCTGCCCAGGTCGGCTGTGCCGGCGGCGCCAAGAATCTGCGGTGATATGTATACAACCACCTCATCAGCCAGGTTTTGCTTCAGGATATTGCTGATTAGCTCCGGGCCTGCCTCGACAAGGAGCCTTTGAATTCCGATCCTGCCAAGGTGGTCAAGAACGGATTTGATATCGCACCTGCCGGACTCGTCCTGCGGGACGGAGATGACCTTTGCGCCGGTTCGTGTGATCTGCTCAGACCCGGTGGGATTTTCGTCTGCATGTTTTTGCGTAGTAATGACAATCACATCACCCTGGTCGGTCGTTTTGAGCAGTTGACAATCCAGCGGTATCTTCATCGTGCTGTCGAGCACAATTCGAGCAGGCCTTCTGCCTTTGTCAGGCCGGGGAGTCAGCAGCGGATCATCGGCGAGAACGGTTCCTATGCCCACCATTATGCCCTGGACGCTTCTTCGAAACTTATGTGTATCCTTTCTGCTTGCCTGGCAGCTTATCCATCGTTGCTGTGAGCATGCCAGTCTGGCATCAATACTTTGCGCCCACTTGACTATTACCCAGGGCCTGGCTGTACGGACATATTTTATGAATCCTGCATTGAGCAGCTTTGCCTGTTTTCCGCACAAACCTACTTTTACTTCTATGCCGGCGTTTCGCAATTGCTCAACACCTTTGCCGGAGGCGTGAGCGTTTGGATCGATCATGGCGATGTAAACTTCGGCAATACCTGCCTTGATAATCGCTTCGGTGCATGGGCCGGTGCGACCAACATGACAGCAAGGCTCGAGGGTTACATACATTGTTGCTCCCGCGGGGTCGGATCCGCTGCTGCAGGCGTCTTTAAGAGCATTTATCTCGGCGTGGGCCTGTCCGAACTTTTTATGCCAGCTTTTGCCGATGATTTTCCCCTGCCGGACGATAACGCAGCCGACCATCGGATTAGGCTCAACGCTGCTGAAGCCGCGGCAGGCCAGGTTAAGTGCCAGCTCCATAAAAGGTTTATTTTTTCCGGCGGTTTCCAAGCTCAATTTTTTCCTATCATCTCAAGGAACTGCTGTTCAGTTATCACAGGGATGCCGAGTTTGGCGGCTTTATCCAGTTTGCTGCCGGGGTTTTGTCCCATCAGGACGAAATCCGTATTCCCGCTGACGCCGGAAGAGACTTTTCCGCCGTTTTGTTTGATAGTCTGTTCAATCTGCGGGCGGCTGAAACCGGCGAGTGTGCCGGTGACGACAAAAACCTTGCCTGCCAGGGTTTTAGCCCGCGTTTGTTTTGCATGCCCGGCCTTGACCCCTGCGGCAAGCAGGTCATCTATCACGGCAAGATTATCCTTGTCATGAAAATACTCATAGATGCTTTTGGCCATGACCGGACCGATCTGATCGATGTTATCCAAGACTGTCAAGTCGGCGCTGCGGATTGCCTGCAGTGAGCCAAAGTGTTCGGCAAGGATTTCTGCTGACTGGCTGCCGACGTGACGAACGCCAAGAGCACTTATAAATCTTGCGAGAGGGCGATCTTTGCTTTTCTCGATGCTTGTTATGACGTTCCCTGCACTTTTTTCCGCCATTCGGTCGAGGGCGGCAAGGTCTTCGGTGGTCAGCTTGTAAAGATCAGCGAAGTTTTTTACCATTCCCCGGTCGACAAGCTGCTCAATCAGCGAGATGCCGAGATTTTCTATGTCCATCTGGTCACGGCCTGCGAAGTATTTTATTCTTTCCTTAAGTTGAGCTGTGCATCTGCCGCTTACACACCTTACATATACCCCGTTTTGGTCTTTTGCTATTGGTCCGCTGCAATTGGGGCATTTGTCCGGCATTTTGAAGGGTTTGGCCCAGACGGGGCGATGTTCGCGCAGCACCTGTACGACCTGCGGTATGATCTCGCCTGCCTTTTCGATGACAACCCGGTCGCCAACGTAAACTCCCAGCCGTTTCATCTCATCGAAGTTATGAAGGCTTGCCCGCTTGACGGTGGTACCCGCAAGCTGCACGGGCGTCAGATTCGCGACCGGGGTCAGCGTTCCGGTTTTGCCCACCTGCACATCGATCGACTCAACGGTGGTTTGAGCCTGTTCAGCGGGAAACTTATACGAGATGCACCATCGCGGCGCCCTGCCGGTCGCTCCGAGTATCTCCTGCTGATCGAATCGGTTAACTTTTATAACCATGCCGTCGATTTGATAATCCAGTTTCTCGCGTTTGTTCTGCCAAGTCATGCAATTTTTAATTACTTCGTTGATGTCGCTGCATTGTTTCACGTGCGAGTTGACGGGCAGGCCCAGTTTCCTGAACTCCTGAAGCATCTGATAATGTTCACCTGCCGATATACCGCTCAGCCGGCCCGGCGCGTAAGCGAAGAAAGAAAGTTTTCGAGAAGCAGTTATTCTCGCATCGAGCAGCTTGAGTGAGCCTGCGGCAGCGTTTCGGGGATTGGCGAAAGTAGGGTCTCCGTCCCTGCTTCGAAGCTCGTTCAGCTCCCGAAAAGCTGCCTTGGGCATATACACCTCCCCGCGAACCTCCAGCAGTTGCGGAACAGTTCTGCCAATCAGCGAGAGAGGGATCGACCTTATCGTGCGCACGTTTGCAGTTACGTCATCTCCGATCCGGCCGTCGCCACGGGTTGCTGCGGTTACCAGCAGACCCCGCTCGTACCGAAGGCTGATCGCCAGACCATCTATCTTCAGTTCGACGACATAATCGTACTGTTGGTTTCGCAGTTGTTTTGCTACGCGCTCGTCAAACTCCCGAAGTTCTTCGGGGTTATAGGTATTATCCATGCTCAGCATGGGCAGTGAATGTCTGATGGTTGCGAAGCCCTCGATGGGCTGACCTGAAACGCGCTGGGTCGGGGAATCGGGGCGAATGTAATTTGGATTTTCCTGCTCGAGCTTTTTGAGTTCGGCCAGGAGCCGATCATATTCACGGTCAGTTATCTCAGGGGCGTTCAGGACGTAGTACAGATAATCGTGGTTTCTTATCTGCTGCGCAAGCTCATCGATTTGCTTTCGAATTCTTTCAGTCATGAAAAGCCAGGAGCCTGACTAAAGATGATGATTCAACAATCTGGGCCTGACATCCATTCGGAGTCGGATAGATCATAGTCAAGCAGCTCGTCTCGGGTAAAATAAAGTGAGATTTCTTTTTCCGCGTTTTCGGGTGAATCCGAGCCATGAATTAAATTGCAGCGATGTGATATGCAAAGGTCGCCCCGAATTGTGCCAGGTTCGGCCTGAAAGCCGAACGTTGCGCCCATCATTTTGCGTGTTATCTCTATTGCCCTGCTGCCTTGCCAGACCATTACGAGCACAGGAGCTGAAGAAAGGTACCTGACTGCATCGTTGTAGAAATCTTTGCGGCTGTGGACCACATAATGTTCGCGGGCGGTGTCCGGCGCAATCTGCATAAACTTGGCCGCAATAAGTTTCAGGCCTTTGAGTTCAAAGCGTGAAATAATATGCCCCATCAGATGGCGTTGAACGGCATCGGGCTTTAGAATAACCAGAGTTCTGTCAACCATTGGTTTCACTTAGACAAAAGCGGCACGGCTCGCGGGCAGGCAGTCATTATGTGCCGGCAGGAACGATGTAGATTTCCACGCGGCGGTTTTTCTCCTGTCCCTTCTGACCTGGCGCGTTCTCAGCAGCGGGGCGGTATTCACCAAACCCGCGCACGCTGAGACGGGTTGGAGTAATGCCATTTTCCTCCATTACAGCCAGTACCGCTATTGCCCTGTGTACGGACAGGTGCCAGTTGGTCTGATGCTTCGCTTTGCTGTATTTGATAGGCTGGTCATCTGTATGGCCGGCTATGACAATGTCGAAAGCTCTGCCCTGTTCGCTGTTGATAATATTACAGAGTGTCTTGACGGCACTTGCGGCGGTTTGGGATACCTTATCGCTTCCCGGGGCAAAAACCAGGTCACTACTGAATTTCAATATCCCGCTGTTTGCATCAAAAGTTACCATCTCATTGTTTTGGGCAAAATCCTCGAGTTGCGTTGTCAGTTCGATCGGAAGTGCTCCCCCGCCTCGAACCATTCTCTCGCGAAGTCGGGTGATCAAGGCCTGCTTTTCATCGAGGGCTTTTTCCAAGGCGGCTATCTCCTGTGCGAGAGATTCTGACATTGTACTGCCCTTCGCTTCAGCGGCATTTACCTGCTCTTTCAACTGCATGATCTGAAGGTTATCTGCCGAAAGCTGACTTTCCAGTTCCGTGATACGTTCCTGCTGCATGCGGTTCTGGACCCTCAAATCTCCATACTGGTCGGCAGAGACACACCCGCCGATAAGGCCCGCCAAAACACAAAACACAATGAGTCCTGCTAATCTTGCTGTTTGCATTGAGTATTTCCTTTCCCTGGTTATTATAAAATGCAAGCTCGTCCTTAACACATTCTATGCCAAGCAGTGTACCAGCAGCGTTGATACAGTTCCAGTGAAAATTTTACAGGCAATTACATAAAAGCCGGTCTTTTTCCGCTGAACTTTTTTACTTTTTTTTCTCTTTCCCGGGCTTTTTGGTTTTTTGTGCCTTTTTAGCCTTCGGTGCAGCCGGTCTGCCGACCATGAAGCCAACACACATTATCAGGAGTCCGAGGACCGCAGCGCCACCGGCAATATACCATACAAGGCCCTGCACTCTCGTGAGAATCGCAGGGCGGATACCCTTAAATGCAGCAGCGGCAATTATTCCGGTGTAGATGACCGCTACAAAAGGTACAAAAAGCATTATCCCAAAGGCATTGCTCTGGGCATCGGCGGTCACTTCAACGACAACGGCGGCGGGTGGAGTTGTTACTGTCCCGGCTGGTGCCTCTCTGGCTAGTTCAAGAGGCATTTGCTCTGTTTCAGGCATAGCCAGAATCTGGTCGGCTTCGGCACCTAAATCGGCAACCTGGGCCATGCCGTTTGCCCTGGGGCTGGCATCGGGGGCGCCCTCACCAGAGTAAATGTCCTCGAGAATGTCCGCGCCCAGCGAGGTGTCATCGGCCTGGAGCGAAAGATCAAGAAGCCCTGAACCGCTGCCGAAGCTATCGAGATTCACGTCTTCTTCGATCTGCTCAAGGGACTGGGATTGCCCTATACCTGCGGCTGTGCCCGGCTCGATCTTGGTTTCTCCAAGTGTGTCATCGGTGACAGGCAACTCGCTGGACTCACCGAGTACATTTATACCTTGAGTCCTCAACTGGGTGTCCGCTTCGGTCAGATCTATTTCTGAGGAACCGTTGTCGAGTACATCCGAAGCAAGTGAAATTTCTCCTGTTTCATCGAGTGCTGCTAGTTCGATGGCAGATTCTTCGGTGATAGGGGCAGTATCGACCATTTCAAGCTCTTGCTCGCCAATATCTGCCGGTTGTGCGACAAGGGCATTGACCTCATCGGCTTTGAACATCAGGTTGGCGCCGTCATGGAACTGGCGCAGTTTACCCTGCTGGACAAGTTCCTGAATCTGCTGCTCGCTTTTGCCGAGCTTTTCCATAACTTCTTTTAGCGAATAAAATATATTTGCCATAGTTTCTTCTTCCCGAAAAATCCCCCCTGGTGGTTTTCTACTCATCAATTACTACATTTACTCATAAAACTGCATCTGGTTTATATCAGCATCTTCAGTCAGGCCAAGCTCTTCCCGGCCTTGTCCAAGCAGTTCCTCTGCCTGCTGTCGCAACTGCTCTTCCTGTTCTTTCAACATTTCCTCCTGAAGCTGGAGTTGGTCCTGCTCATCCTGCTGCTCTTTATACTGGAGCCTCTCGATAAGCATCCTGACCTGCGGAGGCGTCGGCTCGGCAGTGTTGTACTGTTCAAGAAGCCTGTCATACTTCCAGCTTCTTGCCGCCAAAAGGCGCAGCCGGTTATGTGCCGCTGCGCGGCTGTTGATTTCATAAATCAACAGCGTCTGCATCGAGGTATCGATCAGCACGATACCGTAACTGTCCCTGCCTATATCAAGAGGAACAGCTAATATCTGGCCCTGTTGGATTGGGGGCATAACTATTTCGGCTTCAGCAGACGATACCCATTTGGTTCCGGCAACAAGTATCAGAACAGCACCGCCTACCAGAAGCGCCGGCACCCACCACCGGCCCTTGGAGCTGCTTGACATAAGCCATCCCTGAATAATGTTCTTATTCGATTTAAAGTCCGCTAAAGTGAATTATAGCTTTCCTGCGAAAGGCATGCAAGTGATTTTTCAGCCCCAAGCCGCCACAGATTCAATGCCGCCTTGCCTGCAGATTTGTACATGGCTGTCCTGATCCGATTACTATAGCTATTTTTTAATAAAGGACTTATGTGCTTATATCCTTTTTTGTGCGTTCCAGGGTTATCAAAGAACTTCGAAATTAAGTGCTTTGCGCTTCTTCAATCATTGCTACGATATTCTCAAGGGGCACATCTGCCTGGACCGTGATGCCTGGTTCGAGAATATAACCGCCACCAGATCCCATCCTGTGCTTGAGCTGTCTGACGGCGTGTCGAATTTCCTGCGGCGTTGCCTTGGGCAAAAGCTGCTGTGTATTAAGACCGCCGCAAAAGGTCAAATCTCTGCCGAACTGTTGCTTAAGCTCAAAGATATCCATCGCCTCGGGCTGAATCGGGTGCAGGATATCCAGCCCCACCTCAATCATATCGCCTATAATAGGACGGATATTGCCGCAACTGTGATGAAACACGGCGCGATTATTTGCCCTGGCAAATGCATAGATTTTCAAGAGAAGCGGCTTAATCAGCCCTCGCCAGGTGTCGGGGGACATTATCATTCCCTGCTGCGTGCCATAGTCATCACTCAAAGCAATTGCGTCAAAACTGAAGCGACTAAAAAGAATTTCCATCGTCGCGAGAATATAATTTGCGATACCGCCCAGCAGTTTTTCGACAAAGCTTCTGTTCAAGGAAAGATCAAGCAGCAGGTCCTGCATTCCCCGCATAAAGGTCGCTCGCTCCCACAAATCACCCACCCAAACGATCGTAAAATTCTTGCTGTTATTTTCACACCACCGCCCCAGTCCCCTGAATCTGTATTCTTCAGCCGGCTGGGGCATATCGAAGCCATCGAGGCTTGGCTGCTTAAGTGAAGGCCCGACGGGACTTCCCCGGTCAATCCGGCTGGTTGTCCAGGTTACCCCGAACTCGTCGGTAATCGTCCGGCCATACTCTTTCGGATTTGCGTACAAAGGCTTGATGGTATTGCACGCTGACATTCGGATAGGCAGATTAAGCGCTTCATTGATGTCATCTGTGCCCAGGTAATCGGCTACGAACTGTGTTGCCAGAGGTGAAAACATGAAGTTATAAGGAACTGCTGTTCCGTCTTTGTGGGATAGCACTTCATACAGCCATTGCCGATTTGTGCTCATAACTGCTTTGCCTCAAGGCGTAGTCTGTAAAATAGCAGAAAAACTACACAGGGGTAGTATACTCACAACGTTACGGCAGGACAAGCAACTTGATAATGCCCATCCAGTGGTAGACAGCCGATGGTTTTGATCTGGAAAGGAGGTAGTTCATGACAAAGCTCCTACGATGTGTTATAATTTCCGTTGCTTGAAACTTTTATAAACAAGGCAAAGGCTTCTGCAAAATTGAAGTCAGGCATTATTTAAGAAAATCGGTTTCACGATTTTCTTAAAAATAATATGTAATAACGTAACATATTAAAATACAGACTGTTACAGTTTTTCTTTTAAGAAGAAAAAATCAAGATAAAAGATTTTTTCTTTTCAAAAGTATGCCTAACCTCCTATTTTGCAGAAGCCTTTAAACAAGGCAGGTTAAGGAGAAGCCAAGTGACCTCGAAAGAACGAATGCTGATCGCGTTGGAAAAAGGTAAGCCCGACCGTCTACCAGTAACTGTTCATCAGTGGCAGGGTTTTCATCTTGAAGAGCATCTTGGTGGTATAAGTGAGCTTGAGGCGTTTGAAAAATTTGGTATGGATGCCGCGATAACATATTTCCAGGGAATGGGGCAGTTCTGGTTGACGGATGCAGATAAACAGAAAATATCAACGCCGGAATGGAGAGATGAGATAGAGATCATAAGTGATGAACCGGAGAATCGAGTATATCATCATGTGATTCATACACCGGAGAGTAAGTTGACTTATAAAACAGGCGGTAACAGGAAGACAACATGGATTACGGAGTATCTGATAAAGCACGATGAGGACATAGAATTGATACGTAAATATATGCCTGTGCCGAAGCTGGAACAGGAACCGATTTCTAAGGCTTATGATGAGATTGGTGAGCGCGGTATTCTTAGAACTCTTGTCTGGGGCGACCAGGCAGGCTGCTGGCAGCACGCAGCCTGTATTTATGATATAAACGCCTTGATGATGAAAGCCATCGACTCGCCGGACTGGGTGCATGAGCTTCTGCTGACATTGCTCGACAAAAAGCTGAGGTTCATAGAGTCAATGAAAGGAGCAAAAATTGACCTTATCGAAACCGGCGGCGGAGCGGCTTCATCTACACTTATTTCTCCAAAGATGTATGAAGAATTCTGTCTACCCTATGACAGGAAGATGCATGACGCTCTGCACGAACTAGGTCTTAAAACCTCTTATCATACGTGCGGCGGAAATTTTGGGCTGGAAGATTTAATTGTCGCAAATGGCACAGATGCTTCCGAGACTTTGGCGCCGAAAAGTATCGGCGGCAACCAGGAGCCGTGGGACTTCAAGAAAAAAATCGGCACAAGTATCGCCCTTATCGGCGGGATGGACCAGTTTAACGTATTAACTGACGGGACAGAGCGGCAAATCCGGGACATGGTATTCAAACTCTTCAAAACGGTCGGTTGTGACGGCGGCTATATTTTATCCTGCGCAGACCACTTTTTTGATACACCTCCTGAAAAGCTTCAAATTTATGCCGATGCTGCAAGGGAATGCGTGTACTGACCGTTTTGTTGATTTGACCAGTTTCAGGTCGTTGCTATACTTGTCCAACGAATAAATCTGACATAACTCATGCGCAAGAGGTTCAAATGAGTAAATCGAATGGTAGCAAAAAGCCTATAGACTCTACTGGGAATCGGATATCCCTCGCTCGGATGCGGGCCGGCCAGAAGGGTAAAATAGTAAGAATAAGCGGCGGTTATGGAATTGCCTGCAGGCTTGAAGCACTTGGAATCAGACAAGGCGAAGAAATCAAAAAGATAAGCGAACAGTGGATGAGAGGTCCTGTA
>JBDRHL010000086.1:0-5938 GCA_043816955.1 Planctomycetota bacterium | reverse complement strand
TTGGGTACGGTCAAGATTGTCTTCTCTCGCCGTAAGGGAGAAAGTAAACATATCGCAATCGTTACTGATGATCTGTGTGCTTCGATGAGGACTGTTGTAGCCGACTATCTGAAACGATGGTCTATTGAGATGTTGATCAAGGATGAGAAACAGCATTTGGGGCTGGGCGATTATCGCGTCTTGCGATACCGGGCTGTAGTTAGACACCTGCACCTGGTTGATTGTGCCTATGCCTGCCTGACCCACTTGGGTTTGAAAGCCCAACGTGCACAAGGCCAAAATAAATCCAAGAAAGTGCTGCGACTTGAGCCGGTTAGCAAACTCAAGGACAGAATGCGTCGGATAGTCTGGCAGGAAAACGTTCAAGAAGTTATCAAATATAGTCATGAAAAACCTGTTATTCGCCGCCTGGAAAAACTCCTCGCGGCTTAAAATCGGTCAGTTTGAGTAAATAAACAAACACGAATTTTTGAGCAAGGCACGTATAATCTTTTTATAATCCTTGTGTTATCGAACTATTTTCTGTTGGCTTGCTGCTGAAGTTTTGCCAATTTCAATAGTGTATTATTTTGCAATTTTAG
Source organism: Planctomycetota bacterium (assembly GCA_043816955.1). Lineage (GTDB taxonomy): Bacteria > Planctomycetota > Phycisphaerae > Sedimentisphaerales > CAYZTY01 > JBDRHL01. The sequence continues at coordinate 5,357 of JBDRHL010000086.1, read as the reverse complement.
TCTTGCAGGTATTTTTTCCCATCGGTAAATACTTGCACTGGACACTCCAAGTTGTTTGGCAAACTGGGCAACCGATAGCTTTAACTGTTTTCGCAGTCTGGCTACGAACTTACCAGTTGGACGAGTACGGGAGAGTTCTTTCGTATTACTTGCTTTCGTTTTAGCCTTGCCCATTTGTGCACGAACAATAGGTTTCCTTTCCTTGCGGAGCGGTTTAGTTTGCCGGGAAGAGGGCTTCTTGTGGGTTTTTGTTGCAGGAGCGGTTTGCTCGGCAATATCCAGATCGATATCCGTACCAAAAATATCAGCGAGTTTATCATCCGCTATGGTTTTAGCAGCAGCACTTGACTCGGCGATTGTCATATCTATATCACCGCTAATCAATTCGCTCGCATCAACACCCCGCAAAACAAACAGAAGTTCCGGTTGATTATCCAATCGATTACCGATGCCATACAATGCGGCGGCGACATGTTTGCACATTGTTGCCCAATCGGGGCAGTCGCAACCCAACTTGATTTCGCCAGGCAGAGGCATCAGCCCATTTTTACAATTCGTTACAATGCCCATAACATAATCCGATAGTTTGCCCTGAAGCAATTCGAGCATTGAACCGATTTTACCGCTACACTGTTTTTTGATTGAGTGCCACACAGATTTTTTCAGCGGTTTGATATCTATAGAGATATTGTAAAGTTCCGAACCGCTGACAATCGCCTTAATTTTGCCGGGAAGAATTTCCAGATGGCAAACCGATCCATTGCGTGCGTATGTTCTGCCGCGAGGCAAACGATTGGAAAAGTCCGAAAACGATTCCAGATGATTACACCACGCTTTACCCCAAAAACTGCGGGCAATAGTGTTGCCTTCAATTTCAATCGGCTCAATCTTTTTGCCTTTTTTGCGAAGTTTTTGCATTTTTTTTAACGCTTTAGCTCTTCGCTTGGCCACCGAAACATACGGTCTCCAGGAGTAGTACGACATTGTATTTAGTCTCCTATAATTTTGCGCGAGTTACATCCAGGCTAACCAATCGCAATATCTCATCATCGGGCAATTCCGTCAGGTTCACCTCCTTGCCTGAAGAAAGGATTTCATCAGCCATTTTTTGTTTTTCCGTAATCATTGCATCGATTTTTTCCTCGACCGTGCCGGTGGTTATAAATTTATGAACCAGGACATTGTGTTTTTGGCCTATACGAAACGCCCTGTCGGTCGCCTGATTTTCCACAGCAGGATTCCACCAGCGGTCAAAATGAATTACATGACAAGCGGCTGTAAGATTCAGGCCTGTTCCACCAGCTTTGAGCGATAGTATAAAAAACGGCGGGCCGTCATCACTTTGAAACTGCTCAACCAGGGCCTGGCGTTTTTTCACCGCTGTCCCGCCATGAAGTATCACACCTGTTCGGCCAAAAACAGTTACCAGGTAATCGGCCAGGGAGTCTGTGATTTCATGGAACTGTGTAAAAATAAGAGCCTTTTCCTGACGAGAGGCGATTTCGTCGCAAATTTCGCCGAGCCGGAGAAACTTGCCGCTGTCAGAGGCGATATAATCACCATCGCCGGTAAGCTGGCTGGGATGATTGCATATCTGTTTTAGACGCATTAACGATTGCAGCACTATACCGCGACGGGCGATACCGTCTGCGTTTTTAAGCGTTGATCTCAAGGCATTAACCGTTTGTTCATAAAGTTTTACCTGCTGCCTGCTCAGTTTGCAGTAGCATGGTGCTTCGATCTTGTCGGGAAGGTCTGTAATAATTTTACGGTCAGTTTTCAATCGCCGTAAAATATATGGCTCAACCAATTGCCGTAACGGCGCAAACTGGTTGTGTTCTCTGTCTTGCAGGCTTTTCACAAATTTCTTGAAAACATTGGCGGAACCCAGCAGACCAGGATTCAAAAAGTCGAATAACGACCATAAATCACCAAGGCGATTTTCTACCGGGGTGCCGGTCAGGACAATGCGAGACCGGGCGGAAAGTTTTTTAACGGCTTTGCTCTGGCTGGTTGATGGATTTTTTATTGCCTGTGCTTCATCAAGGATTACAAGTTGCCAGTCTATATTCTCAAGCCAGGGTTGCCGGGTCAGCATTGAATATGTTGTTATAAGCAAATCACTTTGGGCAAGTGTATTGTCGGGTTTTTTTTCAATTGTTTCGAGTTTCTTACGATCTGTTTCCGCAGGGTGTAGGAAAGTTAAATTCAAAGACGGCGTGAAACGCTCGGCTTCCTTACGCCAGTTACTGAGAAGAGAAGCAGGTACAATTAACAATGAGGGTTTCGTTTTCTTCGTATTATTTTGCTGATTGTATAATAACAGTGCCAACACTTGAATAGTCTTGCCAAGTCCCATATCATCAGCCAGACATGCCCCAAGGCCAAGCTCTGCAAGAAATCGCAGCCAGGACAAGCCCTGCTGTTGGTAGGGACGCAATCGTGTCTTTAGCTGGCTGCTGATTTTTACGGAATCAAGATTAGCCGGATCACGCAAGCCAGACAGGATTTCTCGTAAAGCACCACCGGCAGAAATGTCAACCCACTGCTTTTCCTTGTCGGCCTGCTCGTCATTGGTCAAATCAGAAGAAGCTCCCGCCAGAAGCCGCATTCCTTCAATAAACGATATCTCACCATTTTCAGCTTCTTTTTGTAACCCTTGCCAGTGGTCTATTGCTTCCTGCAATTTCTCGCGGTCAACTTCGATCCACTGCCCCTTAACCAATACCAGCCCATCTCCGCCGGCTAAAATATCTTTTATTTCATCTGCTGAAAGCGTCTCGCCGTTAAGGGCAACGGCAACATTAAAGTCAAGCAATGCATCAACTCCGAATTTTGATTGGCGATTCTGGCCAATTGTTACCGACACCTGTGGCCGAGGCCGCTTTTTCCACCAGTTTGGTATCCGCACAGTCAGGCCGCAATCTTCCAGGCTTGGCACCGTTTGCAAAAACTTATGCGCAAAATATGCCGGCCATGCCAACGGTTGATAAATTTCACCGGAGTCAACAAGCCTGCCGACCCAGTCAATCTGCTTGGAGGCCTGCTCTACCGGCGAAAGCAGTTTTATCAGGGCGGAACGGTTTTTGGCTCCGGCATATTGCTCTATTGCTCTACGAAGCGGTATGTGTTTGACTCGACCGCCGGAGCCGAATCCTGTGGAATAAGTAGCTAAAAACGCGAACGGATATGCTTCGTTAGATTTGTTTTCGGCAAGATGGAAACAGACCCTGCCGACCTGATGCCATTTGGGAGCGTGTGTTTGCAAAAAATTCGCCAATCCCCCGGCTGAGCCAACAGCATGATTACCCCACCTGCTCAGGCTAATCCATATTTCCCGCAAAACAGCTAAAGTAAGGTATTCTCCTCCCGACATCGGTGGTGCCGATAATAGTAATGTCGAAAAGACCGAATCAGAAGGCGGCTCGACAACGATATCATCCGCTGATTCCGGTATATGGCACAGCCCCGTCAAATAATGTTCTGCCAGCCCCTGCCAATATCCCAATGTCAGAGAATTTGTCGTTTTGTATTTGTCCGCAGCAAGTTTAAACAGCCCTTGAGGCCAGTCATGCTCAAATGATTTCTGTAATACAGCAAATTCGGGCGGCTGCGGTTCACCCAAAGCAGCCTGCCAGCGAAGTTGTCCAGACGGCGTCAGTCTTATCTCACTCATCGCTGCTATTTCCTTCTTAGCAAATATTCCATGACAAAATAGTCAAATCTTTTATTGAAATTTCTATAGTGTAGTCTCAAAAGCTTGATTATAAAACTGCGATCAAGAATAGACAACCACTTTTTAGCTGTAACAGGGCCAAAAGCAGTGGTACCTACACTTCTGAAACACACTTTTGCGATTGTATCTTCAGACATCTAATGTATTCCATTGTATTCGCAGTATCTTCAATACGCTACAAACTCCGTAAAAGCATAAAATTACATCGGAGTCTCGCCTGTGGTCTGTGTCGGAGGTCTTCAATTTTGGGGTAGTCTGACCTTACGTATCTGTGTCGTGTGGTCAACGGATATTAAATACTTTGGCCTGTTGACTTTTGATTTTCATAAGCGTTTGATAAATATAGGCTTAAACTATAAGGATTTTTCACGACTAAGTTCTTGACACTATAATGATACCACTTTGCCCGATTCTCGGTCTGTTTTACCGCTTGATTCATACCCCTATCTTTACGATAAAATGATTGTATGAAGAAGGTATGGATTTACAAGAGAAATAATATCAAAGGCTGGTGGTGCGGTTGGTATGAAAGTGGCAAGCGCAAATCAAAAGCATTACCAAGCAAAGAACTGGCTGAACATTACAAGCATATCAAATACACACAGTTGAACTCTGATGTTTTTACAGGCACTGTATCAGTCGGCTGGGAACAAATGATTTCAGAGTATATCGAGGCTAAAAAGATCCAAGGTGTCACAGAGGGCACACTTTATGAACATGCTCTTTCATTACGAAATTTTGAACGGATCGTTGGAAAGTGTAATTCAAAACAGATCACACAAAATGTCATCAATGATTTCATCCTTAAAAGAAGCCCTGAGATTAAACGTGCAACACTGAACAAAGATCTCAGGAATCTGAAAACATTCGTATACTGGTGCAGAAAAAGCAGGTATCTGAATGGCGAATTAGAAATCAAGGAACTCAAAGTTGATGAAAGACCAGTGAAATCATTAAATAATGCCCAAGTCAAAAATCTGTTAAAAGCTGCACAACTGTATCCGCCGATGAAAATAAGAATTTTATTAGCTCTTGGTACAGGCTTAAGGCGAGGTGACATTGAATTTTTGAAAATCGACGATATTGATTTTGAAAATAATTGCATCGCCACCAAAAGCAAAAAAACTAGAAAGTGTATGTCTTCACGACCTGTATCAGAAAAAGTAATGACTGAGCTTTCAAAATATGTTCGTAGTTTGGATGTTGAACAAAAGAAATTGTTTCGTACTAAATTCAACTATCGACAATGGCGTAAGATTTGTAAGGTAGCTGATTTGGCAGATTTGAAATTTCATGATCTGAGGCGAACATTCTGCTCTTTGCTGGCACAAAACGGAGTTTCGACTGCGGTTACTCAGAGACTTCTGGAGCACTCGTCACCGAATTTGACAAACAAAATTTATACAAACGTTGATCCTGTGCTTCGGCAATCTGTCAATCAACTGCAAATAGAGCAGTGGTTATAAGCCATTTTGTAAAATCAGGCTTTTTGTGAGACTGTAGCAAATTTACCGGTATTTTTAATGTGTTAGGACGGTGATGTCCGATATATCCTTCAGAAAGTTATTGTTTTTCTGGAGGACAATAAAATGTATGGACCCGGAGAATATGTTCCTGATGC
>JBDRHL010000085.1:0-9879 GCA_043816955.1 Planctomycetota bacterium | reverse complement strand
AGCCGATGACTTACGGACGGCTTCTCAAACATGAGCGACAGCCAAAATCTGAAATGCACAATATATAGAGCCAACTGGAGCTAAGGAGATACCCCCTATGCACAATATATAGAGCCAACTGGAGCTAAGGAGATACCCCCTTTAGCCAAAAACAAAACGCTATTTTTTCGCGGCATTGAAAGCTCCTCACACAACCGCTATATAACCCTGCTCATCCATTCTTTGTATTATACCATAGAACTTGAGGAAAAACAATTTTTTCGTAGAAAACAAAGGGGCCTTACAGCATTCTGGAATGTTCGTGTTGACGGGTTTTTCAGGGAATCCCTTTGAATATCAGTCCTGCCAGGACTCAGGCCTGACAGACCGGATAATCTGGATAATGTTTTCGGTGGTTTTTGCCTTTCTATCTGCTGTGTTGACACCGCCGGTGCGCCATTCAGACAGATTGTCATTTTCCAAGACCAGCAGGTCGTCAATATTATAGATGCACCGGAGATTTGCTTTCCTGCGGACAAGATCGGCGGGCGCAATTATAATCATTCCATAATCCACATAATAGCCTAACTCTCCATCGGTTGATACCGAAGTCAGCAGGAGTTTCAGCGCAGCGGCAAGTTCGATATTGCCGAACCCATTCAAGCCTATAGGTGTGTCACGGCTGATGAGTGTATCTCTTTCCAGACGCCCCCAGAGGACAACGATGTTTAGTCGTGGTCCGGCTGAATAGCGTAAGATTTCTATTGCTTCATAGAGGGGCATTTGAGGATTCCAGGCGGAGAGGTCAACTTTTCCGCCCAGTTGTCGGCAGGTCTTCAGATCAAGGACACTTATTCGGTTTTTGGCAACGAAGCGGTAGTTTTGTCGATGAAGTTTTCCGCGTCCATTCGAAGCAGCGGTGCCTGGATGGAGAAATGAGGCGAGAAGAACAGCCGCGAAAATGAAACGAAACGAGAGTTGATTAATTTGAGCATCCATTTTTTGTGCTGCCTACAGAAGACCACACTATTATTGGAAAGTATATCGATTCACAAAAACTTCAAGCGTAGCGTTTTGATGCTATATTGAGAAGTCGTCTAATAAAGTTCTCATAAGAAATCCCCAATTTTTCTGCCGATTCTGCAACTTCTTCCCCATAAGCAAGATCAGGATTACAATTAGCTTCGAGAACAAAAATCTTTTTGTCGGAGGTAAGTCTGATATCTATCCTCCCATAGTCCCTTAGTTGCAGCGCCCTGTACGTTTTCTTACAAATCCGTTCGATGTTTTTGATTATCGGAATATCAAGTTCGGCAAAACCAAATTTGATATTCCATTTCTTTCTATATTCCTCATTCCATTTAACTCTGTAAGTAGCAAGACAAGGCCCTTTATTTCCTTCAAAGTTAAAATAACATTCACGAATCGGCAGAACAATAAGTCTTTTATTGCCCAGAATGCTGACGTAAAGTTCTCGTCCTTCTATATATTCTTCTGCAAGTGCAGCTTGTCCCCATCTTTCATGCACAAATTGTGCTCTTTCTTTAAGTTTGTCCTCACTTTCTACAATTGAAGCGTTAGAAATACCTTCCGAACCGTCCTCAAAAGCAGGTTTCACAACCAGTGGAAAATGAAGTGCTTTAGGAAGTCTAACGGTCCTGTTCAGAGGCAAAGATATAAATCCGGGTACACGGATTTTGTGCAGACTCAGTAGCTGCTTACACAATCTCTTATCCCTGCTCAACAGCAGGCCTATTGAGCCGGCGCCTGTAAATGGGATTTCCGACATTTCAAGAAGCGCTGCAATATTTTTATCAAATCTGCGGTCACCGCCTAAATGTTCGGTAAGGTTGAATACCAAATCAGGATTTTGCCTCTTCAGGTTTACAATCATGACTTCAATATTTTCCACTGCTCCCAGGATAGAAATATTATGACCTAAGAGTCGCAACGCTCCGATGACATGGTATTCTGTGCTCGGTTTTTCGGGCGGGGTTAAAAAATCAGGGTCCCCTGCCGGGATCTCGGCATCATCAACTAAAACTGTAATATTCAATTTTTTCTTCATTAACGTCTGTTGCTCTTAGGAACCCGAAGTGTATTGCTCGCGATTGCAGCAATTAAAGTAGCAGCCCCTATTATATCCTTTTTTTGCCCATATAGCCCTAGTGCATCACAACGATAAATTAACTTGTTTATCAGCTGGTGAACATCATACTTCCGATGTCCCGTCCACCTTGTAATATTAATTATCAGTTCCGGACGGCACTGCCTTAAGATTTTTGAGGCTTTTTCCAGGGGGGTCTTACTGTGTTTCCGTGAAAATAATTTCATCAAAGTATCATCATAAAATCCTTTAAATTCCTCTCCGAGCAGCCTGCGTTTTCTTTCGTAATAGGCTGCCAGGGTAGAAGTCATTCTCGAAGCTGACCAGGGAGGTTTTCCCTGACTTACGTTTGCAGGGGATGCGCCGGAAATTTTTTTGATTAAACCATCAACATACCTTAATTTATTTATTACGGGCCAACCCTGATATTTTCTCTGCCATGATATATCAGGCGTCAGCCAAACCGCAAAAGTCTCTGCAAAGTCTTCGTCCGGATGTGCCTGAGCATAATTATCTTCCAGGTGTATGACAAAGCGCTTAGAGTAGGGCTGGAAGTAATACGAGTCCGAATATTTGCTGCTGATAGAACCAAATAATTGCCTCCAACGACTCTTGCTGTAGAATTTATAAGCATAGTTTAAAGCATGCCCTGTTTCATGGCGCAAGAACCTCATACACGATGCTTCGGTACCCCCCTCGACTTCATACATCATTTTTTGTTCGATCTGCCTGAGTCTCGTGTGCGCCAGAAAAAAAGGTATACCAATAATCGGTTCCCTGTCGGGGCAGAGCCATTCATCGGCAAGATAGCAGGGAGGGTGAAATTTGATTCCCTTTGCATCTAATTCTTGATATAAATTTTCTATCAGAGGTTCGAGCGGAGACCCGTGAATCGATAAGCCTAAATCTCGAATTTTCATCTGTAAGAGCTTTTCGTCCGAAAAGTGCTCCCAATCCACTTTTTTCCTCGTGCAGCCTAAGCAAAAAACCTACTTTTTCAGGGAAGACTACTTAAAAACTTTTTTTCTATGTCGGTAACCGGCTCATCGTTGAGTTTTTCAACTACTTCGATCGCATCATCAATACTGAAGTCCTCAGCCTTTATCAGCCATACCGCTGTCAACATCGGCGTCCTCTTCCTGCCGCTGTCACAGTGCAGCAGAACCGGCAGTTTCGTCTTGTCAGCCATAATCTCAAGAAACCTGCTTTGTGTCTGTTCATCCGGAAAATAGCCCGGACGCTTCGGAATCGGCAGCTCAATGTAATTGACGCCGTTGTTCCTGATCCAGGTTATCTCTTCATTATACCAGTTCTTTTCTCTGTGCTCATCGGCACTGCGAATGTTTACTATTGTTGCTATATGATACCTGTAAAGCAGGCGTGTATAATCCATTCCACGCGGCTGGCCGGAGGCATAAAGCACTTCCTGCCGAACAACATGAAAATTCCTGATGTGAAAATGCCTCACCAGAGCTGTAACTGCCAGCACAATCGCAAGCAAAAAAACCCACGGCCAATAAGTTTTGTTCATCCTGATGCCCCTGTTATTTATTCCTTACGATATATTCTGCGCACCGAATAAATTTTTCGGTCTGTCGCCTCAAAGTACACTCTGCTGACCAGTTCTCCTATCAGGCCGGTGGAAACAAATCCAAGTCCTATCAGCAGCAGTATTGCCGCAAGTGCCGCCATTGGGCCGTGCGCCACAAAAACAGGCACATGGTAAACAATTTTATCATAAAGTAGGTATGCCGCCAGCGCTGTCGCTATAGCTATACAGCCCATCGCCGCTTTACCGAAAAAATGCAGCGGTCTTGTTACATAGCCCAGCAGAAATTTCAACGTGATCAAATCAAACGCCACTCGGAATGTCCGTGATATGCCGTAATTGCTTTTGCCTGCCGCCCGCGGCACATTTGCGATCGGAATTTCTGCAATTCTACATCCCGCTGAAGACAGCAGCGCCGGGATAAAACGATGCATTTCCCCGTAAAGTTTCAATTCATCAAGCACCTCACGACGATACGCCTTGAACGTCGTGCCGAAATCATGGATCTCAACACCGGATATCTTCGACGCTATCAGGTTCGCGATCCTGCTGGGAATCTTGCGCATGATAAGATTGTCAACCCGCTGTTCGCGCCACCCGCTGACAGCATCAAAACCTTCTTCTATTTTCTCCAGAAAATTCGGGATTTCCTCCGGCAGATGCTGCAGATCCCCGTCCATCGAAATGATTATCCGTCCTTGCGCAGCATCGAACCCTGCCGCCAGTGCCGGCGTCTGACCAAAATTCCGGCGAAGCTCAACCACCACGACCCTGCTGTCCTTTTCACAGAACGCTCTGGCTTTGGTGAGTGTATCATCCAGGCTTCCGTCATCGACAAACACAAGTTCATAACGCAGCCCGGTCCTGCCCATGACCACCGACAGCCGGTCATAGAGCTCCTCTACGACCGCTTCTTCGTTGTACAAGGGAACGACAACCGAACAGTCAATATTAATCCCGCTGCTGAAGCTGTCCATAGTGCACCAGTTTAAATCTCTCTTTCAATACCTCTTTTGTTTCTTTACTGCAAAGAGCTTCCAGTTCCCGCTGCCTGTGTTCTATCAGCCTTGTCCGCTCGGGATCAAGGCCTGCTGAAATGCCCGGATGGGTCATTATCTCTATGACCCGATACCGCTTATTGCATTTCGCAACCGCCTTAAAAAACTCGGCGTCTATTTTACCCGTATGAGCGATGCCAAGCAAAACTTCGTTCCGGAAAAACCCGGGGTTCTGCAGCCGGTTGATCCTCGCCATCAGCCGAATCTGAAAAGCGTTTCTCCTGCCCTTCGGCGCAGGCCCGGGCCACGGTTTTCTCGATGCCCACCCAGGCTCAAAAGTATACCTTATTGCGCCGATACCAAATCGTTCTGCCAACCTGCAGACAATGCGGAAAATCGAGGGAAAACTATGTACGTGCTTATGTGAATCCAGGTGTGTAGGCTGAATCCCGCTTTCAAGCACCCTGCATATCTGCGCATCACACTCTGCCTCAATTGCACCTGCACATTTTCTGCAGATCATGCCGGCTGCCGCCAGCTTTGCCGGAGAAAAATTAAACTCACCTTCAGAATTCGTCAGCACCTTTACACAATCATCACCCGAAACAGGCTTTCCCTCAAGCAGATTCAGATGAACACCGACCCCCAGCTCTGGAAGCTTCTTTGCGATTTCAATTGCATCCTCAGCCGCAGGCATATTCGCCATGATTGTGGCGCTGGTAAGCACGCCTTCTTTATGCGCGCACTCAACCGCCCCATTTATCCCTTCCGTCTGGCCGAAATCATCCGCGTTGATTATCAACAGCCGGTACATCCATGAAAGCTTAACGTCCCTGCCGGCCCAAAGTCAATTATTTTCCTTATCAAAACCGCGTCAGCCGGCTCTATCCTGATTCACAGAACTGGTTGTCAACACATACACCGTTACGGGGCGGTTTGAAGCCATTTGTCCGCGAAAATCGCAAAGTCAACAAAGTTGACCGTACAATCCATATTCAGGTCCTGCGGCAGATAATCAACACAAACCGGATACTCCTCGCCGAGATAATTCTCGCCTTGCGGATAGGGTAGCTGTCCCTGCCAATCGAGTGTTACTTCAATCATCGATCCCATAAGCTCGTGCCGCCCGGGATAGTAAGTCATCCAGCCGTCGAATTCCCACAGGCCATTCATATCCAGAACACCATAACTGTGCCCGAATCTTAGATTATCTGCCTTATAAGACCCGATCATATTCGGCTCACCTTCCAGTATAAAGTCATGATATTCAGGGTCCTGCTCAAAGCCGTATTCATGCATAAAACGGTATTGGCCGACAAGTGTCAAATCATCAGGCGCGATTATATCAAAGGCACCGACAACATACCCGCCGGTAATGTCAGGGATATTCACATCGGATAGCTGGGCACTGATAACTTCCCATTTGAAACCTGGTATCGCAAGAACATTGGGCTCAGAGTCATACCTGAAATAAATGTCACTGTATTCAATCATGTTAACGGCCTTGAGGACAAGGTCGGTAATAACCTTAATCCATCCGCCATCGCCCAGAGGATTATCGTTCATGTCCCAATCGACGGTCAGTTCCAGCGGCGGAAAAGCATCTGTTCCGATCACAGGCGAATTCGGCACATCCATGTCTACAGCGGTTTTATAGCTCAGGATTTCAGCATCGCTGCCCACTTTATAGTGCAGCCCAATCGCCTCAAAGGTATTGGGCTGGCGAATTTTATACGAACCTATCGCCCGTTTCACATCTTTCGGCCCAGGCACATCATTAGGAACAGGAACATCCGTCGGACACAGCGTAACAATGTGCTTGATATAAGGATGGTTGGCACTGTAATTGAAATACCACCCGTTGCCTTCATTGCTGCCGCCCGGATTAGGGTTAGTGTAGCCGTCATAGGTATAAGTCTGAATATCACCGCCGTTATCGCGATCAGAGTCGGTAAGTTTAACCCTGGCCGGATTGCTGGTCAAAGGTGCAGCAGTGCCGCTATCGCCCCAGCCGGTAATGGCATGGCCGCCTGTGCCTATACTGGCGTCCGCGGTAGGCCAGCTTATACTCAGACCCAGAAGCTGACATCTGCGCAGTTCGTTACCCATGAATTGCGCGCCGTTTGGATTGGCCCACGGATTTTTCGGGCTTTTATTGCCGTACACCGTCACAATCGCATACGGATTGCCGCCTGGATTATTTGTCGAGCCCAGCCACCAGTTCAACGCGGTATCAGTCCACCCGCTGGTAGCGGTGCCGTAATGATTAACCAGTTGGCTATAAATGTTATCTGCCCGTGCCTGTATCGTAAGCCCGGTTCCATAGCCCGCGCCAGCCAGCATGTTCGCCGCCGTAGCCAGCCAGCATGTCGGAGAGCCTACATGACCATGAGCACTCTTATCGACATCCGGCGGAACCGCAATCTTCATGTACTCAGGAACGGTTGATTCTGTATAATACACATCTGCGCCGTTCCAGGTTCTAACTTCTGCACCGGCAAGCACCTTGGTTCTGAGATAATATGTCGTCCCTCCCAAAAGCGTATTGTCTCTGAAGTCAAACAGATACATATGCTCGTCACAGCCGCCGGTATTTCGGAAATTATTCGTAATTTGCGCTTTAGTGATAACATTGCTGCCCTGCTTATCAGTTGTTATCGCTACTTCAAAGGTTTCATCACCGGCATCATTACCGTTGTCATCCAGGCAATTCATCGTCGCGAACTTCGCAACAGAGGTATTGTCCAGGCTAAAAGCGGTCGTTATGAAGTTGCCGTTATTCCACAATACATTGTTATGGCCGCCGGGCACATCAACATGTTTTCGACTTTCAAACGGTGTGCCTCCATCGTAATAAAGATAAGCGCCTGCCCACGTTCGAACCTCCGCTCCTGCCAGCACCTTTGTTCTCAGATAATACGTGGTACCTACGTTAAGGGTTACATCAGCGAAATCAAATGAATACTTGTGCTCGTCACAACCTCCGGTATTTCGGAAATTGTTGCTGATCTGAGCTGTTGCAATGGCATTATTGCCGGCTATATCAAGTGTAATAGCAACTTCAAATGTCTCACTGCCCGCGTCATTGCCGTTGTCATCCAGACAATTCATCGTTACAAAATTAGCGGTGACGGGACCTGTTTCATTAACAATGAACGGCGTTGTTATGAAATCCCCGTTATTCCAGTAAACATGCCCGTTCGGCACATTGATCTTCAGGACACCTGCGCCAAAGACAGCAGGTGCAGATAACAGAATAACGGCACTGCACAGAATAACCCAAGTTGACAAACATGAAAGATTCTTCAATAAAAGCCTTTTTTGATTTGAACAGATCATTCTCTTCCCTTTCACAATTAAATAGTTCTAAAAAATGTATCCTGCGCGCGCAGGCATACATGGAATTAACTTACCGGAAATTCAATTACGGAATACAAGCCATTTTCTCTCCTTGCCTCATCGCAGGAACGATCTTGGCAGTTGCAAAAGCAGTTCCTGTACTATAAACAATCCACTGGCGAAGTCAAGGAAAAAACCTCTTTTTTTGCCCCGATGCGGGCTGGCTGCTCAATGTTGTACTGTTTAACCTTGGCGTAAAGAGTCGCCCGCGTTATCCCCAGAAGGCAGGCAGCCTTGGTTTTTTGCCAGTTGGCTTCCCGCAAAGCTCGACCGATCAGTTCCCGCTCTGCACGCTCTAGTGAAAAATCCTTTGTCACACCGCTGTTGTCCTTGCCTGCATCTGTCTGACAGCTTTCCATATTTAATGTCAGGGAACTCAAGCCGATCTTGTTCGTTGTCTCCAGCAGTATCGCCCGGTCAATCACGTTTTTAAGTTCCCGTACATTGCCCGGCCAATCGTGTTTTTCCAATGCCTCCAAAGCCAGCGGCGTCAACGAGCTTATCTTTTCGTTCTTCCCCGGGCAAATATCCGAAGTTTTCAGGAAATATTCGGAAAGCAGCTTTATATCTTCCCTTCGATCAGGCGATTTCAGCGGCGATAACACAATCGGGCACACAGCAAGGCGATAGTACAGGTCTGAACGGAATCTGCCCTTTGCTGTCAGGCTCTGCAGATCGCAATTGCTCGAAGCTATTATCGTGGCTTTGCATGGTATGTCTTTCACACCGCCAACCTTGCGAAAACTTTTTTCCTGGATCACCCGCAGCATCTTGGCCTGCAGATCAAGCGGCATCTCGCTTATTTCATCCAGAAAAACCGTTCCCTCACCCGCCAGTTCAAACAGCCCTATCTTCTCGCGGTCCGCGCCTGTGAACGAGCCTTTGGCATGTCCGAAAAGCTCGCTCTCAAGAAGATTAGCGGTAAGGGCTGCGCAGTTAATGGCCACGAATTTGCTTCTGTCTCCTTGTCGTATCGAATGAACCGCCCTTGCGGCTAGCTCCTTGCCGGTGCCCGTCCGGCCGAGCACAAGAACCGGATTGCACGAACTTTCCGCAACAAGATTAATCATCTTCAATGCTTCTGCCATTGCCCTGCTCAGGCCTGCCATTGGAACCGATTTTGGGCATTGCGGATGAAAATAGCGCAAATCATGATAACAAATACCCCGGTTATCTGTGCTGATTCCATCAACGAGACCTTCAGGAGATTTGCCCGTATCGGTAAATTTGAGTATTTTACGAATAAAAGCATCTTCTGCTGCGCCCGTATCGACAGAGCCGGCCAGTATTACTATCGGTTTAGCTTTTTGCGGGGACTTCTGTGATTCGAGATACTCTATGACACTGCGTCGGGGTACGGTGTAATCAAAAAGTATCAAATCAGGGCTGACTGTCTGAAGCATGTTTCTCAACTCAATAACATCGTCAGCAACCAATATTTCCGCCGAAAACGCAAGGGCCTCCTTTCTTATAGCGGGTTCTTTACCAACCTGAATAATCCTTCTAAAAGTCATATTGAAACCCTGAAAAACCAACCAAACCGTGGGAAAGGCATTGGCTGATGGCATTAAAAAGCGGTTAATCGAATTTTAAATCCTTTCCTGTGGGATAATTCGGCAGTGATGCCGTTTAGACTTTAATCTTTTTATAGGACGGACCTATAATATCGCGATTTGTATTAGAGTTAATAGATCACTACTGTCCCGTTATAAGTCGAATAATAGCAATTGGTTATGAAACTGGCTATTCCCATTTTGCAAAAGATTTTTCGTAAGTACTTGTGTAATAGAGGTTTTCTCGAAAAGCACAATGCTGAGAATTTGCAGGATTTCGCCCAAACTCAGCTC
>JBDRHL010000084.1:0-4939 GCA_043816955.1 Planctomycetota bacterium | reverse complement strand
CTTTTCCAATTCCATCAATGTTCGCGGGTAATCTTCCATGATCGCAAATACTACCGATTGTATGTACTGGAGTCAAGGAGATACCCCCTTAAAGCTATAACTAATAAGGTTGTTGAACATTCGCCTTTGAAAAATATCACCCATATTAACGGTGGAGAACGTTCCTCAACAAGCTGGATTACCTTCTCGGATATAAGCTTCCAGGGCGTATCGTATAACGGCATATTCCCGCGAAGTAATCACCGCAAATATATAAATACCGCAGGCCCAATGGGCACTTATAAAGAAGATGCCTGTGCCGGCACAAATGTACTCCACATCGGAGGGAACGTAACCTGGCATGGCGAAAAGCAAATGAATATACGAGATGTGAAAAATGAGGCAAAACTTCTCGGTCTTCAGATCGCTACTGCCTCTGGTGGAGGTCCGACAGGCCTGGTCGAAAAGACTTCATGGTGGTTATTTCCGAGAACAGAGTGATGCTGACGGTTGTTTAACCTGCAAAGAAAGGTCAGAAAAACGGCACTTAAACGAAACAAAAACAAAAAAGGAATAGCTCAGGTATGTATCCTGCTGTAAGATAGCTGCCCTGCCAAAGATAACTATTTCGCTATCGAATATTTCAAATTACCGCCAATCAAATAAAGTAGAGAAAGCAATGCGAACAATCCTAATCTGCTGTATAATGATTTCAGCCTGTGCAACATGTGCACTAGCCGCAATTGGAGAGGATTTTACGATCGGTGCATATTATTCTATGCCATGGCTTGAGCCTAATGACAATTTCTCGTACGACTATGCATTTATGGATATGGCCCGCATCGGATGTAATTTTGCTGTGTTAAGCGGCAACGTCTGGGTAGCTAACTGGGCTGCCCTGAAACACTGGGGTATTAAAGGTGTAACCAGCTATAACATACTTAACGGCTACCCTGGTGAGGGTGCCTGGGACCCTTGTGATTTTGTTAGCGGTATGATACAGGAAAGAGACCGGTTGAACGGGCTTACTTATAATGGCGAGTATGTAGGAGATGCAGTTGTCGGTCATATCATGACGGACGAACCCGAAGCCACCGGCCGTGAACCGACAGAAGATCAAAAAAATTATCTTCGGGCTTTTGCTGATGTATATCATCAGTATATCCCCACACGTGAGATTTATGTTAATCACAGTGACCCACCCTGGTATGATTTAAATGAGAAACAGGCTTCCTGCAGTGCAACTACTATAAGTATAAATAATTCCAGAATCAAAGATCGTCAAATAGCCGCGAACAACATCGGACTGGAAAATTTCACGGTAGTTGCGCATGTCAAAAGTCTTACCCTCTGGATGGACAACCAGTGTGTCCGTATTGAGGCTTTCGGTCTCGGACCCTGCACACAGCAGGTCAAAGACTGGCTGGCAACCAGGACAAATTACCAGGATGTATATGAGGAATTGATTACAGCTTACCACTTTGAAGCCAAAGGATGTACCTTCTACAAATATAATCAGCACATGGATGATTGGTCAATTGTCGACATCAATGGAAATGATCTTTACGGCAGACGGGCGGCCATCAGTGACGCTGCTCACGATCTTCGAAGTTCCCAGGATTGGCCATCCGTTGTCCTGTTCAACAATGGAATTCCTTTCAACGACCGGGGTAATTACCCAGCCGGTGATTTTACACTTACAGCCACTGCTGATAGTCCATCCGGCACTATCGCCAAGGTCATCTTCGGCAAAACCACGGATGGTGGTGCAATATGGCAGTCAATCGAAGATACGACAGTTCCATACTCGGCGACTTTTTCCGCTTCCACTGGTCAAACCGTCATCTTCCGAGCCCAGGCAGTCGATACCAATGGGAAAAAATCCATCTACGCAGCAAACATGATTTACATTAATGATCTCTAGTACTTCCTCAAATAGTTCCGAAAGCAAGAAGTAAAATGACGCGACAAAAAGCGGGGGGGAAATACCATATTCAGCCGTATCATATGAACGGCCTGAACTGGACAATTGTTCCTGATGACCCAAAACGGGACAATATTGTCATTGTAACGGGATTCATGCCTTCCTGGTGGACACATGAGTATGGAATAACTTTTGGAGCTGACTTTCATCTCGACCCGATAGTCCACAGGAATACCCTTGTCAAAATAGCTTCGATACTCAGGGAGCGTTTTGCAGATCTGCCTAATTTCTTCTTTTCGCCGTTTGATTACGATAAATCATGTCCAACCGAACGTAGATACGGCGATGCGTTCATCCCTGCCCTTTTTGGCGACAAGGTCTCTTTCGACGATGCCAGCGGTCACCCTTACGCTCAGATGCTCAATCTATCTGATGAACAAGCAGTCAGTCAGTCTGTTCCTGAAGTTGAAAATAATCCGGTTCTGCGATCTATCCTTGATCAATATGAGGACTGTGGTTGTCCTAACGTGGGCGAAATGGGGCTGGAGGGAGTTGTTAACATCGGATACAGACTACGAGGCCAACAAATGTATATTGATCTGATTGACAACCCTGACCTGATAGACCACATATTCGATGTGATTTACCAGACCATCAACACAGCCACACACACTATTCGAAAATGGCAGGATCCGGAACACACCAAACCCACATATTTTATCAATTGTAATTGTCTGGTCAATATGATGTCCCCGGAGATGTATAGAAAACGGCTTCTCAAATTCGACAAATGTTTTAATGATAGCTTTGATATTTTTGGAATCCACACGTGCAACTGGACTGTTGATTCATACCTGGACGCTATTGCAGAAATCGAAGGCCTTGGGTATCTGGACATGGGTTCGGAAAGCGACCTGGGCAAAGTACACAAATTATTACCTGATCTTACTCCTTCAGTCTTCTTCCATCCTGAAAAGCTTAGGGCTTTATCGACTAAGCAGATTGAAAAAGAAATAACTGAATTGGGAAAAAGAATCGGCAGAGGTTACATCCTCTTTTCGGATCTGGAGGTTGGGACCGATGATGAGCAAATAAAGACAGCCTATGAGGCAGTGGCAAAACTGTAACTGAATTTTGTGAAAGGCACATCAATAAACAAAAGGAGATATGAAAATGACTGGCAAGAGTGGATGGATTTTTTTAGCGGTGGTTTTAACTTGCGGGGGATTTGCAAAATCTTTGTGTGCGAAGGAAATGACGAGTCAGCCGGAAAAGGTAAAAGTTCTGGCCTTTGGCGGTATCCCCGGTACCGGTGGACAGCCAAGTCCGGGCGAATTAGCTGGTAATGTTGCAGCGGTGGACAAATTGCCAATTCAAGGTTTTGCTTTCAACCTTACACATGTCAAGGGATATTTTGCAAGCAGGTGTATGGTGCCAGAAGTTGCGTATGAATATGAGGAACTGGCAAAAGATATTGAATTGATGAAGAGGTTTGAGTTTAAGAGCGGCAAGAAATATTTCACACGAATTAATGTTTCAGCAGAACTGCAGACGGATTGGTTTGATGATGTCGGCTGGGATATTATTCTGAACAATATCAAAGTCGGAGCCCGTGCATCTTGCGAGATGGGTGCGGTCGGTTTTTGTCTGGATAACGAGCAATACGGCGGTCAGCCATTCAATTACACTGCTCAATCCAACAGGTTCACTAAATCGTTCGATGAATATCAGGCCCAGGTTCGCAAACGAGGCAAACAATTTGCCGAGTCGCTGGTATCCTATATGCCCAAAGCAAAAATCATATTTTTGTTTGGCAATTCGCACATAGCGGGTGAAAACTGGAAAAAATCAAATCTGGATAAATATACTATGGGGCTTTGGCCCGCTTTTCTGGACGGTATGATGGATGGCGCACTGGATGCGGAATTTATCGATGGCCACGAGGATTACAGAGTAAGGACTTTTGAGCAATTTTGTGAAGTGCGACGGCTCATCAAGAAAGACGGGGCGATCTATTCATCTGATCCCGCAAGATATAAAAAACGTATCAAAGCCGCATCGTCGATATGGCTGAAGAGGACCGAAGGTGCTGAATATCATCTGGATTCAAAGGACTTTAATAACAATAATTATACCCCCGAGGAGTTCGAGTACGCGATTCATTACGCAATGCTGAACAGCGATGGCTGGATTTGGCTTTATGCCGTTCCGTGGCTTAATTTACCGGAAGAATATATGAACGCTGTTGAAGCAGCACGAAAGCCTCATCGGCTTGATTATGATTTCCCAAATGCCTCAAAAATTAAAAATCTCTCAGAGCTGCCGGCAGACCAGAGAGGTAATTCCGAGGCCACTGCCAAAAATAGGAATGATTGTAATGACACCATAGTATTCAAGGCGGTTCGGAAAGTATACAAAGAGGTATACGATTTCCCAAAGCAGTGGAAATTCAGATTTGACCCGGAGAATATTGGCACACAAAAACAATGGTATAATGAATATGCCCCGCAGGAATGGGTCAATATTGAAATAGGTGATTGGTATGGCTGTCAACTCAACAGCATCTACACTGGTTATGTGTGGTATCGAACTACTTTTAATGCTCCAAAGGAGTGGACCGGCAAAAGGCTTCTGCTTGCTTTTGGCGCTGTTGACGAACAGGCGTGGATTTGGATTAACGGCAAGAAAGCCGGCGAGAGTACAGCTGGCCCATCGGCATGGAATAGTGCTTTCGAGATAGATATAAGCAAGTATGTCCAGGCAGGCAGTGAAAATGTAGTTGTCGTGAGGGTACACAACAGCGCAGGGCCGGGGGGAATATGGAAATCGGTTAAGATTTTTACGGAGTGATAAATGTCCTGCTTCACCAACGAGTTGTGACAATTGGGTTTTAAGTAACTCAACTTGATTATATGAAAGTGCGTCTCCCTGCGGGTAGAATACCCGCTAAAAAGGCATTTTTCTCGAAAGGAGACGCAAATGGAAATTATAGCATTTGACTCCCACAAACGCTATACCTTAGCTCGGGTGGAAAAG
>JBDRHL010000083.1:0-34372 GCA_043816955.1 Planctomycetota bacterium | reverse complement strand
CTTTTCCACCCGAGCTAAGGTATAGCGTTTGTGGGAGTCAAATGCTATAATTTCCATTTGCGTCTCCTTTCGAGAAAAATGCCTTTTTAGCGGGTATTCTACCCGCAGGGAGACGCACTTTCATATAATCAAGTTGAGTTATTTAGTTATTTTATGAAACGGGATTAAATACAGAAATATAACTCATTCTCTGTGTCGGATTCAAAGATTGATTTCATAGTTGATTACTCACCGTCGGGATTTTAAGTAAGGACACCTTATATCCAAAAGTTTCCAGTCTTTTTTTTGCATTTCTTAGACTAACTTTACTGAAAAATGGAACCTCCAATTCTTTAGGGGAAGAACTGATAATTGCATATATAATCTCATAGTCAGATGATATTGGTTTCATCTTTGTATCTGGCATTTTAAAACTGCCTGCCAATTTCTTGTTTACTTTCTCTCTAAAATCGGGATCACCTAAAAACAGTTCCCCTGAAACTAAGCCTTGTAAAAACAAATGACTTAGCACAGATGAGCCACCATAATGTTTAACATGGATTAGCTTTTTATCTTTTGTCATAAGATCACAAAATTCAATTTTACTATATGCTCCTCCATGGTTAACTGTCTTTCTGTCCATACAGCATATTTTACTGTCATTTTGCGCGACCTTTTCATTGTAATCATTTTCGTTTTTATGTTTATAAAAGGGCAAAGATATAGTCGAACCAACAGTTCGTATCCTTTGAAAATCAGAATTGACTTGTTGGGCAAAACCTGTTTCGATTTCGTACCACTTGCCATTACTCAATAGGTATGTTTTCTTTTTCTTGCTATCTTGCTCTTCACAATATAAACAATCGTAAGCACGCCATTGGTATTTTACTTCTTCATTTTGAGCACCTATGCAGTAGATGGTTTTTCTTTTAAGAAAATCCAAGTTTAAATTTTGTTTTTCATCATCAGACAGAATAGTTAAAAAAGAAAATATATCAATATCCTCGTTCAATTCTTCACCTTTTTTGTGTGAATATTTGAATCCTGACACATGTTCCCACTCAACAATTTCAGGAACTGCCATCCATGTTTTATCCCAATTATTATTTTTCAGATTTTCAATCAATTTGTTGTCGAGTTCCTTTATTAGCTTGATATCTTTTATTTCAGCAATTTGGTCAATCCAATCAAAATTCTTTTTGTAATCATCACTCAAATATTTCTCATAGCAGAGCTTCAGAAAATTCTTAAGCGATGAAAGATTTACTTTCACCGATAAACTTAATGAGTCTTTGCCACTAATGGTTTTCCCAAATTGCTCCTTATTGATTGTTTTACCCGTGATTGCACAAATTAAATCCTGCTCTATATCAATACCGAAGTCTGCAGCGATTCCAGCCTTACTAAGTTGTTCGCTCGTATCCTTCGGAACAGTTACCATATTCTTCTTGCCTATTTTTCTGAGATTATTGGGATCAATTACGCTCAAAGCTGTTTTCAGCCCGAATCGTTCTTCATAAACTCCGGGTCTTAAGAATTGCCAGCCATAACCGAAAGCAATAGCAAAAAGCCTTTTCATTTCGTCTTTAACAATTTCTACGAGCAATAGCCCCTTTGCACTTGCGCTAAATATTTTGATATTTTCGTCTAATAATGTTCCAAAAAACTTTTTTAACCAAGAAGGTTTGAAGTTGTAAGAATCACCATAGTAGAAAGTGCCTATCCCTTTTATTTCAAAGCTATTCAAAGAGGTACCATACTTTTTTAAAATATCTTTATGGTCAAAGTAATCTGATTTAATTAGATAGACGCTCAATTTATTTGTTGGAATTTTTTTTGCCATGGGCTTATTCCCCTTTCTCATTTTTGCTGAAGGAAAACCGCCTTTGTCATCAAATCAAGCCAGTGAAAAATCAACGGCGTAGAATCACTTTTTCTTGCCGCCGCCTGATTTTTTGATTGTCTCCGTTACAGTGGTTCTTGGATGTTTTTTTGTGTAATCTTTTTTCGCAAATTTCCCTGTTATTGCACTTCTACCAATCTTTGCCATTTCAAATTCCCTTAAAAATTCATTTATCAGAACAATTCTGTTTCCTGAATTTTGTATTCTTAATCTGCGCTAATCCGTGTTAATCCACGTATAAAAGATCTCGTTGCCATCTGTGGTTTAATCAATAATCCTTGTTCACCTTCGCCCCGGTTGTCAGCCCCAGAAGTTGCTCTATTATATGCCGGTATCGGGTGAAAGCAAGGAAATTGTTTTGCGAAGCGGCTGGGGAAGGGTGATGAAGATTGCCACGGGTTGCTGGGGGCGGCCTTGGTGATGGCCGGGGGTTTGTGGTGTGTGAAGAAACCCGCCAGAACGAGTCTGGGAGCTAACTTTTGGGGTGGGTATGAAATAAAAAGGGCTGCAAGCAAACAGATGCTCGCAGCTCTTTGTTTACTATACAAATTATGATTAACTTATGCTCTGCTTTTTCTCAGCAAAGCTAAGCCGCCTAAGCCTATGAATAGCAGGGTGGCGGGTTCGGGGATGGCGGCGACACGAAAGCCTATATAGTAGTAGTCAACACTCTCAGTGGTGCAGGGCCGGACGGACGATCGGGAGGGCGGGATGCTGCCTGGGTAGTAGAGGAACGAGCCGCCACGTGTGCAGCGATTGGGGTAACCCATCGGGGTTTCATTCCATTCCCATAAATTGCCAGCTTGATCAAAGGTTCCGTAGGCACTGGTGGTAGGTTTTGCAGAGTAAGCACCAACCTCGGTGGTGTAGTAAGTAGTATCTAAATAACCATCGTTATAATGGTTGGCTGAGCCGTTGACTAAATCCGTACCAGGCGGCAGTTCGGCTGTCGGGGGCTGATGACTCGCTGTGGGATAAGACCAGTAGCCTGCATTTGTGCCGCCTCCTTTGTAGTATGCAGCTTTGTACCACTCATCCTCATTTGGCAGCCAGAAATTCGCACCAGTTTTGCGGCGCACGCTCGCACCGAGCGACATATCATATGCACCATCCTCTGTGTCGCCGGAGCCCTGGCCGTTGTGGAGCCAGTTTGCAAAACGAAGGGTGTCGAACCAACTGACATAATTCACCGGCCTGTTGCCGCGATTAGTTCTCACTGCATATGTGTAATTGCCAGGTGAACCGCTGCGCGTAATTCCCCCAATGTCATTCCAACCTCCGGCCATGTCTGTATTGTACAGTTCGTGTGGATCGTCAACTGCCGCAACTGTATTGAGGAATTCACAGTATTGACTGTTAGTCACCTCGTACGTGCCGATCTGGTAGACATATTTGACTCTACCATAGCCTGTCAGATCAGAGGTGTTTTCCGCATCGCCTACAGTTACCAAGTCAATTGTAACTGCCTGTGTGCCTGCATTAAAAGCCAACAGTATGCCAACAACCAACATCATAAAAACTTTCATCTTCATAAGACTACTCCTCCAAAAAAATATGATTTATTTCAGCTTGAGAGATAAGGAAGAACAGGGAGTGTCTGAAATATTGACATAGGGATGCCTTGTTGTTTTCCTCCTCATATCTCTCGCTCCTCTTTTCTGCAAGCCTTTAAGAACTCCGGACTTCAGTGATATTTAATGATACGCCCCCCTATTCGGAAAGTCAAGGATTAATTGTTTAAGAGGAGCGATTTTTTCGGACTAACCCCGATTTTAGCTCAAAAATACGGCATGATTCACCAAGAATTTGGGGACAAGTCTATTTCAAGCTACATCCCGTACGTATCCTGCTGCCATTTTTAAGAGCATGACCGAGAGGCTTTTTGTTTTTCCGTATCGGTGAGGGATTCGTTGAGTGAGCCGGAGCGGAAGCCGGTTAGATCAACAGTAACATATTTGAAGCCCAGTTTTTTCAGTTCCGCTTCGATCCGGCTTCGGAGAGGTTCTGCGGTTATCTTTTGAATTTCATCCTGCGGGACTTCTATCCTGGCGATTGTGTCGTGATGGCGGACACGGAATTCGACAAAACCCAGTTGGCGAAGGAAGTCTTCGGCTTTTTCGATTTGTTTAAGTCTGCCGGCGTTTATTTCGAGGCCATAAGCAATTCTTGAGGCAAGACAGGGTGAAGCAGGGATTTGGGCGGTGGGGAGGTTGAAATTTCTGCTGAGCGTGCGAATATCTTTCTTTGTCAAACGGGCTTCAGCAAGAGGGGTTTTTATGCCGAACGCTTTAGCAGCGCGGCTGCCTGGCCTGAAATCGTCCATGTCGTCGAGGTTGCTGCCGCAAATGATATTTTCAAAACCATTTTCTTTGGCGATTTCGGTCAAAAGTTTATAGAGATGCGTCTTGCAGTGAAAGCAGCGGTCGGCTTTGTTCTGAGCATAGCGGGGGTCGTCCAGCTCATCAACTTTTATCTCCCGCAGCGAGGCACCGATAGTTTGGGCTAAAATAATCGCCTGTCTATATTGATTCTCTCCAAGCGAAGGGCTGATGCCGATACACGCAAGGACATTGTCAGCACCCAATACCTCGACAGCAGCTCGCAGGAGAAATGTGCTGTCGACGCCTCCGGAATAAGCGACGATAACTTTCCTGAGCGGCTGGAGGTTTTTTTTCAATGAATTGTACTTAGCATCTATATTCACAAAAGCCGATGGAGGGAGTTGAACCCTCAACCTCAGCTTTACGAAAGCTGCGCTCTGCCATTGAGCTACATCGGCTTATCAAATGTTATGCTACCAGAAACGGCGGTGTGTGTAAAGGCTGGGAACACACCAGAGTCCGGCAGGGGCGGATTTCAGGAGGAAACAGGGGCTAGATTTGCTCTTTTACAGCTTCGCGGAGAACATCACAGGCTTCGATAACGGCTTGTTTGGTTACGCAAAGCGGCGGAGCAACCTTGACAGTCGCGCCGCCAAAGCCAACCGGTGCGAACATCAGCAAGCCTTTGCGGAAGCAGTTATTGACGATGTCCCATGCCAGATCGGCGTCCGGGTCCTTGCCGCCCTTCCTAACCATCTGTAAGCCCGCGACAAGACCTGCGCCGTGGGCTGCTCCTATACGGCTGCTGAATTGCTCTTTGATCCCGGCAAGTTCGGCGTGCAAGACTGCACCAATTTTTGCGGCGTTTTCAATCAGACCTTCGTCAATAATGGCGTTAATGTTGGCGTATGCGGCGGCACAGCAGATCGGGTTGCCGGAGTGAGTGCTTGTCATCTCGTTAGGGCCGTAGAGGTCCATGACCTTTTGCCTGCCGATTACGCCGCTGATGGGCAGGGAGCTGCTAATACCTTTGCCCATGCAGAACAGGTCGGGCACAATGTCGTAAAGCTCGAAGCCCCACTGTCTGCCGCACCTGCCGAAGCCAGCTTGTACCTCATCGAAGCAGAGCAGGACGTTGTATTTATCGCACCAGGCGCGAAGCTTCCGGGCATATGCTTTTGGCATAAAGCTTGCGCCGCCGCCCTGGTAAGTTTCGCTAATGACGCCGGCGACGTTCCGGGGGTTAATTCCTTTTTCGGCAAGCGATTTTTCGAACAGATCGAAGCCGGTATCTTCGCATCTGAAGCCATCGGGGAAAGGCACCTGTATAATCTCCGGATCGAGATTTTTGATCCATGCCTTTCCTGCGGGGATGCCGCCCATCTGCTGGCTGCCGAGCGTTCTGCCGTGAAAGGCGTTTTCGTATGAGACGATGACACTTTTGGCAGGGTCAATTTTCCGGCCGTATGTACGCATGAGCTTCAAGGCGCATTCGACGCCTTCGGCACCGGTGCTCAAAAGGAAGACTTTATTCAGCCCTGGCGGCGCCAGCTCGATGAGTTTTTGTGTGAGCTTTATTCGAGGCTCGTTGGGAAAACAATAGGTAGTGAGCAACGGTTTGGCGGCCTGGGCGATTATGGCATCGGCTATTTTTTTGTTTCCATGGCCTGCGTTTGTAATCAGGACGCCACAGGAGAAGTCGAGCCACATATTGCCGTAAGCGTCAAAGACATTGACACCTTCGGCGTGATCCCAGATAACAGGCGGCTGGCCTCGCATGCTTATGGGTTCGACCTGTCGAAGTTTATTGATTTTTTCAACGGTTTCAGGGTTTGGGATTTGTCCCTGAAGCTTACGGAATTTTGTAGAAACGGGTTTAACGTCTGTGGGGATAAGTGGAAACTCTTTTGCCATTTTTCAAGACTCCAAAAACATATTAATAATACACAAGAAGATTCAGTATTTTCTTAATCTTACGGCGGCGTTTTTGCCGTAGGTGATCTCAACGTCCCTTGCTTTGTTAAGAATTGAGAGGCGGCCTGCCTCCATTACCAATTCGTTATAGGCACTATTTCGGGGAGTAGCCATCACGCCGTCTTCATCTATCTGTTTAATTATCTCCTGCCGCTGAGGAAGGTTTTTGCCAAGTGCGGAGAGAATGTTTTTCACGATAAGTTCTACCGAGCGATAGCCATATCCGACGGGAACAAGGCCTTTGCCGCCGAGGCTCACGTACCTGAAGTAATCGGGACTGGGCTCGGTGTATATGGTGTCGCCGGGAGAATCGCCTTTTTGGAGACAGGCGTGCTTTACACCCCTGTACTGATCATCATGAAAGATGATTGCGCCTTTATCATCTCCAGCGAAGAACATTTTTATCCCCTGCCAGTTTCCGCCTGGGCCGTCATCGGGATAACCGAGTGAATTCTGGACGTTGAGACATGCGCCATTTTCCCATATTACCCTGCCATCGGTCCAGAGGTAACCCTCATTGCCGTTGGGATATTTGTCGATGAGGCCATACACCGAGACATACTTAGGCAGCAGGCCGGTTATGAAGTGGACCTGATCGACGTAGTGACAGGCAACATATGAGAACATATCGGAGTTTTCACAGGTGCACCAGTTCTGGAAATTCGAATGCCTGTAATACCAGCACTCATGGAGGGCGGCCTGTGCGAGCCTGAATCGGCCGAACCTGCCTGCTTTGCAAGCCTGGCGGGCAATCAAGGCACGGTCGTCCAGTCGCTTGTGGTATTCAATTCCTACGACAAGCCCTTTGTCGTAAGCCTCTTTTTCTATCTCGACGGCCTGGTCATATTTAAGCACAAGAGGCTTTACAGAGCAAATGTGGTGATTATATTTCATCGCCTCTTTAATGACCATATAATGAAGCTGGTCGGGCATTGCAACTACAACGATACTCTGCTGAGGGAGTTTGGCTATCACTTCCCTGAACAGGCCGGGGAATTCTTCAGCGGGGTCCGTATCGAGTGAAGGACAGGCGGTAAACGTGCAATCTGGAAACGCTGTGTTCAGGGTATCATCTTCGGCAAGCGTCTTCAGCGGAGAGCTGTTCAGCGCGCAGATGCTAATATCACCTACAAGCCCGAGTCGCTGTAATTGATAAAATGAGGGCAGTATCTGCACCTGTGTAATCATCCCTCCGCCAACGATGCAGACCTGAGGTTTAATACTCATCGATAATCCTCCAAAAAATCACTGCCGGGAATAAACCATGTTACCATCAACAAAGGTATATTCAACCACAACTTTATAATTGCCGGGCTTGCCTTCTATGGCCAGGACGGCCAGATCGGCTTTGCTTCCGTCCTGAATGCAGCCGTAACCATCGCTGTCAAGGCCCATCAGGCTGCAGGGATTGGTTGAGCACATTTTCGCGGCTGCTATCAAAGCATTTTCAAAGCTCATTGCCTGGTGCTCGGCGTTCCATATGCCTTTCATATTACAGCTCAGCCAGCTCAGTAAATTGCCAAAGCCCCGATCCATTGTCAGGTTGCTCGAACAAAGCGTCCTGGGATCATCTGCAACACAGTTGTACAAGCCGTTATCGCTCACGCGGCCTCGAACACCGCCGATTTCAAATTCCCTGAGTGTCGAACCAGCGACATAAAGTGCATCGGTAACAGCAATTGTCCTGTCGATACCCTTGCGTTTGATGATATCCCTTACATAAGCGGGATTCACATGGAAGCCATCGGCAATCTGTTCAACATAAAGACCATCAATTGTCAGGCCGGCTTCTATTGCCCCCCCGCCGTTAAAGGATTTATAACTGCCGCCGGTCGGGCCGTTTGTAAAATGGATGATATACTTCAGTCCTGCTTTGACAGCGTCTTGTACCTGGCTGAAGGCAGCATTTGTATGGCCTGCACCTACGATGATGCCTTTGCCGACCAGGTACTCTGTAAGCCGGCAACTTGCGGCACCGAAATCGGGCACAACGTTTGCCAGTTTGATTGAGCCGCGATCATCAATGCGGTCGAAGTTTTCATGGAAATGCTCGAACGCATTTTTTGGGTTTTGAGCGCCTGCCATGCCGGGATTGATGAAAGATCCTTCGAGGCTGCCCCCCAGAATTTTAGCTCCATTGTTCGCATTTTTTACAAGCCAGTCCGCGAGCCTATGATAACAGTTGCGAAGGGTTTCAATCGGGGCTGCCCAACTTGCAAGGTAAAATCCCGTCACCCCAAACCGGGCCAGAGTGCTACTTAGCATCTCGAAGCCATACTGGTAGGCGGAGGCACTGCTGTCAAATTTGCCGGAGTCCGGGTCGAACCTTCCGCTGGTAAATTCAAAGAGATTGTACCCGTGAAAGTGGATGTCCACAAAGCCGGGTACAGCGTATTTGCCGGTTATGTCGATGGTTTCATCACAGCCAAGATCGTTCCCTGCCAAAGCAACCATGCCGTCGCGCAAAATAATATCCGCCCTGCATAGTTTTTCCGCTGTAACAACAGAACCACCGGTTAACTTCACCGTTTTCATCCGTCCACCATTAGGTTTTAATGAAAAAATCAACACTTATCCCCAGGTCCGTAATATACCTGGCTTGCGGGGCAATATCGCCAGGCTCTGGAATCCAGTGTGAACTCATTTCGAGGCCGGCTCATATCCCTGACAAAATCGACTGTCGTCTGCCAATCCCTGATACCGCTGAGGGCATCAAGGGCCTGGACATTCTGCCAGCCGACCGCGTTGGCAATCCGCAGCGATTCTTCGGGGCAGTACCCTCTTATAAATGCGGTGAGGAATCCGGCGATAGTCGCGTCTCCGGAGCCGGTGGCGGAGCCGAACTGCTCGGTCTTGAAAGAAGCAGCCCATATTTCTCTGTCGGCCCATTTATCGGGCTCAGCGGGCACAGCTCTACCGATGGAGGCGAGCTTAGCCTGCGAACCTGTGCGCAGGTAGTATCCACGAATCCCACTTTTCAGGGCAACAACCGCTGAGCCCATTTGCAAAAGTTGTTCCGAGATTTTTGTGTAGTCCTGCGGCTGATAGAAAAGGACTGCATCGCGGCCTGCTGCTTCGGCTTTACGTTTCTCAAAAAGATCACGGTCGAGCATATAAGCAATTTCCTCTATGCTCGGCATAAACAGATCAACATACGGCAGGACTCTTTTAATAATCCTCTGCCAGTTCGCCCTGCCTGCGGGCGATGCAGGATCAGGCAGCGCCATATCCATGCACGTTGTTACGCCAAGCTGCTTGATCTTTTTGTAAATCAGGAGCAACTGCTCGCCGTCATCTTCAAAAAATCTCTTCATCAGCGGCGGATAGCCCAGATGAAACAGGACACAATCCTTTGCTGATTCATAATCAACATCATCAGAGCCAAAAGTGTCGTTTGTCCCGGGGCTATGCAGAAATATCCTGTCCACGCCAGGAAGAGCAAGAATGATGGTATATGAGCTGCACTGATCGGTAACCGTTTTTACAGCAGAAGCGTGCTGACGGCCGATGAGCTGCTTTATGATCGTACCGAAGCCATCACTTCCGACCTTTCCATTCAGCAGGACATCCAGACCAAGTCCGGCCATCGCAAGGCCAACGTTCGAGACAGCTCCACCGGTGCAAAGAACGGGGTCTTCGACATGAACAAGTTTTCCGGGGACAAATACATCGTAGAAACTACCCACCAGGGTGTGCGGAATTTTCGGGGCAATATCAAGACAAAGATGTCCGGCTACCATAACCTTTTTGTTTCCCTGGTTCATAGTGTTTTTCCAGTTGAGTGAGGCAACAGCCCGCCAGTGATTAGTAAATTACTGTGCAAACTGCTTATATGCGTTTTCACCGCCGTTGATCAGATGCACCAACGGAGCGGGTCTGTCAACACCTTCAATAAACTTCGGTCTTGCTGCCCATGGTGCGACGCTAAGCACACCTGTCAGATCCATCCAGTACTGTAACCTTGCAACGGGCAGATTCCAGGTCATATGGAAATGATTTGCTGGTGCGTACTGTTTATACTCGGTCATGCCGGCATACTTTGGTACGACAAACGTATGCGGCCAGGTGGGTGTCGTCAGGCTGCACATTGCCCGGGCAAGCTTGCTCGGCACTTCGGTTGTACAGGCCTGATCCCAGATCATACTGAACTTATTGTTGATACTGCTGTAAGCTATTCTAGCGGCAATACCCTGTATGCCGGCAGGGGTCATAAACGACACGGAATTGCCGCCGCCCGGGAAGTAGAACTCATCGGCAAGGGGCATCCGTACTCGGCTCATTATCTGTTTTACCGATGCGCCTGGTTTTGCGGCCCAATCGAAAGATGCGCTTCCGCTGTTGTCGCCGTCAACAAGCCCTTTGACAATATAGTCGGCCCTGGGGCTTACCTTCACACCTATTTTCCGGGCAAGTTCCTTTATTTCCCATCCTTCCCAGACCTTTCGGAAGTCCATAAACAGCGGGGGATTTCCTCCGCTCAGCCAGGTCATAAACAGCATCGTCAGAATACCCTGCATATCAGCCTCGGTACCGTACGGCAGAGCAGCTTTGGTTCCGGTATGATCGAAGGTACTGTTGAAAAGGGATTCCATCACATCGGCTACGGGCATAGGGATGCCCCGGGGATCACTTCCCCACTCAAGCTGACTCATGAAACCGCCGGCTACAGCGTTGAGATCATTCATAAGGTTACGATTTATGAGATACATCGCAAGTGATATATTGAACCGTTCGCTGTCGGCATTACTTCGGATTTCGAGTCTCTTTCCAACATATTTATCGATCCATGAACGAAGCTCTTTGAGCTGTCTGCTGTCATAGGATTTTTTCCTGAGCATGTCACAAAGCAGCTTCATATCCAGACGTGTAATCTCAAGACCGAAAATATTTCGCGTAGGCAAAACATGAGCAAGTGCGGTTTCCATTCCCATCGAGTCATGTCCGAAAAGCATGATACGTCTGCCCCGAAGAGCCACAGCGGTAACAGCGGCATAACACCAGTCTATCAGAGAATCGGCGGTTCGCTTACTCATTTTCGGGTTTATGCCCATATCAGGCCAGTTGCCTACGTTCAGATGTACAAGCCTGCCATACTGACTGATGGCGCCAGTGAGGGCATGTGCATATACCACGCCGGGCTTGGGGCCGCTGTTGCCGCATGTAATATTGAGCGGGAGCTGCTTTGGGAACTGGCTCAATACGGAAATAGCGGTCAACTGCGGAAAAGCCCAAGTATCGGGCGCACATACAATAATATCAACGCCGGCATCTCTGAACTGCCGGGCGACCGCATCGGCCTGGTACTCACTGTCGACAAGAATATCCGAATAAACAACCGGCACGGGAGTTTTGTCCGGAAGTACGATCCGGCCACTGATGGTATCGGCGACCATTTTTACTATGTTCCGGACACGGGTACGGCTGGGCTGGTCGATTCGCGGATCACAGGGCGCAAAAACACCGATGACGGGTGTCTTTGGAGATGCCTTTTTTATTGCGGGCAAACACTTTGCCTGTACTTTAATTGCCATTGTATTTTCTCCATATCACAGAAAAAAGATTAAAGCTTTAATGCATCTCTGTCTCACAGGTTCCAATACCTTTCCTGTAGAAGTTGAACTGGACGTTGGGATGATCGGCCAGCAGAGACATTGGAACCGATGAATCCGGAATTTTCTTACCTATCATAAGCGTCGTCAGCCGCATACCGAAAGGATTATCATGTGTACCTGCCTGCCAGATTGAAACCTTCCCGGCCTGCCATGTCTGTACAGGTCCGACGGTTATCGCCTGGGTAGGCACGCCTGTAACAACGCCTCCGCCGCTGGTTCGGGCGTTTTGCATTACTGTAACCGGGTGGAGATCGACAACACGTGTGCTCAGGCGGCGGAAATCTTCGGGGGTGGGAGGAGCATCCTTGTATTTACCTTGTCGCCTGAGCGGGTCATTAAAGGCCCAGTGTTTTATGTCTCCCTGGCCTCCCTGCATGACGATACAACGGATACTCTGCCAGCTTTTGATATATTCCGATGTGTCTGCCTTAGGGTAGTGAATATTTTGGGGGGGCATCCTGAGCTTCGGATCGATTCGGTTGAAGCACAACTCATTATCAGCCCTAGCAAAAGAAAGCGGGTGCGTTTCAGGCACTTCCCTGCCGTTCATATACCATTCATCCATTACCCAGAAGTGAGCATTTTTCAGGTCAAGCTTAAGGTCGTTGACAAGCCTGGCAACAAGAGGAAGCTGCTCGGTCGGACCGATCGGGCCGCAAATTCCTGCGGGGTTATCCGCTGTAGCCTGCTTCCAGGCGGTGATATACTCAAGGGCTTCGGCAAGGTAGAAATCTTCGAGGGTGTCATAAAAAACAACCTTGAATCCCTCACGTGAAAGACCTGCCATATCTTGGGGTGACAACTTGGCTGCGTCATTGAGAATTTCATCATCGAGTGTCGTATAGTCCCACCAGTCCGGTGCAAGCATGCTGACTTTTCTTGCCATTTCGGTACCTCCTTGTTCTGAATTGAATTGGTCTATTTCAGCATTATGTCTCTGTGCTAATTCTGCACAATTTCCTTGATACAGAAAAGCCAACGGTCGGATTCGAACCGACAACCACTGGTTTACAAAACCAGAGCTCTACCATTGAGCTACGTTGGCATAACTACTTTATATTAAAGCAATTATATCTATATCAAAATAAACTTTGCTCCTAAAACCAAAACTACGTCCTTGACTACAACCAAACACATATTATAATGTCGTATAGTTAACAATTTAGTTGGTTTCCTTTGGTTATTAGTTTCGAGGTATAGCTATGTTAAAGAGCAATAACAAAAGCCGCAAAAAACGCAACGATAAATTCCCCCTTACTTTACATAAAACTGGCCAGTTTTGCAAGAAGATTAAAGGCAAGATATACTACTTTGGCACTGATAAGAAACTGGCTCTTCAAAGATATCTGGAAGATGCTGCAATGTTGCATTCTGGAAAAGTAACGGTCAGGCAAAATAATAAAGATAACATATCAATAAAATATTTGTGTAATCTCTATCTTGAGTATCAACAGTCCAGAGCTTCTATCCGCCAGATAACAATACGGCATGTTTCTGATCAAACTATTCTTCTGCGTGATTTTGTAAGATTCATTAGCTCCAATAAAATTGTTTCTGAAGTTACTACAATGGACTTGCAAAACTACATACGAAAACTAATTAGGGCAAAGAAATCAGCTAATACTATTAACAACAGGATAGCTGCTATAAAGGCAATGTATAACTGGGCCTTAGATAATGAAATAATTGTCAATCCCCCAAATCTTAAAGCAATAAAGAAAATCACTAAAATTAATAAAAATAAGTTTACTTTTACAACTGATCAGATTCAAAAACTACTTGAAAACGCAGACAGGCAGATGAAGGTTATGATTCTGCTTGGCTTAAATTGTGGTTTGGGTTGTACCGATTGTGCAGAACTAAAATGGGAGAACATTGATTTTGAAAATTCACGGATCATATACCCAAGGGGCAAAACTGGTATATCAAGGAATCTAAACTTATGGCCTGAAACAATAAATTTATTAAGAGATGTTCCTAAAAAAGGCGAGATTGTTTTTTATACCGCAAAAGGGAATGCTTGGGTGAGAATAGTACATTCTATAGATAAACACGGTAACGAAAAATTCACTAAAGATGATGCAATAGGCAAACAATTTTCCAAACTTCTCAAAAAAACATGCATAAAAACTGAAAAAGGTGTGGGCTTTTACGCATTACGAAGAACAGCAGCAACACTGGCAGCACGTTCAGGTAATCCATTCGCAGTTCAGAGGTTGTTAGGCCACGCTGATTTAAAGATGGCATCAGTTTATGTTCAGGATGTTTCAGAGCAGACAGATAGGGTTATAAATAATGTGCGGAATCTTATAATGCAAGGTAGTTCTTAACTTTTGGGAATTGCCTGCGGCGAGAGATATAGTGTGAATTGTCCGGCAAAGGTTTTACTTTTTTACTTTCAAGATATTCGTTTAGGCTTTTTCTTTTAATGCGGTAATGGCCTTTCTGAGGAATTCTGCTGTTGCTATCGACAATATTAACAGCTTCAATTTGGCAATGATGGATAAGCCGATAAACAATACTTTTCGAGACTTTTAATTCTGATGCAACATCATCAACAGTCATCCAGTCAGATGTATAAGGCCTGTAGGTAGTTTCGAGCATATTAAAGAACTGCTGGAAATGGACCAGCAGGTCCCTGCAAACCAGGCAGTTCTGGCTGCCAGGTTTTTGAGGGTTCAAATTATCCATGCCATTTTTCATCACTGTATTTTCAAATCCCCTTAAGGCGAAGATTCTTTCAAGGAGATATCCTCCTCCCAATATGTATTTTCCCTTTTTTTTAATTTCGCAATCTGGTTTCCCACACCCTGCCATCTATCCTGTACCAGAGGATCAGGGATGTTATACAAGCAGAAATTTGCCCAGTTCTCTAATGGCGGCATTATGCTTTGACTTCCCAATCCCGGGTCAAGTTTTTTCCAGGTATAACCCCACTCATCTATATAAGCGCCAACCTCGGCAGGACCTTCATCAGAAATTCTCCATCCGGCCCAGCCGAAATCGTTTGGATACTGGCTCACCAAATCTTTTAGTTTCTGTCCATGCTTATGATAAGTAGCCTGATATACACTTATGACGAGGGGTAATCGAGGCGGACTTTCAAAGCTTATTGCTTTTTTTACGACTTCACTGGAAGTTGTATTGTCTGTTTTCATAACTTTAGTTCCTTGCCAGCAGTATCTCCAGTTCCGATCTAATACCTTCCGGGACAGGGGATTTCCACTCAGATAGTATTGTTTCAACCTGTTCATGAGCCCTTTCAAGCACGGATGGAGCATGAGTGCCGGATCGGTTAAATGTAGCAGGATAGAAATACTCTTGTCCTTTTCTGAGCAGGTTAATGGTAGCCGGGGAAGACATAAAATTCCCACCTGGACCAACATCTTTAATCTCGCTTATTGCCTCTTCCAGATGGTTAGTTTCAACGCCCTGACTGAACCGTATAATGCTTTTGACAATATCAACATCAATAACCAACTGTTCAGCCGAAGCGGCCCTGCCATTGGCAACAGCACCTATGCAAATTCCGCTGGCAGCATTACTGAGCAATCGCGTGAAAAAGGTCCATGTTTTCTCGGCGCCGGCCTGAGCATCAATCAAACAACTGTCAAGGGAGCCTGCTGGGGAATTTACCGGTATGTTGTAATAGACAGCCAGGTCAATATTAGCCAGCAAAATGATGCTTCTTTCGATTCCACCATAACTAACATCAGCAGCACACATATCCATGGCAGCGCCTGCGCCACCCCACAGAACAGGAGTGCCTGGTTTTACTGCATATACGGCGGTTGCTAGAAACAGATTCTCTACCGCCTGTTGAAATATTGTACCTATTAACGAAAATTGCGAAGTCCCACCGGCCATAGGACATGGAGCAAGGAGGGGCACCATATTATGTTCGATACAATACGTCATCGTCTCGGCGCTATCCTTATCAAAAACCAGCGGGCTGATAGATGAGCAGACAAATTCACAGCAAGGTAGTTTTGTGCGAGATGGCTCCGGAGCAGCTGTACTCACTGCTTCATGGATCAGCCTTGCCTGAATAGGATTCTGGATACCAAAGTGAAGTCTTTTTCGTGTTGAATTCAAGATGGCTAGCAATGATGCACAAGTTTGCTTGGACGCAGGTACATCAAGGGGAGTTACAATCGCACCAATCTTATTGATAAGAGGTAAGCTGTCTGCCAGTTTGACAGCTTTTTCCAGATCATCCAGCGTGGATGGCCTCAGTTTTTCTGCCTGGTAATCGAGCCAAGCAACAGCTTCTGCATAACTGCTGATAGTTTGAGCTATCGTACCCTTTCTCAATCGCGTTGGCCGGCCGTCTAGATCATAAATGTCAAATTCCGAAGGGAAGGATGAAATGGCTTCGTTAACCAATTCGCAAGGCAAAGTGACTATTTCAGCGGCCTCGTCTACTTTTGCTCCGGCCTTGTTAAGCAGGTTACGAACCTGCCGTGAATAGACACGAAAACCAACTGTCCGAAGCAACTCTAAGGCTTCTTTGTGCAGTCTATCGCATGTTTTTTCATCAAGAATTCTGAATTTGCGCGGTAGCAGTCTCATTTATAAAATCTCCCAAAACAGTTTAGCAGAATAGCATCAATCGAGCGTGATTTCCTGTTGAGGATCGCCGCGATACGGGTTGTCATTTCCACGCGTATAAAGTGTCTCGTTATTAGCTGTACAAATTGAGCCTTCATTTCATACCGATGTCATATTTAATTAACGGTCTGTTTGATCTCCACAAGAATCCCAGTAATGTGGTCACAACTTCTTGACACAAGATTAGCGAACCTTAATACCATTTGGCAAGCAAGTGGTCAATCTCTTCCTGGGTTACAGGTTTGTTTTGCTTCCAGGGGTTCTTTTGTTCCGGTGTATCCACATCGCAGTTCTCAGGAAAAGATACATCCTTATCCCGCTGGTTCAAAGGGTTGAAATCACTATAAATTCCCATTGTGTGGACCATGTACGTATCCTTTATTCTATATGCATAGCGTATCATCTCTTCAAAGGCAGGCTGTCTGGCATCTCCAGAAGACATTGCATATTTCTTGAAGAGCTCTGCATAATGTGTCCATAAAACAAGATCATAGATTCTACTTCGTACTGCTGGATCATCGGTTGTTTTTACTGCTTCGACTAAAAGACGATACATCTCTGCTATGAACTGGTCGGTCACCACCGGATTGTTGTTGCCATCGATAAGTTGATAGAACCTGTCCATGGGTTCCTTTGCAGAGCCAAAGGCTTTGTCCAGAAAGTCATTAACTATGGCATCGACATTCTTAGCTTCGTTTATGTCCCAAAGCAGCCTTGAGGCGACCAAGTACCCCAGACCGTTGGGCCCCCAGTTAATAGCCGATTCTGCTGACATAAACCGTGCACCCTGCCTGTAATACTTTGGAATAGATTCTTTGAGGTAAGTAATGTTTCCACCTTTTGCTCGCCAGGTTTGAGGACGACCTTCTTTGAAATCCCCAGGCATATCCCGGTCCCATGGGTTTAGGGCGTAGTATTCTCGCATACCCACTGTAGCACCCTGGTTTTGCCAACGCTGCATGAGTTCTTCGAGGGTATATTTTTCTTCAATAAAAGCCGTGGCTACACCAACCTTAATATAGGGATGCACTTTAATTGTAGGTGGTGGACAATGCTTGAAGTAGGCGTAAATTCCGATTAGTTTTTCACCAAAACGTTTGTTGACGGCCTCGGCAACTTCATTAACTAACGTAACCACTCTGTCAGTAACACTACCCATCTTGGCACAATTCTCGCACTGACACCACTGGTCACCGTCACTGGGATCCAGGGACAAAAACACTGCCTTGGGGTTCTTCTCAAAATATTCTAAAGCCCAATCTACGACCAGCTTGCGCAGACCCTCATTTGATATGCAGAACTTCGTCGTACAGCCGCCCTCAGATTGCTTCGGGTCCCAGCAGTTTCGCTGGCCATCAACCAAGGCGAGGTACTCAGGATGAGCTTTAAATTCAGCTTCTTTGTCCCTGATTATTGAAGCGTAATTATGACCAATTAATACTACAGAATCCGGATAATAGATCAAACGATTGCGCGCAACCCAATCCAGATAAGCTTTTTCCGTGGAAGGAAACATGCCGTAGTCAGGCCAAATGAGCCGGTCAAAATAATCGGGTGACTCCTTAACATTGATTGCTACTTTGATATTTTTTTCGCGTGGGATCACTTCCCATTTTTCGCCTGGGAAGAACTGCCGATATCCCAGCCGCCAAAGAAAATCCCATACCCCATGTTCAACAGCAAGGTCTGTTAAGCCTATTATGTATATACCTTTTTCATGTGATCGAATAAGATAGTCCTCTCGATGCGTCAAATCCTTATTTGTGAAACTTTTGTCGAAAGACCGGTCGGGAAAGCTATCAACAACACCGACAGCTATTCCGGAATTTCCATCTCCGGTATTTATTTCGAAATTTGCCTTACTTATTTTCCCTAAATATTCGGCCAAAAATTCCGCTGCTTTTCTTACACGCTGTGAGGCAGTTTGAGAAATCACCACCTGTAGAACCGCTTTGCCTTCCTCTGTAACTTGTGTTGTCACAGGTACTGTATACTTACCTAAGCCATCTTTGTCCTGTTCGGTGGAAACTGCTTGAACATCAATTAAACAAAAAGCCAAAGATAATAGCATTAATACTAGCACCCTGTACAAAATAACTTGCTGGTTGTAAATGCGACTACCTGTCCTTTTTTCGTGCTTCTTCTTCATTGTTACCTCCATAATGGAATACTTGATTTATTTTTAAGATCGACTTAGATTTAACGTATATATCGATTGATTTTGCCAAAAATATCATATAGCACCTTCAACCCATCACTGAAGACTTTCCAGGAATTTTTCTGGTACACTGGCAGCATAAACCTGTGGTACACCTGTGCGATCAGAATTCAAAATTACCCACTTGTTATCTGCTGTCATATACGGACAGGCATGGGTATATTCGGGGCTTCCACTGGAGGCGCCACTGGTGATTAGTCTGCGGAACTTACCAGTATTTATATTGCCAAGATAAATGGGAGTTCCGGCCTGTTTAAACCCATCAACAACAAAATACTTACCACACTTAGAAGCTGACACGTGGCCAAAATAAATCTTATTTTCAGTCACGAGCCTTGGCTTTTGGTCACCGGGACCGGCTATGTAAAGCGAACCTCTCGAGTTGCTATCCAAAAAAGTGGAAAACAATATTTTCCCTGTATCCCCGACAAAACACTCGTGACCTGTGCAATCGGCAGTATACGGGGGTCCGACAGGCAGTTGCTGCACACTTTTACCATCTTTGTCAATCAGATACAGGGTACAGCCCTGCGGACCTATCCAGCATATGACTCTACCATCTTTATCGGTTTTACCGCCACGGTTGTGCTGTATAAGGATTTGCTCTCCAATCGAACGGTCAAACATTGCATGGGGATTGAATATTTCCGGGTGCTGGTGAATGATTCTCCATTTCTTGGCAACCATATCAACCCGCAAAATTCCAAAATACGGCGGATAAACCAGATTAATATAATAACGATTATCA
Organism: Planctomycetota bacterium; assembly: GCA_043816955.1. Taxonomy (GTDB): domain Bacteria; phylum Planctomycetota; class Phycisphaerae; order Sedimentisphaerales; family CAYZTY01; genus JBDRHL01. The sequence continues at coordinate 15,006 of JBDRHL010000083.1, read as the reverse complement.
GGCGAAACCGAACCAGAACCATTTGGAATAGGACAATCAGTAAAATGAAAGATGTTTTCAATATCGAGCGACTTGAGCGAAAATCTTCTCAAAGTCTTGCCTTCATCCACGAGATAATAAAAATAGTCCCCCCACGCAGAATTTGCTGTTCCAAAAAGCGAACTGCCGGTATCGACTCTGATAATTTCATTTTTTTCCAGATCTGCCACCCAGAATTCACAGACGTAATCACGCCAGTTTGTGCTTGGAGTTCTTATAATAACTAAACGTTTGCCATCTGAAGAATTATAAGGTTCCTCTCCATAAATATTGTTGCTGATTAAGCAAGAAGAGGTAATCTGTATCAGTTGAGACCCACTGTCCATGTCCTTTTCACGAACAATCGTTTCCCAGGTCCATAGCCTTTCAGTCATTACTTTTCCCCACTGAAACAGGGTTTAACTCATACTACCAATACTTTCGCGAATCTGCTTTTGGGGCGGTATCAATAGTTATTGTTCAGAATTATCTATTCTCTGTGGTAAGCTCGGATGAGACTGCTACTTTTTCATCGAGGCTCTTATGATTTACCACCATACCATCGTCAGCATAGTTTCTTACAGTAGACCGTAAGTCTCTAAAAAGGCCCGACAAATCCTTTGAACCGCCAACTAAAAAAAGTACAAAGATGGCTACTAACAGGCCATAAGAAATCCAAATGAAAACTCGCCAAAATGCGAGCCATCCTGGATCTGATATTCCAAACACAGCATGTTGTATCGTCCCGAAGATGAAAACAGCAAACCATCCTAAAGTCCATATCCCTACGATTGCAAAAATGATCTTGTCATGCAATGTCAGTTTTTCGGTACCTAAAAAGACTTTTAAGCCACGGGCGTCTGTCAATTGCTCATTTTCTTTGTCACTATCGGACGCATACTTGCCACGCCCCAGCATTTGCTGCAGGTTGAATTTGGTTTTGCCGGTTAGCAGGGACACAATACCATAAAGAAGGATGCAGGTACACATTATGAAGAAAGTTATATACATGCTGTTTATGGGGAAACTGCTTCTGTACACTCTTGCCCAGATTTGTTGCGCTATGACAGCGGCTATAGCGGCAGCGGAACCGAAGATCATTGCAACCCACGCTGCTGCTGTCGTACCCTTGGGCCAGTATAGGCCCCCAATGATTACGACACCAACTCCTCCAAGGTAGATTGAGCCGGTAATGTGCATGAACATAAAAATCTGCTGTGTTTGTCGAAACCATAGTCCAAAAAAGAATATAAATACCGCTACAAAAACTATCGAAAGGCGCAAAAACAGCATATGCTGTTTAGGAGAAAAGGGCTTTTTGCGAAAAGGCAGGATTACATCCTGGATAAATATACTTCCCCACGAATGCAGGTAGGTATTATGAGTACTTAGAAAAGCTGCAAACATAAAAGCGCAAAACAGACCTAGAAAACCGGTCGGCAATATCCTGCTCAGTACAATAGGCACAGTTAACTGCTTTCTCAGGGCATGTTCCGGATTTGAGCTTATTGCTCCGAGATTAACCCGGACTGCATCGGCAATATCTGTATAATCGCCATGGTGCAGCACAACATAAGCACAAATAGGCAGCAATAAGAACATCGAATAGAAACCTGCGGCGTTCAGCATTGATAAAACACGAGCCATACGAAACTCATGTGCGCTTTTTGCAGAGCAATTATACCCCTGGTTACCCTGCCAACTCATAATTGTATAAGACCACAACGCAATCAGCATCAGAAAGTACCAGATATTGAAATCAGGAATTTTGCTAGTTTCAAAGGGGTTTATTAAGCTCATGCCCTTTGAGGTGGCACTAAGTGTTTCTGCTACTTTCGACCAATCAAACTTAAACAAAAGAAATGTAATAATCAGGATCTGGCTAAATGTGCATAACATACCCTGCAAATAATTTGTTACCATGATTGCAATTTGGCCGCCAGCAAACGTGAAAAACAGCGCTATTGACAATAATACAAACATGACAAGGGCCCGTGTGGGAACTGTCACAGGTCCTAACGTTGTACAGTCTGGCAGGCCGCAAAAATAGACGAAGAAACTAGCGCCAACTGCCGGGAAAATCCCAAAGTTAACGATGCCGCACAACCATGCTAACAGTCCGGTAAATATTCTGAATTTCTTACTGTATCGAATTTCAAAAAACTGTCCCAAGGTCATAGCTCTGGTTTCGCGATAACGGTAGATACACCATCCTGTGATAGCAAGAAACGTCATTACCGGGACGTTGAGCATGTTCCACCAAGCGGGGCAAAAACCAGCTTCATAAAACATCTCAAAGTACCCAATGGTACTTATTGCCGCCACATTTACCATATTGGCCGATACCGCCAGCAGGTAGCGCCCTCCACAACGGCTTGCAGCAAGGAAGTCTACGACACTGTGCGTATATTTCTTTGTTTTAATAGCCGCTACGCTTATGAAGCCTATACATAAAGTGACTATAACCCAATCAAAAATACTTAAATTCATTCAAGTAAACCTTTTTATATTTTTCTGAACACCCTGCTACGAAGGCTTCTACTTTATATCCCTGTCAAAGATTTCCTTAGGGAGTAAAAGTTCTTTGCCATTTCGAGCCAAACACGGTGGCACTGTAAGCAAAATTCTTTTACCCGAGCTATTATGGAACTTCCAAAGAACGCCATCCTGACCACTATCAACAGGGATGGCAAAATAGCCTGGGGGTTTACCATCGAAAGAAAAAACTTCCTCGCCGATTGCATTCAGGACAGAACCGGGCCCATCAGCGTATACGGCAACTATTTTGGTCTCTTTGGGTACGTAGAAATACAGACTCCATTGGCCGTACAGAGTTGCCGGCTTGCCCAGGCTCGAGACAATAGTCATTGATTGGCCGTCGGGCCAAGCGACTTTGGTAGCGTCCTCACCATCAGAGACCTTTATCTTGTATAAACCTGTGTACGGCATCTTAAGTTTAATAGTACGTTCAATACCGTCCGGAGCAGTTTCTCCATGATCTTCAAGTCCTTCGAATTCTCCCTTTATGTGATACAAATCTACTTTGGCATTTCCACGGTCGCGATAATGCTCAATAAGCCCCCCTGTAACCTTAAGTTCAAGGATATTATTTTCTGAGTTACTCCATGTATAAAACGTTTGAAGATTCCGGCCGTATGGACCGGTATTACCGACTGGAACCTGCGATAGATTTAATTTTGATGCAGGAACCAGGTCCATACTGAAAGCGACCGGCTCATATTCAGCCGGCTTGTATATCTCAATACCGTTTTTCATATATTCGCGAATTTCCTCATCTGTGAAAACCGCTGTACTTTTCCATGGATTTTTATCGGGAGAGATATCCGCCTGCGCGTACGATGGGATTGCCACATTATTATCAAGGTCGTCAAGACTCATCCAGAGCGCTTTGGCACTCACCATTGCAGTGGCGCGCATCCGATATGCGTGTCGCAAAAATGTTTCAAAGGCCATCTGCCGTTCAATTCCCGAAGCATTGGTATAGACATTGAATAACTCAACATAACGCGTATAAATAATCAAATCATTGATTCTGGCCTTGGTCTGAGGAAGGGTTGCTTTTTCCCCGGCCTCATTAAGCAGGCGATACATACGACCAATCAAATCATCACTCATAAGCGCAGGGTTTGCGCCGTCAAGCAATCTATAAAACTTTGTCATCGGCTCCTTTGCCTGCTCAAACGCTTTTGTAAGAAAATCATCTACCAAAGCATCAACCCGCTGGGCCTCATCAATGTCCCACATCAGACGAGATGCTATATAATATCCCAGGCCTGCAGCAGCCCAATTATCCTGGGACTCAGCCGAAATGTATCGTGAGCCAAGCCTGTAAAAACTTGGTATAGTGCGTTTGAGATATTCCAAATTGGAACATTGTGATCTGCCCGGCAAATCAGGCTGCCACGGGTTATAGCTATAATATTCGCGGATACCGATCTTGGCACCCTGCTTCTCCCATCCCTTTATAAGTTCCTCGGTTGTATATCCGCCCGCGATAAAGGATGTTGCGACACTAATCACGACCTTGGGATGAACTCGAACAGAAGGCGGAGGCGAATGCATGTGGTAGGCATACATTCCCACATATTTATTGGAATACTTCTTATTCACAGCCTCGGCAACAGCATTTGCCAGTGTTACTACCCTGTCACTGATACTGCCGATTGCCTTACACTTTTCACATTCACACCAGCCCCATTTGTAATCAGGCCAGCCGCCCGGCCCGTCGCTGGGTTCCATGGAAATGCTGTCGCTGTCAGGGTGCTCCTTAAAATATTCCAAAGCATAGTCTATGACAAGTTTTTGTAGTTCCGGGTTCCCTATGCATATCTTTGTCGAACTTCGTTTGTCATTAACAAGCCCGTAATATTCGGGGTGGGCATCAAATACAGCCTTATTTTTGTCGATTATCTCATCATAGGCGTGGCCCGTATTGAGTAAAAAGCCAAAATGACCGCGGTTTCGGCTGCACCATCGTTCGTAATATTTCTGGCTGGACGCCCAGTCAGGTCCACCGTAGAACCCCGCCCAGCCATACCAGATCCAGCGCATGTAGTAATCAGGCTTTTCTTCGGCATGAACCGATATACTAAGATTTTCAATCTTTGGTATGACCTCCCAGTTCTCACCGGGGAAAAACTGCCGATACCCTATTCGATACAGCAAGTCCCAGACGGCATGTTCGACAGCCAATTCAGTGGCCCCCAAAACGTATAAGCCGGACTTGTGGGAGCATAAAATATAGGCCTCCCGATCTGCTATATCTTTGACAGCAAGTTCTGAATTGAACGGTTTAGAGGCAAAATCAGTTGGCATACCAACTGCAATTCCTTTTGCGTCTTCGTCGGTCTTGACGTTAAATTCGGCACCAGTGATTTTTCCAAGATATGCAGCCAGTTCACCTGCCTGCTTCCGAACCTCGTCAGAAACATTTTTGCCGACAACAACTGGAAACAGGCTACGACCCTGCTCGGCAATTTTCACCGAAACACCGCATTGGCTCTTCTCGACCGCCTCAACATAGCCACAGAGCCAGCTTAAAGCGATTATGCCCGTAATTGTCATACACAGCTTTGGCTTTAATGTTTGCATGGAAAGCTCCTGTTTTTTTATTCTGGCTTATATTTTCTCTGTTCTTTTTTGCCTTAAGGGATATGTCAAACATTCAAGTTTTTTAGCCGATAATTGCATAAACCGTTACACGGTGTTAAGAATCAAGCAGATACTACAAGAACAGGATCAGTCACTTATTCAGAGAGAAATTAGGTTACGGTGCAAATTCCCCGCCTCTTTCTTTAAGTGACGCCGGCATTGCGGGTTCGGTCAGAAAAAAGTGTTGATAATAATCACCACCACTGTACCAACTTTTGCCAGATATAAGAAACTGCCAATCAATATGGCCGTCATAAAACGTGACATTTTGTCCTATTTTGCCTCTCTGCCCCTTACCTGGTACAGAATATTGGTGATTTGATTTATTCGGCTTATACCAAGCCCAGCCATATGGATCAGGGCCTTTGGGATCCCATGTAGCAATATCCATAAACAGAGGTATCTCTGCAGGAAATTTCGCCTTTTCAATCGCCGCGTAAGGACGAATGCCGGCATTCCATGCAGGATAATAACTCGAGTACCAACCGGAGTAGGAACCCATAGGTCCATCAGAGTGACCGTTTCCACCAGTCCCACCTAAATACACATACCACATTGAGCCCAGAGCGTGGCTTCCTCCCCATGGGAAAATCGCCGCGGCCCAGTATAACTTTGCAGAAGGACACGTTACTGAGTCAGGTGAAACACCAAAGCTTTTTTCCAAGTATTGATGTATAGGTTTGAAATTTGGTGTAGGGTTAACAGCCTGTTTATTGTACTCATCTCCCCCGACAAAATTTGCAGTAGCCCAGTAACCAGAAGGTAATTTACCGCAATGTTGAGCATATGTTAACCATCCAAGGTACATCTGGTGCTGATTAGATTTGCACACCACTCTCTTGGCTGCTTCGCGGGCTTTGTTCAACGAGGGCACAAGGATAGACAACAACACAGCAATAACTGCTATAACCACCAATAATTCAACAAGCGTGAATCCGCACATTTTGGCTAAGCGTTTCATTTGGGTCATCCTACCTTTCTATTTATAAACAGCTCCCTTGTCTGCGTCGCGGTACTTCCATCATTGATCTAACTACTGTTTACCGTTCCCATCGCCCCTGGCTGTTAGTGCCAGGGGCGATGGAGATACTCATTTCTAGTACTTAGTTCAACGATTTTGAATTACTTTCTGCGGCGATACAACACTATCGCACCCAGGCTCAACAAACCTATAGTAGCAGGCTCAGGGATATAGGTGATCTCCATATAGGGGTAAGTGCCGGCCGGCCACGTACTGGTCGTTTGGCACCAATATCCGGCATTCACAGTATCCAGTTTCAAGTAGATACCGTTATTCGTACCTGTGTCAAGCCAGTTCTGAACGAGACCAGCCAGTCCACTAACATCCTTCATGACCCACGTACCTATTGTGTCAAAGTCTGCCAAGCCGAGTACTGCCGAGTCATATCCTGGATTGCCTTTGCCCTTATAACTGTTCCATGTTTCAGTAGCAGCATTCCAGGCATTAGTGGCCTCATGAACTTCGGCGTACAGCGGAAGCTGCTCCGGGGGACTAGAGTTCCAGTAATCTGCGTAATAGAACTTCGCATCTGTGATAACCATGCCGGCAGGAATGGCAGAAATATCAAACTGCAGCAAGGCATCCATGATCTGGCCTCCGGAATCCCAGCCTATAAACAGATTCCAGGTATTGTAGTTGGTGTCAGGCGCGATGTTGTGTATATTGCACGCCTGAGTTTTCGGCGCTATTATAGTTATAGGCGCCGCGATTGCGTGTCCTGCCACCAACAGAAGCACGCACAAAACAAATAAAACTCTCTTACACATCTTTTTTCCTCCTCATAAAGTTACTTAAAACAGCCGAAACCAGTTACGCTACACACGTAACAGCACACATATAGGGCTAACACATCACAATAACACACACAAATATCAAAAGAACTAACAACCTCCTGCCGGATCGTTGCAACTTAACCACTTTTCAATTACAACCGACAGATCAGTAATATCAACGGTGCAGTTTTTGTCAAAATCTCCGACAGGGTAAGGATGATTCACATCGCCACACATAGGCAGATCAGTATACCAGATTTTCAGTTTTGGCGGGTAAGAGTCCCATTCCCGAGCCGCATAATGTAGCCACGCAGAATTATGATGGTCTGCGTTCATCAGGATCAGACCTTTATTCGAATTGGGGGCACGATACCATCCGCGTATTACGTCGACATCTACAGGTGTTTTTTCCCATACATTAGCCGGACCGGTAGCAAGAAGCTGGCCAACTGATTCACCTTCATCACCGAAGTCCACGCCATGCAGTCCTCCAGGAAATACACCGAAAGTATTCCATGTTAGCGTTGCTTCCTCCGCAACCCAGTTTGTGTACAGTACTCTAAGCTCGACAGGCAGATCATCAAGGGACATATGACCAAGAGAATTATACATGCTAAGTTCCGCATAAGCAAGATTACTCCCTAGCGGCAATGTTGGCATATTATAATGCTGTAGTATCCTCGATTTTGCCGAGTCTGCACCTCGGTAATACTCAATAACAAAACAAGTTGACCATGTACCGTAGTTGGTGTCAGGGGTATCATCCCGCAAACTTGTATCGGCATCAGGATTTACGGTTACCGACGAGAAACTTGGATTGCCTTCCTCGAAAACAGTCCCAGGATCAACAGACAGGCCCCAGTTAGCTGCAATTTTCGCGAAATCACCGAAATTCACATGACAATCCGTATTTAGATCTGCCTCTGCATACGGATGGTCGACATCGCCGCAAGCGGCAGGTGAAGGCGGGGTATCAGAATACCCGACGATAAGAAAAGGTCTCATTTTCCACTCGTTAATGAATTGCGCCCAGTAGCCGGCATTAGATGCCCGGTACCGCAGAAGAAGACCATGGTTCGTATTGGGGTCATCGACCCATCCCTGGACTGCTTCCGCCATTTTACGAGAACTAACATAGTCAAAATGAAAGGTATTTATCTGTTCCACTTCCAATGTACCCAGTATCGCAGGAGCATAGCCGGGCGAACCTTTGGCAATGTAACTGTTCCAGCTTTCTGTTGCAGCATTCCAAGCATTCGTTGCGCTATGTACGTCGACATATTGCGGAAGTTGCTCCGGAGGGAGTGAGTTGTAGTAATCACAAATCCAAAGTTCTGCTCTAGTAATATATTTACCGGACGGAACACCCGACAAATCAAAATCAAGAAGGCCATACATTATTTGGTCGTCACTATCCCACCCAACCCACATGTTCCACGTTATTCCATATACGTAATTTCCTCCTAAATATGTACTGTTCGTCATGGTCCCCTGCGTCCATGGCGCAACAACATGGGTATCCGCTACCGCCGGATTCCAACAGACCAACAATATCCCCATCAGAAATAATAGACCTTTTGGTTTCACGATCATTCCTCCTTTTCTTAAGTTTTTATATCTTTTCTGTAAAACACGCTACCGTTATATTTTTATTATATTTTACAGATAAACCGCTATTTTTCTCAAGCTTGCCTGTTACTGCCCTTCACCTTTATTTTCTCGGTGGTGCTGTAGACTCCCGTACTATCAATTTAGCTTCACAAACTTCCTCAGCATCAAAATCTACATCCGGCTCGGCAAGCATTCTCAACAGTCGCTTACACGCCAACGTACCGACTTCACGCTCTTTCATATCAATAACAGTCATCGCTATTGGGATTTGCTCAAGCGTATAAACATCACTCATGCCCACTAAAGACATATCGCCGGGAATGCTAATTCGCCTTGCATGGAACTCCTCAAAAACACCGAAAGTCAGTTCAGGAGCCCCACATATAACCGCTGTTGGCTTCAAAACATCGCTCAACACAAGTCTGGCAGCCCTTCGCCCCTCTGCTTTTGACCAAGAATCCACCTGAAAAACTTTGTATCCGCCCTTGTTGTTACTGCTTAAAAGCCCCATGAAGGCTAACCTTACTCCATCCCAATGTTCACGACCGATCCAATTAACAGATTCTTTTGCGGTAACCAGCGCGATTCGTCGGTGCCCTATATCCCAGAGATGTTTTGTGGCTGAAAACATCCCACCAGCCGGGTCCATCAACAACCCCTTTACTCGCTGATTTAACATTTTGTGTCCAAGCCACACAACAGGTATATGTCTGCCTACTTCCAATAATCTACGAATATCAACGCGGCTCGGCGCAATAAATATCGCACCGCTGGCATTTACCATATCCGAAAAAGGTCCTAATATATTTGATTCACTCGGGAATATTTCCGCATTCTCGTCATTTAGAGCAAATATTTTTAGATGATAATTGCTTGTCTTGAGAACATCCTCGATTCCGGCAATATGCCGCGACGAGACAGGGTGTGCAAGATGACCAAGTTCAAACAAACCAACGCCGATCACAGATGTTTGTTTGCGCTGCCGAGCGAAAGCACCCTCTATAAGAAACCGACCTTTGCCTTGCAGACTTGCTAACAGACCCTCAGCTTCCAATTGCTTGAGAGCCTTCTTAACCGTTGAACGAGAAACATTGAATTCTTTTGCAAGTTGGCCTTCACTCTCGATCTTTTCATTCGCCTTCCACATTCCTGAATCGGCTCGCTTGCGAAGCAAAGTCGTAATTTGAGAGTGAACAGGCTTATTCGACTTATATAAGACACTCATATTAAAAACTATCCTTGATGATTTAGTAATCTAGCCAATGCAACCATATTAGCCATGTTAGCTATGTTGTTTTATATTGTCAAGCTTTTTTTATTTTTTATTTATCCTTCTTTAAATTTTGACTGGTTTGATGCTGGTCATCTTTACCTAGTTACCTCACAACCTGACTGGGCATGATGGCATGAAACTTATAACTCGCTTTTACAGAACAAGTTATGCTCTTCACAGAAAAAAGTAAAGCTATCTTTGACATTTTTTTGCTGACAGCACTTTCTGGTTGTTCGATTCCTTAAATACCACAACCACTTATATTACATAGAGTTACGAATGTATATGCTTGGGGTTATTACAATGATAGAAACTTCTAAAACCACCCTGATGCCATAAATATGGACAAACTGGATGCAAACCAGAAAAAGAACAGGTCCTTGGGGATTAAGGTTGATGCTACTAGAAAAAGCCTTTATTTAGAGCCAACAGGGGTGATAACATTATTTCTTATCCAAAAAATTCAAGAAAACCCGGGGGCATAGCCCTACATAGTCAATATAACTAGCTAGGCTGAGTTGAGTAGGTCATGATTAGGTAGGTCATCTTGTTTGTGATTTACTAAACTTTTACTGTACTGGCTAACAAATGACCGGTAAGATATGAAAATAATCGCGAATAATCAAAAAAAGCAAGAGAAAGTTATACCCAAATTCTTTGACAAGTTAATATCTCTCAGGGAATTAGATCCCGCCTTGATATAACGGGTATATCTGTTTGACGGCCTTCTGTTAATACAAGGTACTAAGCTCGACTTTTGCCATTATGTCGTAAGTGCTTGTTATTACGTTAGTTATGATAACTAGTTTTGGGTGGACGGCTGTGTTTGTAACTTCTTGTGAATCAAGCACTTACGTCGCCGCGATCCCAAAAATGGCAAAAGACGAGCTAAGAGCCTATCCGAATAAACCGGTCATTATGAGGCCGAGCGAAAAGTTCGAGGCCAAGGCGGTCTGTCTATGCATAAAGGAAATTTGTTCCAACTCTCTATAAAAGAAATGGTAAGACCTTGCCCTTTGCAGCAAACCACGGGATGAGGATGTGAACATTGTACTTTCGTTTTTTGTGGTCCTGAGTAGAGCCAAGATAAGACCTTAGAAAACACTTCTTACTCCATTTCAAAGCAGGTATATACGATATAAGAAAAAGGGTATTCGAAGCAGTTGTGAAAGTTTCAAGTTATCTCCCACGTACGGCATGATTAGCCTTCCTTTTTAAGCCTTTTACAATTGCTTGTGTTTTGGAACTTCGGTTATGCCTCCCGGCAGATATCCTCAGCGATCAGTAGACTATCATTTTCTGGTAAAACGCGAACACTTTTTCGTTGCAGGTATACCACCAAGCGGTTGCTTTTCGCTTGCCCTGAGAATTTTAATATAACGTGTTTCAGGAAGTGTCTATCTTCAAGAAACGATTAATTATTGTAAGTTATTAAACATCAGTCTTGGAAAGGAAGTACTATTATGGAAAAGAAAAAACAGATAATCCTTGCTTTTCTTGTCCTACTGCTCGCCATTGTCGCTAGAGTTCCCGCAGAACTCGATTTTCTCAGCGACGATATTATCGCTGAGGGTAACGATGTCAGCACAAGCCATGTGAAGATCGAAGTTTATGGTGTAAGGAAGGTCGATATTGCATGGCGGGATACTGACTGGTTCGCGCACTACGCCAACCTTGTCGACAACGGTCTTCTTGTGAATGAGGTGCTGCCTGTCGGTGGATATACACACCACATCATGGGGATAAGCCGGGACAACAACTGGGTTCGCATAGGTCTCAATAGCAGCAAGAACATAACGGAGTGGACTCGCGGAGCCGATGGTTTCTGGGTGGCCTCCGACACAGGCTATGACTGTTACGAATACAGCAACCCCTCTGGAGCGTATGACGTCAGCCCAACCACCAGCGAGGGTGGGTTTATTTTTACAGACGTTAACAACTATATAGTCCACGTATATGAGGCCAACCAGGATTCGTGGAGTATGGGCGTTTTTGAAACAAATCAACCTTCGGGCTACGGCCGCTACAGTGCGCTGGTGTATGATTCTAACGGCGATAAATACGCTGCATATGAAAACGGGGCCGGCACTGCGAAATTGAGGGCCGGTCTGATTCCATCACCGGTTGCCTCTGTCAATGACGTTGCTTCCAACCCGCTTATTTATTATCATGTTGCCTTGACTGCCGCTGCCGACGGGACTCTTTATCTGGTCGCAAGTCTGGACGGCAATTCTACAAATCTGTATATCTCCGAAGATGGCGGCAGTTGGTTGGGGCCCAATCAGATTGTCGCAAAAGGTATATCGGGCGATAACACCGACTATGCAGTTGCCGTATCACCAAACGAAAGCCTGATAGCGGCGCTGGTTTTTGACACAAATTCGAATCTGACTTTGGCAACATCAAATGATGTAGGCGCTACCTGGGTTACACAAACCCTTGCAAGTGGGTCAAGCCATGCGGCTGATTTGGGCTTCGATGGGGATGGTTATCTCTACGTCGCCTATTATGACAGCAATGATGATAAGCTGCACTTAGTAAGTACGGCACCGCCGGTAGCACCTTTGCTATGCGACAGTATAATTGCCACGGATGCGAATCTGGTCTACAGTCATCTCAAGATAGAGGCTTATGATACCAGAGCCGTTGATATTGCATGGGCAAATGGAGCTGGCTATGCCAGGTACAGTAACTGGGTCGACGGCGAGCTTGTAGTAGACAATGAGACGATCACCGGCCTGACCCATCACATCATGGGTATAAGCCGGGACAGCAATACAATCCGTGTGGGTCTGAGTAACAGCAAGGATATAAAAGAGTGGACTCGTAATAACAGCACCGCTACCTGGACAGCTTCGGACACAGGCTATGACGCTGTTTCGTATGCTATGCCTATTGGGGCATATGATGTCGATCCCAACACCGGTTATGGTGGATTTGTTTTCAAAGACGCAAATAACGATGTGGTCTACGTATACGAGACTTCACAAGATTCATGGAACAAAGGCGTATTCGAAGTAAACCAGGCCGGTTTGACCTGGGGACAATACAGTGCCCTTGTTTACGATGCTAATGGCAAGGCTTACGCTGCTTACAAAGCAGATGACACCAACGATGCCTTAAGAGCCGGGCCTATACCTTCGCCGGTTGCTTCTCTGAACGATGTAACCCATGCCGAACAATACTATCACGTTAACTTGGAAATTGCAGATGACGGTACACTTTATTTGTTAGACAATGTTAGTAGTTCCCAGACACGCCTGTATACCTCAGAAGATGGTATTACATGGTCGGGCCCGAACCAGATTATCGCAAGCGGCCGATATGGTGATACTGTCGACTACGGCATTGCCGTATCACCCGATGAGAGCATGATTGCAACACTGGTTTATGATGCCAATCTTCACTTGCTCTTGGCTACGTCATATGACAGCGGAGCTACCTGGGCCACGCAATGGCTTACTGCAGGATGGCACCTGGCGGATATCGATTTCGACCCTGATGGCGAACTTTACGTATGCTTTTTTGACACTAGCGACAACAAGATACACCTTAAAAGCACAGCGCCGGTGATCTGCGTGGATAGCTATGGTGCCCAGGGTGACGGTAATTCAAATGATACCGGTCCCCTTTACCGCGCCGCAAAGACCATCGAAGCCCAAGACGGGGGCACTATTGCTTTCACTTCTGGAAAGACTTATGCGGTTGGCCAATATAAACACGTAGATGGAGAGTATCCATATTACCAGGAATACCCGATAATTGCGATTGACGGCGTTGCTGGCAAGGTATGTATAAGAGGCAGCGGCGCTGAAATCAAGATGAGAAACAGTCTTAAATTCGGCTCCTTTGACCCAAATACCGGCGATGTATATAATCCAAGTCTGCCGTTTATCGATTATGATTATAAAGCCGACGCTGGCAACATAATGGATATTGACAACTGCACCAGTGTAGAAATCTGGGATATTAACCTGCACGGTAACCTGCAAAACTTAAGTCTCGGTGGATACTGGGGTGATACCGGTAGGCAATGTTCGGCTACCGGTATTGAATTAGCCAGCAATGATGAGGTCAAAATTTACAACACACAGTCCAACTACTGCGGCATGGACGGTATCCTAATTGATTATGAAGACCTTGATATAAATGATCCGCCTACACCTCATTATCTGGAGAATGTCAAATGCCTTTATAATGCCAGGCAGGGAATCTCATGGGTAGGCGGCATAGGATTGACCGTCAAGGATAGTGAGTTCAGCCATACAGGAAGGCAGACATTCTGGTCAGGCCCTGCCGCGGGTCTCGATGCCGAGCCATTAGGTGGTACCGTTTGCCAGGACGGGCATTTTGAGAACTGTAAGTTTGTAAATAACTACGGCGCTGGCATTATCGCAACCGATTACAATGAAGCCATTGGCGCAGTTAGAGATGTCAACTTTGTTGATTGCACGATTTGGGGAACCACGAATTACGCCGTATGGCCGGACAGACCCGGATTCCAGTTTGTCGACTGTAATATTTACGGCACCGTTGCAAATACCTACGGTTCGAATAACGCTTCGGAAGCAACTTTGTTTTCGTATTGCTGGTTCGAGGATATAAACGACGCAAACTGGAGCTCCTATAACGGTGGCAATGCTCTTGTAGAGGGCTATGGCCAAAATGTAATGTATGAGGGCTGCACTATAAAATCACATAACAACAGGGCTATATATCTCCACGACGTCTACGGCCGTGAAATCGTAACACTTTGTGAGATTCACCACAACTATGAAGGTATAGCTGATGGTGGTTATCAATCGCTAATGTGGACAACAGACATAAACGAGACTGACTTTTACGAACAGCTGGATGAAGCCAAGACCTATTACATCAATGTCTGGGACGTCAATGTCGGGGCTAATCTCTATGTTGAAGGACCACGGTGTAGATGGAATACCGTAGACGGAAACACCGGATATATTGACCCTGGTCACTACGACTGATAACCAGCATCTTATACCAATTCAAGATATTAACTGCCGATAGCCGATAGGTATTCCAGAGAAGATTCTTTAAGGAGTTCTGGAATGCCAAGACCATTAACCGTACACATCAATCTCAGCCCAAATGAGAATGAGTTGGCAAAGATGGCC
>JBDRHL010000082.1:0-2667 GCA_043816955.1 Planctomycetota bacterium | reverse complement strand
ATATCAGTGGCTTATAGAACCACCTTTTTTACCGTGGCTGTTTGCTAGGACCTCTGGGCTGTTTTTATTATAACTCGTGTATGCCTTCCATTGCTTAAGTTTCAATCTGGCAGTAGGCGTAGAGCAGCTCAGTAATGACAACAGCTTATCAAGAGTAAAAACCTTAACCCTACAACGTAACTTGTTGCTCTTTGAAAAGCTTTCGAATACGTTTTCGCCTATGTGACAAATAGGCTCGATGGTTCCGCTCCTGTATCCAGATTATCTGTCCAAGAAGCATTTCAAGCGTGTGGCGCTTCATTGGCAGAATGACTTTGAGCAGGATCCTAAGCTGCGATAGCGTAATAGAGGGTGCTTTTTTTCCCCAACCTGATTTTCAGGTGCCAGAGAAAAAAATGAGCCAGGATGCACGTTAACATGTGGTGATGCCAACCTGTAAATTTTCGGACCTCGTAGTGGTCCATGCCCAACTCAGTTTTAATTTCCTCAAAGCACTGCTCGATTGCCCATCTCAGCCCGCTGAGCCAAATGAGCGTTTTCAACCGTGTGCTGGCCGATGCATTACTGATGAAAAAGCTGTATTTCGGATCATCATCCAAAGTTCGCCGGATTAACAACCAAACGGTTTTCTGCGGAAGCCCGGCTGCCGACAAAATGACCTGACGACGGGTATACTCATAGACGATCGGTCCTTTGGTGCCTTCGGATACTTTCCTTCGGTACCAGAAATAGTCGTTTATATTTTCGGCAAGTTCATTGACTGAGATCGGTTTGCTGTCTGGGTCAATCAAAACGGTCTTGGCCCTGGTTTTGCCGCCCCAGAGATACTGTTTGGTCCTGATCATCGGCCGTTTTAGCCAACACAGTGTATCTTCGGGAACCGATACGAAGTATGTTTTGCCCGGCAAGGCTTCTACTGCTTCGATGAACTCAGGGCTGATCCCGTATATGGAATCGGCAAGCACGTATTTGAAAGGCAGCACGTTTTCTTCAACAACAGCATTGAGCATCTCCACAGCCAGTTGAGGCTTGGTGCGGAAAACGGTGCCGACAGGCAATTTGCACTTTGCCCGTCGTTGAAGATAATCGTCGGTAAACCATTTTTTAGGAATAAACAGCCGCTTGTCGGTCAAAGAGTATCCATGCTCGGAGACATAGGCGGCGAAGACGCCGACCTGGCAGTTGTCTACTTTGCCGATAGTGCCGCAGTATTGTCTGGCAACGCCGATAGAGTCCTGGCCTTTTTTGACGAAACCGCTTTCATCGAAAATCAATGCACCGTCAGGGCTGCCGAGGTCGTCATTTACAAGACTACGATATTTGATAATCATTTTCTGATCGTCCCAAGGCGCATCGCTGACAAAACGCTGCATAGCTCTGACATTGCCATCTTTCACAGCCAGGGCAATAGGCTCAATGGATTTGCGTTCAAGTGGGCTGAATTGCCCAGCCATGTAGTTAAAAAAGTGCTCTCTGGATTCGCTACGCTGAAAACAATCGGCAAATTGTTCATGAAATCCAATGAGTTCATTCATAAAGCCTTTAACATCGCCTTTGCCGAGATCAAACTTTGGGACCGGGTAAATATGTTCGTCGCCTCGGATAACTGGTAGCATGGCCTGCCTCCTTTTTTAAAGGGTTGTTTCGTAGTATGGCAGACCTTATTATAAATTTCAAGCAAATAATTGCTTAAGTATCGTTGTAGGGGTAATTTAATAACGGATTTTCCTTTGCCCTGATATTATTGACATTGCACCCGAATCCGCCTACGCTGCAAGTTAATCACGGCAGGTCAACCCTCACGCAAAGACTCTGCCCGGGAAAATAGGCGGCGGTCTGAAGCTTCGGCGAAATTCCGCGCCAGTTATCGCATCTTTGTATACCGAAACACAGAGGAGCTCCACCTTTAGCAGTATCTATTCATGCACTGAACCGTCAGGAAGACATTTGGGCAACAGACCGTGAAGGCCTGACCCCTCGCTCTTCGGGATGTTCAGGGGCTAACACCGGATCGCGGCTTATTGCGCATCGGCGAACCGGCTACGGCATGGTCACCACGACTTTTCCGATTTGGGCGTTGGTCTCGACGTAGGCCTTGGCTGCAGGCAGGTCGTCGAACGGAAAGACCCGGTCCACCACAGGAACGATGCTGCCGTCGGCGAAGCCCGGCAAGAACTCTCGCACAAAGCCGCGCACGGCCCGGGCACGTTCGGTGGCGGTCAGGTGCGCGTTGGATACACCGAAAATCTGTAGGCGCTTGCCATGTACCTGCTCGAGGTCGATTTCACTTTTCATCACGCCGTCCACGTAGCCCACGATCGCCAACCGGCCCTGATTCGCGAGCGACGCGAGACACCCGGAGAAAGCAGTGCCGCCCACAAGGTTGACTGCGACTTTGACGCCCTTGCTGCGGGTCGCCTTGAGGGTCTGTTCCGTGAAATCGCTGCCGCGCGATGGGATGCCAACATCGAGCCCCAAAGACTTAAGCCTTTCGAGCTTGTCGTTCGAACCAGAGGTTCCGATCACTTTGGCGCCCAAGTACTTGGCGGCCTGAATGCAGGCGACGCCGACGCCGGAGGAAGCGCCCGCCACCAGCAACCAGTTTCCCTTCTTGAGTTTGCCGAACTGCCGAATGCTCTCGTAGGCGGTTACGAAGACTACGGGTAC
>JBDRHL010000081.1:0-2059 GCA_043816955.1 Planctomycetota bacterium | reverse complement strand
GACGAAAAAGACGGCAAGAAAACAGACGGCCCGGTGACTACGTTCAGGCAGATCGAAGATGACACATTTTTCGCGGGCGTGATGAATCCGGCGGCGTTTGCGCTCAACTAATCTTAACTCAATAGGAGGTCAAACCAATGGCAGCAGTAAATAAAGATCCTTTTTGCTATTCACGAAGCAAAGACGGAAAGCCTGATATCTTCAAGGGCTTAGTTCAGGCCGGGGCTACTCAGGCGATAAAAGTGGGGGAGATTTGTACCTGGAACGAAACCACGGGGTATTTTATCCCGGTGGATGCGGTTGCGGATCATCGCTATCCTCTTGCGATTTCAAAAGAGGAACAAAAGGCGACCGGGCGCGCAGAATTAACCGCAATCCGGTACATAGATTTTTATTCACTCAACCCTGAAGATGTATTTGAATTCCCCCTTGCAGCGGCTCAGTCCCTTGCAATAGGCGACCCATTTACATTAACCGCAAGCGATTCTCAGAAGTTAACAGCGGCAGCGGGTGCTTTCGCGGTTGCTATCAATGTTGATGACGGACATTACCCACAGGAAGAGGACACTACAATCCGCAGTCAGAGTTATGCCAGGGTGACATTCAACCCGGCTGTAACCTGGTGGGGGTTCCGTATGTCTCAGCTTGCCAGGACAGGCCGCAGGGTAATCGCTGTTGCGGCTGATGCAACAATACTCGAATCTGATATGTATAATACGCTGATTCTGATTTCAGGGACTACAACCATTACGCTTCCCGCCGTGAAACCCGGCATGGATGCGATTTTTATCAATACAGACGGCGCGGACCAGAATATCGACCCGAACGCCTCGGATAAAATCAGGTTGGACGGTGCCTTACTGGACGACGGAGACAAGATAGCGCAAACCACAGTCGGTTATACCTGTAGATTAATTACTGAAGGTGCCGACGGCTTTACTTGTCTGTCTGTTCCTGGTCAGTGGACCGATGCAAGCTAACCAAATTTTGAAACAAAGGAGATAAACCAATGGCTAATAAACTTTTTAGAACAAATCTTGTCGGGGTTGGCCGGAGATTAAGCCTCTACGATTTGAGGGCACTGGCACAGAACGAGCCCAAAGATTTCATACACAAGGTAAACGTGGGTGTGGAATCCGGCAAGCTGAAATTAGAGGATATCCGGGACTGGAAAGGTCTACATGGTGTATTGGCCGATGTGCAAGTGCCTGTCACGATGGAGATGGCGGGTTCACAGAGAGCTATTATGGCTTCCGCTTTCCCGATCCTCACCGGAACCCTGGCGATTGCTGCAATCAATGAAGCATATCAGGGAGTTCCCTCGATTGGTCAGGAGCTTGTGACCGATTTCGAGGATAATAAGAAAGTAACCACTATTGCAGCGGTCCACAGTCTTGACAAGCAAGTTGATGAAGTCAAGGAAACGATGGATTTCCCGGAAATCGGAGTCGATGAGGAAAAGGTTGAAATTCGCCACAAGAGAAACGGGCGAAGGCTAACCATTTCGGCTGAAGCGATTGAAGAGAATGAGGCGGCGGATATTGTAACCCGGATTAACGCTCTCGGGGAGATTGCAGGGGAATGGATTGAAGAGCAGACCCTTGCGAGGGTCACGGATCATTACGGCTCAGGGTCCAGTCCGGCAGAACCGTATGTTTACAGGCCAGCAGGGACAGGGACACAGCTCTATAGCGCAACGGCAAATACTCCCGGTACGAGAGCTCCGTCAGGAACGAGGGTGAATAGTAACGCCCTGGTCGATGAGACTGATCTGGATGCGGTGAGAACTGTGTTGAGGGCCATGAAAAACGCCAGAGGGAAGAGAATCAATATCCCGTGGTCGGAAGTCTATTTTCTGGTGCCGGATGCCATCGAAGGAACCTTGATGAAGATCATCAATAGTGAACTCGTGCCTGGTGTGGAAAACGAGGTTAGCAATTGGGGACCAAGAGGGAAATACTATATTCCCCTCAATCGGGTATTGTCAAGCCCCAAGATGGACGATCTTTCAACTTCGGCCTGGTATGTAGGCGCTTTCAAAAGGCAGTTCAAGAGGAAA
>JBDRHL010000080.1:0-15165 GCA_043816955.1 Planctomycetota bacterium | reverse complement strand
GCAGGCAGAATGATGGGCGATGTCGGAAAATACGGCAACTACTTCGTAGCCTTGATATTCTTTGTGGTGGGGCTGCATCTGCTCGATATTATACCTATGCCTTTTTCGGGACCGGGGAAAGTCGGAATGAAACGAAAAGGAATGCTGGCTGCGCTTATACTTGGCTTGGTATTTGGGATTGCCCTTGGACCCTGTACCTTTGCTTATATGGCTCCGATGCTTGGCGTAACCTTCAAGTTAGCTTCAACTAATCTTGCGTATGGTATACTATTACTGCTGGTTTATGGAGTTGGTCACTGTTCGGTAATTGTCTTTGCAGGAACATTTACCGAAGTAGTCCAACGTTATATGAACTGGAATGAAAAATCTAAAGGATCGGTTATTCTAAAGAAAATCTGCGGCGTACTTGTTTTATTAGGCGGTGTTTGGTTGATTTATACCGCTCCATAGCCGGTTTTTAAGGAGTTTTTCATGTCAATCGAAGATAAAGAAAAAAAGAAAGGATTCTTTGCCAAGCTATGCGAATTTTTCAATGGCTTTGAAGGTTCCGGCTGTGCATGTAATTGCCTTAAAACAGTATGGGAAAAACAAGCTAAAGAAGAGGCATCAGAAAAATCGACAGAGTAAAAGTGAATCTAATGAACACTAACTCTCGCCAATACCGCGAGTTAAGGATACAATGCATTGGGGCGTTGCAGAAATATTTAAAATAATTTGACAAGAATATTTTTTTGTATATAATACTTCGTTATATGGCGAATCATAGGAGATATATAGCTGATGCTTGAAATATTGAATATCACCAAAGCTCTGTCAGATGAAAACCGTGTTCGGGCATTGATGATGCTTGCTGGCGGTGAACTCTGCGTTTGCCAGATTATTGAAATGCTGGGACTGGCCCCATCAACGGTGTCTAAGCATATGTCCATTCTTCGTCAAGCCGGGCTGGTCGAGACGCGCAAGGAGGGCCGCTGGATTTATTATCGTTTAGCCGACGGCGCTAAAAAATCTCGCGAAATACTCGGCTGGCTCCAAAGACATTTAAAAAATGACAAACGTGTTTTAGACGATAGCAAACAGTTGCGGCGGATGCAAAAAATGAGCAAAGACCAACTTTGTGAATGTTATAAAAGGACTAAAGAAATATGAGAGCAATAGTTGAGATTGATGCCGGCATCTGCGGCTTACATACAACCGCACGAGTTAATAGCGATGATAGTCAGAATGTGACGTTCAATATTGATACAAATTGCGATAAAATTGCCCATCTGGCTAAGGCGGTTGGAGAAAAAAGCCCGATTGATGCATATCAGGAAATCAGTCTCGGCGGCCCAGACGTGATTATGGCAACTGTACGAGAAACTCTCACAGGGTGTTGTGCAGGCTGTGCAGTGCCGGTCGGATTATTCAAGGCAATGCAGGTTGCCGCAGGTCTGGCCTTGCCGAAAGATATAACCATCAAACTTGCAAAGGAAGATTGAATATGAAGGACAAACAAAAAGTCTTGTTTTTGTGTACTGGCAATTCCTGCCGAAGCCAGATAGCGGAAAGATGAGTGCGCTAATGTCTGAGATAAAAAAGGCAGAACCTGCAACTGAATATCCACCTGAAGAAGGTTGTTACCTTCGTGGAAATGACTATTCTCCAGTAGCAGTTGTGGTGATACTGCGTTGGATGCGGGAGGAAACTCCTGCTGATATCGAAAGCCTTGTCCGCGTGGCTGTCGAAAGCGGTGCTGCCTTAGCCGGTACATTACAAACCGAAAATATCGGCTTGGAAAAGGTAATCTGCAATGTTGTTTCCAATTCCAATATTCGCTACTTGATTGTGTGCGGCCCTGAATCGCCCGGTCACTTGGTCGGAGATACAATACTTGCATTGGCTAAGAACGGCTTGGACGAGCGCAAGCGTATTGTTGGAACTGAAGCTCCCACGCCATATCTTTTTAATATTCCGCTGGAATTTGTGGATCGTTTTCGCAGGCAGGTGACGGTAATAGACCTTATCAATGAAGGTTCTGTCGATGTTGTGCGACGAGTGGTCTGGTCTTGCTATCAGGAAAAACCCACGCATTTTGGACAGTATGAACTATATGACCCCGGGGCGTACCCGGAACCACCGCTGAGCGGAAAAGTCACATGGAAAATTACGCGGCCCTCTGAGGAACCGAAAAGTGATGAGGAACGAAAACAGAAAGAGAAGATACAGACATTGATGGAACGCATCAGGAAAGCGGCTGAAGGGAAAAAGCATCCTCCTATGGAAAATGAAACAAACAATCTGAAAATGAAAGAACCACAATGACATCAAAATATAAGTTAAGAATCCTATTTCTGTGTACAGGCAATTCGTGCAGAAGTCAGATGGCTGAGGGTTGGGCAAGACATCTGAAAAACGATTGTGTCGAACCATATTCTGCAGGTATCGAAACACATGGCCTTAATCCTAATGCTGTCAAAGTTATGGCTGAGGTCGGTGTTAATATTTCAGGCCACCATTCAAAGCATCTTAATGAATTAAAAGATATTGGTTTCGATTACGTCGTAACTGTTTGTGACAACGCACATGAAAGCTGCCCGATGTTCCCCGGCAAGACAAAAGTTTTACACGTTGGCTTTGACGATCCGCCCAGACTAGCAAAGGAAACAAAAACCGAAGAGGAAGCTTTGAACATTTATCGTCGTGTTCGTGATGAGATTAAGGTGCTTGTCGAGAAGCTGCCGCAATATCTGGAAAAGAATCAAAAATGAGTAATTTGAGCAGAAGTCAGGTTCAGGAAATTGTTAAAGACCTTGAAAAAAACGTCGCCCATCCGGAATGTTTAACATGCGACTGCTTTCAGGGGCTTTTGACCCAAATTGAACTGGATTGCCCGGAAGATATTGGCGACCTAACCAGTCGTCTTAAGACCTCGACTGAAAAGATGCACGGTTGTCTGGGCTGTGCCCCTTGTCCGCCAGGCACACTATTCGCTCAATATCTCAAATCAAAAAACAATCATAGTAAGGATAACATCGATATTAAGGAGTCGATAGCAATGGAAATAGAAAAAAAGAAAAAAGGGTTTTTCGCAACAATATGGGAGTCTATGACCAATACTGGCGGATGCTGTGGCGGCGGAGGAAACTGTTGTGGCCCATCTGATACCGAAGATAATAAAACCTCAGAAAAAAAGAATTGCAATGACAAAGAACGTAAGTAACAAAGCTGCCAAATACAGAGAAATAGCGGTGCTCAGTATCGTTCCCTGCGTTGTCGGCATTTTAATTATAGCAAGCTGGGCGATGGCCCATTGGGAAATTGGTACATACCTTTTGAATGCGGGATTGGCGCTCTTTGCTACTCTTTTCGGCGGTTATCTACGTTTCCTTGCGGGATTCAAGGATATGTTTAACCGGAAAATAACCGTTAACGTATTCGTAACAGTTGCTCTTATTGCCACAATTGCAATTGGTGAGTTCAGGGCGGCGGCAGTTATAGTATTCATTATGGCGGTAGCGGGGGCACTGGAATCGTATACTCTTGACAAGACTCGCAGGAGCATCAGGAATCTATTAGACCTCACCCCCAAGATGGTAACTATACGCCGTGATGACGGAGAAATTACTGTACCGGTCAGTGAAATCCAGATTGGTAATATTGCGGTTGTCAGACCCGGGGGCAGAATCCCTGTCGATGGAATAGTAATAGCGGGTCAAAGCAGCGTAAATCAGGCCCCGATTACCGGCGAATCGATGCCGGTCGAAAAGTTTAAGGGCAGTGAAGTATTTGGCGGAACTCTCAACGAGACAGGCCGACTTGAAATAGAAACAGCCAAGGTTGGCAATGATACCACACTGGCAAAAATCGTTCATCTTGTGGAACAGGCTCAGGGGACAAAAGCCCCCATCCAAAATCTCGCTGACCGCTTTACAACGTGGTTTTTGCCTACAGTTATTATACTGGCAGTAATAGCTTTTTCGGCAACCGGCAATGTAAAAATTGCTGTCGCGGTTCTTCTGGTAGCCTGCCCGTGTGCCTTTGCCATTGCTACACCAACGGCAGTGACCGCTGGCATATCCAATATGGCCCGTCATTCGGTACTTATCAAAGGCGGCATATTCCTGGAACTGGCTCAAAAATTGGATGTACTGCTTGTAGATAAGACCGGCACATTTACTTTTGGAAAACCAAAAGTTGTCGATATTGTTTCGTTTAACGGCATCCCTGAAGAAGAGGTTCTGCGTTTGGCCGCGATAGCCGAGAAGTATTCCGAACACCCGCTGGCAAGGTCTGTTATGGCTCGGGCAAAAAAGTGCGGCATCAAAGTTCCAGACCCTGATGAATTTAACATTGAGGTTGGAATGGGTGTTACAGCCCGCCTGGATGACAAGGAAATACTGGTCGGAAAAAGTAAGTTCCTCCAGGACAAGGGTTTTTGCATCGCGCAGTATATCGAGTATGCGATTTCAGAACAAACCGAGCAAGGCCGAACAACCATTCTTGTAACTAACGATAACAAACCTGTCGGCTTGATAGCTATTGCCGACGAGATTCGCCCCCAGACTCCGCGGTCAATTGCAGCCCTAAAAGCTATGGGCGTTAAAAACATAATAATGCTTACTGGAGACAATCATAAAGTAGCCAAATCTGTCGCAGAAGAAATCGGGGTGGATGATTTCCGGGCCGAGCTTCTTCCAGAACAAAAACTAGAGTTTGTCGAAAAGCTGCAAAAACAAGGAAAAATCGTTGGTATGATTGGCGATGGTATCAATGACGCTCCGGCATTAGCTTTGGCTGATGTGGGTATTGCTATGGGTGCAGCCGGGACAGACGTGGCCGTTGAAACCGCAGATGTAACTTTGATGAATGATGATCTATCGCGGGTTGTAAATTTCATGAATATGTCGAGGAAGGTTATGTTCCGTATCAAACTCAATATTTTCTTTTCTATGATGTACAATGTCATTGGGTTTATCCTTGCCGGCTTTGGGATGCTTACGCCTGTATTAGCGGTTGTTTTTCAGGAGATCGGTTGTATTACGGTCGTTTTCAGTTCAACGCTGTTATTGTGGGCAAAGACAGACTCGCTGCTAAAAAATAACGGCAGCGATGGCCTGACCGTTGAAAACGCCACAAGAGACAATGTTTCGCAGGTTGCATAAATGTTGAAAACTATAAAATAAATTAAAGGAAAAAGATATGAAAAAGATTGAATCTGAAAATTGTGGCCCGGGATGTGATTGTGGTAAACCTTCGGGGAACAAAAAAGTAAAAGCCGTAATTTGTTTTGTTGTGTTGTTAGCGATAAGCAGCATTTTTGCTTACAAAGCAAAGAACGGAAAACAAACTAGCTCAGTTAATACGGCAACCGTATTTGCCGCACCCGTGACAGGCGAAGTAAATGAACAGAAACCCGAGGTCTCGACTATCGATAAACAGGAACCTGTAGGCAAAGCAGTTGAGGAGAAAAAAACAGTGGGTGAGTTTTTGGATTCACTTACATCACTGAATAAAGTAGCAATCAATCAAGATGCTGTGTTTGTCTTCATTCCTGCCAAGGGCAGTGATTTGGTTAACAAAGAAACCACAGACGCAATAGCGTCTGCCAAACAAAAGATAGAGGCCTCAGGTGCAAAGCTTGGCTTATATACTTTGCAATCCGGTTCGCAGGAATACGCTGATCTCGCTGCTCAACTGACTTTGCCGAGTATGCTGGTAATGAGCAAAGGTCGTGGTGTGGGGGCTGTATCCGGGGAGATAACGGAAACGAAAATTCTGCAGGCATATGTCGCTTCCTCCCGTGCAGGAGGAGGTTGTTGTCCTTCTGGTGGTGGTTCATCTGGTTGTGGCCCTTCATCAACACCCATAGGCCCTGTAAGGCAATAAGGATATTATAATGCTCGAATATATTACAAACATGTTACAGCAAGTAGCTTCCCAGCCGTTGGGACTTGTTTTTGCATTGATCCTTGGTACGGTCAGTGCCGCCACCAGTGCTTGCTGCACACTCCCTGCGTTGGGGATTTTAGTTGGCTATTCCGGTGCTCAGGCAAACGACAATCGAAAGGCAGCCGTCAAAACTGCTCTGCTCTTTACCGTGGGAACAATTGTTTCTCTGATGATTATTGGTGGACTCGCAGGGTTTGTCGGCCAAGTCGCCCAAAATACCTTGGGCCGATACTGGAAGGTCTTTGCTGGTATAGTAGCGGTCTTTCTCGGACTGGCAGCCCTTAACCTACTGCCTTTTAAACTTTCATTTGGCAAGTTCGATAGGGTCAAAAGTAGACTGGGGAAATCCGGAGCTGTGTTGGCTGGTCTTATCCTGGGCGGCATCGTCGCTGCCAGTTCCCTGCCGTGCAATCCCGGCATTTTCATCGTGATCGGAGCGGCGATTCTGCAAGGGAAAGTCTTCTGGGCGACACTCATGCTGGCAATGTTCGCCATAGGTTTCAGCCTGCCGCTTGGAGCAGTGTTGCTGGGAATTTCGTTAAGTAAGGTCAGCCTCGTTGCCAGGGGTGCTGATGCTGCGATTCGCTGGGTCGCTGGAGTGGTTCTCATCATCGCGGGTTTTTATTTTCTGATCACGTTTTAAAAAGGGTTCATTTGTTGAAAAAGGGAAAATAAAATGCTTGATGCCAAGATGAAAGAATTAATTGCAATCGGCGCTTCAGTTGCCTGCAATTGCCATCCTTGTGTAGAGTTCCATACCAGCAAAGCCAATGAAATGAATATTGAACCGGAACTTATAAAGCAAGCTGTTGAGGTTGGCAAAATGGTCCGCAAGGGAGCAGCCAACCAGATGGATGAATTACTTGAAAACCTGCTAAAAGAAGAATGAGGTTGAATATGGCTACTGAATCAAATGATAATGTCAGAGATACGGTTCGTAAAGGATACGCAGATATCGCCCAGGGCAAGGCAAATTGCTGCTGTGGTTCTTCTGCACCCGACCAACTCGCTGAAGCCATTGGCTATACAAACGAGGAGTTGGATATTTTGCCGGAAGGTGCGAATATGGGCTTATCCTGCGGCAATCCGACAGCGATTGCAGATCTTAAGGCTGGTCAGGTCGTATTGGACTTGGGAAGCGGCGGCGGATTCGATGTTTTTATCGCTGCTCGAAAAGTTGGACCAAAAGGTAAAGCAATCGGTGTGGATATGACACCAGAAATGCTCGGTAAAGCAAGATCAGGGATTCTTAAATTTACGGAAAAGACCGGGCTTTCCAATATCGAGTTTAGACTTGGCGAAATAGAGCATCTACCCGTTGCGGATTCATCCGTCGATGTCGTCATTTCTAATTGTGTGATCAATCTTTCACCAGATAAACAGCAGGTATGGAATGAGATAGCCCGTGTATTAAAACCCTACGGCAAAGCATGTATATCGGATCTGGCATTGAAAAAAACGCTGCCGAAGGAAGTCCTTGCTTCTGCCGCAGCACTGGTAAGTTGTGTGGCGGGTGCTGTTCTTGTTGATCAAACAGTGGAAATGGCAAACAGAGCAGGTTTATGCGATATTGATTTAGTCGAAAAATCATATAGTATTGATGTATTAACTGATTGTAATGATCCACTTTATAAGCAGACCAATGAGTCCTTGCCGCAAGGCAAAAAACTCAGTGACTATATCATCAGTGTAAATATTACAGCATTTAAAAGCAGGTAATAAAAAATAGGGAATTCAAAAATGGCAAATCATAAAACAGAAAAGGTTCGTGAAAAAGGATTAAATATTTTTGAACGATATCTTACGGTCTGGGTAATCCTTTGTATCGTTGGTGGGATTATCCTGGGTAAACTTGCTCCAGGCTTTGCCAAGACCCTTGACGGAATGGCCATCTATGTCAACAATGCCCCCGTGGTATCAATACCGATTGCCATTTGTCTTTTCTTTATGATGTATCCTATTATGGTCAAAATTGATTTTGCCGAGGTGCTTAAGGCCGGTAAAAGCATCAAGCCTGTGGGCCTTACGCTTTTTGTGAATTGGGCAATCAAACCTTTTACGATGTATGCGATAGCGTCGTTTTTTCTTGGTACGTTGTTTTATAACTTTATCGGTCCGAACGCCGTCGATTTGGTAAAGATGCCTTTCGGGTCAGACCTGCCGATAGGTGCTGAATATGGTGTCGGTACGATAGTTATGGAAAACGGCGTCAAAATGCTGCAAGTTCCGCTATGGAGAAGTTATTTAGCAGGTTGCATACTGCTTGGCATCGCGCCTTGCACCGCGATGGTTCTTGTATGGGGATACCTTGCCAAAGGCAACGGCGGTCATACGCTGGTGATGGTCGCTATCAATTCTTTAACTATGCTGTTTCTGTATGGGCCACTTGGTGGTTTTCTTCTGGGTGTCGGCAAATTGCCGGTCCCGTGGCAAGCCCTTTTATTGTCGATAGCGATTTATGTAGCATTACCGCTGGCCGCAGGATTCATTTCTCGCAAATGGATCATAGCACATAAGGGCTTAGAGTGGTTTGAGGAAAAATTCCTTCATGTTTTAACGCCAATAACAATTATTGCCCTGCTGGTAACTCTTGTGCTTCTGTTTTCCTTCAAGGGCGAAACCATTATTTCAAATCCTCTGACCATTCTTTGGATTGCTATTCCGCTGTTCATACAAACCTGTTTGATTTTCGCGATAGGCTACTGGCTGTCAAAACCACTAAAATTATCGTATGCGGATGCTGCCCCTTCGGCAATGATAGGCGCATCGAACCATTTTGAAGTGGCCATTGCAACTGCAACGATGCTGTTTGGCTTATCTTCGGGCGCGGCTTTGGCGACGGTTGTCGGTGTGCTTATTGAAGTACCTGTTATGCTTATGCTGGTAAAATTCTGTTTGAAAACACAGCGGTGGTTTAAAATATGATTATAATATTTTTTCTCGACGAGCAATAGATATGGAAGCAATCTCAAAAACAAGGCATTGATTGACAAGTGATTTACCCTCCCAAATCATCTCGTCTAACCATATAGATAAAGCAGCCAGTGAACGGGTAGTTACTCCTTCAACCTGCCTTCCTGGGTGCTCAAATCCAACGATAGCCAATTCTTTGGTGCAACCATAAAATATAAATATAGGTACCCATTTTTTTAACATGGGCTTGACCACAATGTCCCGCGGCCAAGCCCATATTTTGTACAAAAAGCCTAGGGTAAAAATGTAAAATGCCAGAATACACAAAAATCAGCTTCAATCACAGGAAAGATATCTCAGATTATTCAGACTTAGTTGAGATGCTCTTTCCTGGCAATCGCAACCAGCAACATGCAGCAACTTGTATTCTGTTCGAGCTCAAGTGGGCTGAGAATATAGTACCAAATCTTGTCTATATTGAAAATAAATACAGCACGTCCCGCCGAATACTGCAAAGGGCAAGAGCAAAACTTTCAAGACTCGGGCTTATTGAACACGTCAGTCATCTTAACAGCCGATACGGTGGCCAGCATGGCTGGAAATTATCGAACAGATTTGAAGGGGCATTGAAGCGGCTAGCCGAGAAGTGTGCGTCATTGCGTGATAAAAAAACCAGTTCTAAGGATAAGGATGAGATGTTTATAGAATTTGCTGATGCACATCGCAAAACGTCCGTTATTCCTCTCATCTAATCTGCTCCGACTATCTGGTTATAACTTAAGCCATTGCCTCTGTTATAGAGCTTGGACACCTCTTCATCAGACAAACTTCTGGCCCAGACCCCAAATTCATCAAAATAGCCATTCCACCAATACTTCCCTGGGCTTGCGGAGTTCTGTGAACCGATGATAAAACGTCGTCTTTTATCCTTGTCCCAAGTAACCGTACTATTTCCTGTAGCATAAGATATAGATGTACCGTTGACGAAAATGGTATAAAGACTTCCCTTTTTCCTTAAAACATAGTGGTACCATTGATTCGAGGAAATACTCAAAATATTTGTTTGAGAGTTGTTCTTAAAACCCATATTTGTACCAATAAATCTTAGCTTGCTTTTGTAGATATCTAACAAAAAATATGCTTTAGATCCCTTCGTATAATAAGTAGACCAAATACTGTCGTTGCTGTTACTTAAGCCGGTATTATATGCCCATATCGATAAGGTAAAATCGTCACCTGCGGCCAGATCAGGTAACAATGTGTCACTCCAGGCAATAGCATCATTCCCATTAAAGGCCCATCCGTAATTTTTTATACCTTTACGTTTAACTTTTGGAGAGCCCCACATCAACGATGAATTCTTGCCAGAGACAATATCGACAAGTCCTCTTTTATTTGTACTTTCTTCACAGGAATAATAATGAATCAGGCCATCGCTTAGAGTTCCACTATTTGATTTCCAGGCCGTTGCATTAGCTTTTTTGCTTTGATACTTTACAGTGTTGCTAGAAGATGCTTTAATCTGCCTGTTTTCGTTTTCGGCATCGTAAAGCATATTCCAAAGTTTTGCTTTACCCGAAGCGCAAAACCATCCACATTCTGACAATTCCATTCGTGCCTGGTCAAACTTCTGGTTTACTAAATAACCTTGAGCTTGTCTAATATGGCGTCGATTATCACAACCTGATCTAAAGATGAACACAACTCCCAAGAGCACAATTATCCACATGGCTGTTTTGCGAGTAAGAAGTTTTTGTTTTAGTCGCTTTATAAATATCTGCCTTTCGGCCTTTATTTCCGGTGGTGCTTCATGGATTAAACTCTCTGCCAAGATATCGTCTATTTGCGGTGACAAAGCTTTGCTTTCCCAGATATTATCCTTTTGCCGAGACCAACAAGACCAGAGTGCTTCAGGCCACCTATAGTACCTTATTCTTGTCTTTTTAAATATTCTAGAGCAAAGTTTATCAGCTAAAAAAGCCAAAGGTGTCAACGCAACTATTAAGATGCCGAGTAAAGCAGCTAAAGTTATATTCTTTATTAGTAAGATTATGCCTATGATCTGGGCGCTGCGTTTTTCTTTCTTTTTTATCACATCGTTGATTCGGTCTTTAAGCCAACCGGCCTTGGCTGCCTTTGGACATATTTGCAAGGCCTTTTCACATGCAGCTAAAGCCTTTTTAAAATCGTGTTTGTTGAATAAATGCTGCGCCTCATCTATCTTTGACCTGTATTCTATAGTTGCGGATTGAATCACTGATTCAGAGTAGGCTTTTATATCCAGCTCTGACCATAACTCTTTCGCCTTTTTTGCATGCTGTTCCACCTCCTCGAATCGCGCTTCTTCAAGAGCCGTTTTAGCCTCTTCCAAGTGGGCGTTGGCTGCAAATTGTTTTCCTTTAATGGAGGTAATCACGTCGGAGATTTCCTTTGAATCAGGGCATTCATTTTGAGCCAATATTGCTTTTTCCAGAGCCTTGCCTAAAACAAAGCTTGTTTCAGCCTCGACAGCGGCCTTTAGATATTTACTGTATTCTTTCTGTATTTTTCTTAATTCTTTTGCTATTTCTTTTGTTTTCGGATTGTCTGCCTGCAGCTGTTCAATTTCAGTTATCTTTTCACCAACTTTGGAAAAATGTGCCCGGGAAAGTTCTCTATACGCCTGGTCAATCATTTTTTCTGTTTTCTCTAACTTTTTAGAAAGCTCGGCAGCGATGGCCAATGCTTCCTCACTATCAGGTGCCTGCGATAATGCTTCACTTATCTGCTCATCTGCCTTTTGAATAAGTTTACCTCTCATGGCAGTTTCGGCATGGTCGAAAGCATCCCTGTACTTCTGGGATCTGCTACGACAGGTATCCAGCATTCCCCTGATATCATTGCGTGCGGGGATATCCTTAACACAGCTTTGGAGTATATTGTCAGCATCATGAAATTTTGCCTCGTTCATCAGGCGTATCGCCTTTTCCCAGCGTTGACGGAAATCCTCCAGAAGAGATTCGAGTTTTTGTACTTGCCCGACCGCAAGTTTATGTCTCGGGATGATTTCGAGAATTTTTTGCCAAGACTTAATTGCCTGTTTCGGTGCAGCCGATGCCGTTGCCTTTTCGGCTTCTGCTATCAAAGAACCAACCCGCGACTGCTTTTGACGTAAATCTTTTATGAGTTCGACTGCATGTTCCTGGTAATCATCAGCACCGTCCCGCAGAACCATCTCCAGAATTTTAATAGCTTCTACCGGGTCTTCATCTTTTAGTCTTTCAATTTGTTCTTTGCGGTCTAACAGTAAATAGTATGCTGCCACAGCTTGCCCACACCCGGGACATGTCTTAATATCAAGACGTACCGATCTGGTACAAACAGGACACGGACGGAAAAGAGATGCAAGACTGGCTTGACATTTATCGCACACTTTAGAGTCAGTGTTGGCATTGATGTGGCCGCACTTGGGACATGACACATCAATGCTGAGTGTAGCTCCCTGAGCTGCACGGTCTAAATCGGCTATTAATCTGTCAATATCCGGATACCTTTCCCCAGGTTTTTTTGCAAGACACCTGTCAGCAATACGCTTCCACTTTCCCATCTTTCCGGCGAGATGAGGGGGCTGCGTATTCAGGTGTTTGTCCCTTAACTCAATGGGCGTTCCATCGAAAGGCAAGGTACCATCCAAAAGTTCAAAAAGAACAATGCCTAAGCTGTAAATATCGCTGGCAGGACCTACATCTTTTTGTCTTGCAACCTGAAACTGCTCAGGACTCATGTATTGCGGTGTGCCAATTCCCTGACGTAATAACTGGTCAGGATTGTTCGCAAACTGGCTGGCTCCGTATCTACCAATACCAAAGTCAGCTATCTTTGCTTTGCCTTCAACTATTAGGATATTATCAGGTTTGATGTCCAGGTGAACAAGTCCGGCGTCATGAATTGCCTTTACGCCGAGACAAGCCTGCCTGAACAACACAAGCCCTGTTTTTTGCCGTTTTTCAATATCTTGGTTTTGCACTAACCATTGCCGCATACTTTTGCCATTTGCGAATTCCATCGGCAAAAGTACCAGTGATAATCCTTTATGTTCACATGGCCGGGGATCCTGGGCCTTTATTATATAAGTGGTATCATTGATTGCTTCACGAAGTTTGAACTCATGAAGTATCTGTTCTGTGGCTCGTTGAGCTTTACCCTTGCCGGTAACCACAATCTTCAAAGCCATCTGTTCATTCAGCACTAAATCATCGACCAGATAAACCTCTCCAAAGCCGCCAGCCCCGAGCGGCTGAATAATCCGATATCTGTCGCCAAGTACATCTCCCTTGATAATAGGCAACTCAAGGCCAAACCCAACAGTCGCTATTGGTTTGTTCTCTGCCATTGAGACAAAAATCTGTTTATCCTTTGAATCATTCCTCTTTTCCGCTGCTGAAGATTCCTGAGCAGGCGGGGTTTCCCATCCAGATAATCTTGTCTCGCAATGCGGACATATTTTCCAGTTTTTCTTAATAGGAGCCTGACAGTTTGGACATGTTAGTGTTCCCGATGATGTCGGTGTAAGGCAGACAGGACACTCTTTCCAATCCGCTTCCAACGGCTCGCCGCATTTCTGGCATGTAATAACCGAAGCATCTTTACTCATTCACAAAAACTCCAATATAAACTGTTTTATCAAATCACTGTTCTTATAAGTCGATTTCCAGCTATCATAAAAATATGATGGTTATCTCCACTAATATTCATCATCTGTTCGAGCCAAACTCTTGCCTCCCAATTGGCTAATACTCTCAATTGATACTTTACCAATATTCCTTAGCCAATTCTTGCTGTCAGAAGAACGCTGTAATTTCAACCATGCTTTTTCAACCTGCTGATTATGCTTCCTGGCTGACATTTCCGTAGAGATCGGTAATAGCTTTGTATCGAAAAATTCATAAGGAATAAGTTCTGATCCCCGGGTAGTTGAATGAATTCCCAG
The DNA here is from genome assembly GCA_043816955.1 of Planctomycetota bacterium. Lineage (GTDB taxonomy): Bacteria > Planctomycetota > Phycisphaerae > Sedimentisphaerales > CAYZTY01 > JBDRHL01. The sequence goes on along the minus strand of JBDRHL010000080.1, from coordinate 1,352 downwards.
TGCAAAGGCTATGGGCATATCTGTCTTGTTCAAAGACACATATATCCACGTTGTATCTTTTAGTTCTTTGCCGGTAAAGAGCCGCCCCTGTGATAATCCAACGGAGTAAGTAGCTGGCTCGTATTTTTCTACAGCCATTGAAATCGAATTGACTGCATCCTGAGTGTTTAAATGGGTATTAAAAAACAATGTTTTTCCTGTCTTAACTACTACCCGCCAGGAAAATTCCTTATTCAGAATTGTATATTTCCCCAACTCCTGGAGAACCTGGCCTTTTTGCATAAGGTCGCCGCGTACATCTTTTCCCGGGCAAAGATGCATTAATGGGTCTGACTGTAAATTGCCAATCTGTTCTTTTACATCAAGGTAATTTTCATCTATTTGCAGAATCTGCTTAAAGTAGTCCTGTGCAAGGCCCGGCTCTTTGAGCTTCCGCAACAGTTCCCCAAACGCATATAGTGAGGGCAGGGCTGCTTGACTATTACCCAATCCTTCAACCAGAGCCAGGCGAGATTCAAGCTCCCAAAGAGGCTGCTTTTGTGCTTTTGCCGTATCTGCCAAAATCAATCCTGCCTCGACAGAAAAACCTCGATGACGGAGTTCATCTACAATACCAGCTATCTGGCTGCGGCTACCGGAATCAGTAATAATATCTTTTGCCTGGGAAAGCTTTTTGTCCCGCCATTGTCTGTTGCTTTTTAGTTGGCCTCTGGATACAAGGTCTATCGGCAGGCCAATAATGCTGCGTAAGTCAAGATTGACAAATCGCGGCCCGGGCGAAAGTTCACCATCAATCTTCCAAATCTGGCCGCTGCCATCATTGTAGACCGTTATTATTGAATCTGTCCCTATCCAACTGACAGCTAAAACCCCTAATGGGGCCGAAGTTTCTGTAATAAGTTTGTCCACAGAAGAAGACCACAGCTTAATCATCGTGTCTTCTAAACCGGCAGTTATCACATATTCACCGCCATATGCTAAAGCACAAAAGTCACCATTATGGGCATTAACAATATGCATGGCGAAGCTATTGTGCGGGTTATACAGATGAAGATCGCCATTGCGGGAAGGATGAATCAATAATCCATTGATAGAGTTGTAATCTAAAGATATAAGGGCACGAATATTTGGCAAGTCAACCGGATCGCTTTCAAACTTGACCTCAAGGGTATCCATATCCCATACTCGAAGTATATTGTCTTCACCAATACTTGCCAGTATAAGTGACCCCAATTGCCGCAGGGCAAACACCCCGTTAGGATGGGCCATAATTTCTGCCAACTGACGTTTCTCTGATACTGACCAGACTTTAATCTTGCCATCGATACCGCCTGAAGCCAGAATGTCATCTG
>JBDRHL010000079.1:0-17243 GCA_043816955.1 Planctomycetota bacterium | reverse complement strand
TACAAGGAGGCCTTCCTTCACGGCTCCACCGAAAACAGCCGAATACGGGCCGCAATCCTCCTGCTTCGAAGCAAAGACAAAACCGCCCGTGACATCCTGCTGAACGCTCTGTCTTCGGCGGAGAATCCTGTCGCAGGCACCACTGTCTGCAAGGCACTTATACAACTGCGAAGTCTGGAGAAAACCATTCCTGACACCGAAGACTTTTTTGAGCCTCTGCTTGCAATACTGGCAGACAGCAACTCCACACGTGCCAATCTTGCCGCCGAGGCATTACTCATTTTTGACGACAAAATCGTCATTAAACGGCTGAGAGCCATGACGGCTAATCAAAGCGTGCCTGCCGGCAGGCTCAATGCCGTTTATGCGCTAAAGATGCGGCCAAGCAAGGAAGCCATCTTTGTGCTGATCGACCTGCTTGCCGGCACTGACACGGAACTAGCCAAAACCGCTGAAAAGGCTCTCGAAGAATCGCTGGGCATCCCGACAGGCACACAGTTAAGTGACTGGGAACAAATAAAAAAGGACCTTCTCCGTGAAAGCCGTGATGAATTCGTCCGAAGAAGACTTGTGCGGCAGGAAGAAAAGCTCCGCCGTCAGAATGATGAGCTCAAGCAGATCCAGGCGATGTATTTGCTGGCATTATCAGAGATTTACGAAAAGATCGAGGATAATGACAAGCGGGGCGCGTTTCTGGCCAGGCATCTGCGAAGTGAATATGTTGTGGTAAGATCATGGGCACTGGCGCGGGTTGCCGAATGGCGGGCAGGGACAACACCCATCCCGGAATCGCTCGGCCCGGTACTGTCAGGACTGATCACCGACGAACAACGCGAGATTCGCCTGCGAACTGCCAAGCTGCTGGCACGTATGGGCTATCTGGGTCTTGCTGGAGAGCTGCTTACTCAGCTTAAGGTTGAGACCTATGACGATGTCAAAATCGAACTGCTTGGTGCGCTGGGTGAGGCGTGTTATTATGCAGCGCTTTCTACTTCTGAGCCTAATCTGCCCGAAGACATAATGAAGCAGACCCTAGCTCTTTCAGGACAGTTTCTGGCAGATGCAGATGTCGTCAAGGCTGGAAAAGGCGGCAAGGTTATTAAGCGGCTTGTCGAGCAGAAAGGGTTCTCTGATGGTGATGTGAACGAGAATTTGCATGCGATCGCGGCGCGTTTCAAACGTACGACCGATGCTAATGAGCCTTCCCTCCGTGTTGAACTTGCCAACGTAATGGCAGCACTTTGCGGCGAAGGGGTCAACTGCAGATTACAGGCTGCGGCTGTATATGGTCCGGTTTTTACAAATGTCCTGAACGACCAGAACAACCTCGTCCGAGAAGCAGCGGTTAACGGGCTTATCAACATTGACGGAGTTGAAGCACTGGGGGATTTAACTGCCGAGCCATATGATTTTGCCAATGACAGCAGTCCGGTTGTCCGGCATGCACTGATAGAACTGGCCGGTAGGGTTGGTCATTCGGAGCATCTGGTATGGCTTTGCCAAAAGCTTTCAAACAATGGTGACTCGGATTCTGCATGGGAGGCTATGATAAAAATACTGGTTCGCAGTGATGCCAACATGGTCGGCGAGTGGATAGCCAAGCTGGGGCATGGCGGCATAAATGATGAGCGGCTGGGGGCGTTACTTGAAATAGGAGAAAAGCAGGCAGTAAAGGCAAATAATACAGCGATGCTGAAAGATGTGCGTGAGCGGCTCGCAAAGCTTTATTCACGGACGGGTAAATACGATCTGGCAGCGAAATATTACGGGATGCTGTTCAGTAGTGTCGAGGCCGGCGAAGAAAGAGACCGGTTTATTGCTGCGCTAGCTGAGGCGCACCTTCAATCGGGTAAGATAGACGATGCAGCCAAGGTAGTTGCCAACCGCCTGCTGGGGAAAGACCTTGATGCAAATGATGTTGTTATTATGAAGCTGGAGGAATATCTGAGTAAGGCTGATTCGAAAAAGCGGGCAGAGCTTCTGGAACGGCTTGAGTCAATTTCAGTGGAAAACAGACCTGTCTGGCAGCAGCAGAAAGCTCAATGGCGACAACGCTACAGCACTTCTATGGCTGAGGCAAAGAAGCAGAAATAAGGGGCGCATCTGTGGATTGTTTTGGGAGAAGGTGAGGAAAAGTGAAAAATAGTGCTTGCGCGGGGAGAGTTATGTGGGAAATTTGGTCGGGAATTGTGCGAAGGAAGAGAGTCTTTAGTCTGGGGTTTTTAGTCTGTGGGCTGGGGGTATAAAAAAATCAAAGATTAAAAATCAAAAAGCAAAATTACAGAGCAAAAATCAAATGTTTAGCGGTAAATTAGAAATTCTTGCTTGGGGATGGTTCGGATTATTGTTTCCCGCCAAGGCACCAAGGTGCGAAGAGAGGCTGTGGGCTGGGGGTTAGGGATTGGGGATTCAAACGATTTTGGATTGGGGATTGGGCGAAAAGAGGTTGGTGGGGGGTTGGGGATTACCGCCCTGGCACCGATCCTGACTAACTTTTCCCGCATTGTTCGCAGTGACCAAACTTTGATTTGGTTGGGCAACGCCAATCGTCTCAGGAAATTGCCAACATTATACCCCATAGCAAACAGTTGAAGCTGAACAGGATTGTCCACAAAATCAGTTGATCTTCCTGCTGCAACGGTGTAGTTTATGGTAGCAAAGTGTGATTGATATTGAAAGGGAGGTAATTTATGCCAAGGGACTATAAACAACAGCTCGACGTAGTGGAAAACACCTGCCGGAGACTGCTTTAATCCTTATAGTATTGTGATGATATAAACAAATCAGGCGAAGGACAGGCCAGTAATACGGTGATGGTGGTATTATAATGGAAACAGAATTTCGAAAGGACAATAAACCAGAAGTCCTGTAAAGGTTTAGTTGATGAGTCTGCTTTGTACGATGCTATCTGTACAGGCCGGATCGGCCGAGCAGGTTTGGATGTATTTGAAAAGGAGCCCTATGAGCCTGTGGACGATTCGAAGGACCTTCGTACGCTGGAAAACGTTGTGCTTACGCCGCATATCGGCAGCAGTACACAGGAAGCTTCGTTGCGGATGGCGGAGTGTGTGGTGAAAAATATTCGGACATCTTTGCGCAAGGAATATGACCAGTTGGATATAGTTAACAAAGAAGTGATAGATAAAATTGCAGGATAAAGGGAAAAGAATATGGTGCGAAACAAACTGCGAAAAGCGTTGTTAGAAAATAAAGTCAGCCTGGGTGCGTGGATGCAGCTTGGTCATTGCGGCTGTGCAGAAATTTTCGGAAGGGCGGGGTTTGACTGGATATGTGTTGATCTTGAGCATGGTGTGATCGATCTTGAAACAATGACAAATATTTTCAGGACTATTGATGCATTTGATTGTGTGCCTGTTGCCCGTTTGCCGTTGAATGATCCTGTCTGGATTCACCGCAGTCTTGACGCTGGTGCAAGGGCGTTGATTATTCCTATGGTAAATACGTCTGCAGAAGCTGAAGAGGCGATTCGTCAGGCAAAATATCCGCCGCGAGGTGTTCGCGGATTTGGTTACAGCAGGGCAAATATACACGGGATGGACTTTGATGAGTATATTGCCACGGCCAATGATGAGATCGCAATGATAATGCAGATAGAGCACAAAGATGCGATTGCCAATCTTGATGATATTGCAAAGGTCGATGGTGTAGACGGGCTTTTCATCGGTCCGCTGGACCTTAGCGGTTCGATGGGTATTACCGGACAGTTGGGGCATCCTGATATGATCGAAGCATTGAGCAGGCATCGCAACCTCTGCCGTGATCATAAGCTCAGTGCTGGTATACATATTGTAAGGCCTGACGAAAAGAATATCAGCGATGCCATTGAAAAGGGGTATACGCTGATAGCATTGGGTATTGATAATGTATTTCTTGATGAAAGTTCAAAGGCGGTATTGAAAGCTGCCGGGCGAAGTGTTGATTGAGAGAATTGCAAGCGATGGAAATGCATTTTACAATTGAGCAGAGAGTTTCTCGGTTTAAGGCATATTACGCGCGCAAGAACAGCAGGCCGTTGTTAGGCTTTTTTGTTGGCTCTGAGTATCCCGTTCATCGCTATATGGCGGCACGGAAGCTGCCTGGGGGCAGGCCGTTGGTTCCTGAAGAGATAAATTGCGAAGATTACCTCACAGATTGCGACCGACTTTTTGAAGAGCATGAGCAGGTTGGAGGCGATTTTATCTACTCGGCCAGCGCATTCTGGGGCATTCCGTGGCTCGAGGCTGCACTTGGTTGTGAGATAATCACAGATCACAGTTCGGGTTCTATTTATTCTGAACCGCTGAGAAATTTCAAGGGCGTACAGTCACTGCCTGACTTTGATCGGTGGTCGGGCTGGATGGCCAAAGCGGTTGAGTTCATTGATAAAATGGCTGAGCACAGCAATGGGCGATGGCCTATTGGGACAACTCGCATGAGAGGGATCTCTGATTTGCTGTCCGCATTGTACGGTGCAGATAAATTTGTTTTTGCAATGATGGAAAGGGCTGATGAGGTCCAGGATATTTGTCGGAAACTGACGGAATTCTGGATTGAATTTGGCAAGCTCCAGTTGGAACATATTCCGCTGTTTTCTGGGGGCATCGGTTCTTTCTATTACAATATGTGGGCACCTGCGGGCACTATCTGGCATCAGGAAGATTCAGCGGCGCTGCTATCGCCGAAACTTTATGATGAGTTCATCCGGCCATATGATGAGCAGATTATTGCGGCTTTTGATGGCTGTATCATGCATCAGCACCCCACGGGATTCGTTCCCACCGAGTTTTATTTGAATATGGATTTTACTGCTTTGGAACTTCACATAGACCATGGCGGGCCTGGAGCCGAGGAGTTGTACGAAATACATTGCAGGATATTGGAAAAGAAACCTTTGCTGATTTGGGGTGATATTCAGCAAAAGGATCTTGACTGGATATTTTCAAAACTGCCGCATAGAGGACTTGCTGTCATGACATGCGTGAACGGCCTTGCGCAATCCGCAGAGATATGGAGTCGTTATATTAAAGAAGTGGGTTGCAAAAAAGATGAATAGCAGGGAAAGATTTGAATGTGCTTGCAGTCACAAGGAGCCGGACCGTGTTCCGATTGACTACCTTGCGCATCCGAGAATCGATAAGAGATTGAAAAGCCACTATGGTATCAAGACGGAAGAGGATCTGCTGGATATCCTTGGATGTGATTTCTATTATCTTTCGTCTCGTGACATGTCACAGAACGAGTCATGTCTGTCAGTGTATAAAGGCCCCCGTTTGGAGATGACCGATTCGGAGCGCATCTGCCCGCTGGGGATTCGCTGGCAACGGAGCGTTTACGACAGCAAATTCACTGTTGATGATGCGATTAAAGGTCCGCTGGAAAACGCTCGTACCAAGGCTGATGTGCTGAATTTCGCCTGGCCAAAGGCAGAGTGGTTTGATATGGAGCCGTTAGGCATGGAATGCGAAAAGCATTGCGAAAAGATTATTGTTGGCGGTTTCTGGTCGGGCATTTTTGGCGATAGTTATCGAATGTTAGGTTTTGAGAATTTTCTACTTAACATGGCAATGAGACCTGATTTGATTAAGACGTTGGTTTCGAGGATGACCGAACTTTATCTTGAGCTAAACGAAAAGATGTTTAGTGAACTTAAGGGCAAGATCGATGTCTGGTTTTTTGGCAATGATTTTGGCGATCAGAAAAGTTTATTGTTTAGTGAAGAGATGTTTTCAGAGTTTTTTCTGGGTAGTATCAGGCAATTGACGGCGATGGCGCGCAGCTATGGTTTGCGGGTGATGATGCATTCCTGCGGCGCGATAAGCCGGATTATACCAATGCTCATCGAAGCAGGTGTGGAATTATTAGATCCTGTCCAGGTAACTGCCGAAGGAATGGCAGCTGTGGAATTGAAAAAACAATTCGGTGATAAAATTGTTTTTCATGGGGCGATTGATACGCAGCATATTTTACCAATGGGCACACCGAAAGAAGTGCATGACCATGCAGAAGCGACAATAGAAATTCTTAGCAGCGGTGGCGGATATATCTTTGCGCCGTGCAATGTTATCCAGCCGGACACTCCGGTTGAGAATGTTGTAGCAATGTACCAGGCCGCGAAAAAACATAAGATACAGAGGAGGCGATGATGCGTGAGCACTTTATGAAAAAATGCATGAAATGAAACAGGAGCAGGCTGCATAATTGGCAAATCAAGCCTCCGCCATTTGTTTAGCATCTCAATTCCAAGATAACTGACTGGTTACTTTTTTATAAAAATCCTTGACAAAACAAGAGATTATATTATAATCTTAAAATAATAGCGTTTTTAAGCGTTCTGTTTTACCATACAAAACGTATTTTATAATACAATCAGGCCGAGTCAATAAGGCAATGGAAAATACAAATTTAACCGAGCAAACGGTTAAACAGATTCAGCAGATGATTGTTTCAAGCAGTCTGGCTGTCGGAGAAGTCTTTGCAACTGAAGCGGATCTGGAAAAAAAGTTCAATGTTTCACGGCAAATCGTTCGTGAGGCAGTCAGCAGATTGCGAGCACTCGGACTACTTGAAAGCCGACAAGGACTGGGGCTTATTATTGGCAAACCGGACCCAATCGGATTATTTGAACAGGCGCTTGATGGCGAGTTACTCACCTTAGTTGACCTGAAACAACTGGCCGAACTTCGCTATGCTTTGGAATTCGGTGCGATTGAACTGGCGGGACGACGAGCAACGGACGCCCAATTAGAAAAACTCAGGCAATTAGCCGAAGAATTCGCCGAAACGTTTGCGGGAAAATCCAACAAGAAATCCGCCGATGAGATCGAATTTGATTTTCATCGAACTATACTTGAAGCCACAGGCAACAAAATGCTGATGCGAATGCACAATGTTATTTCAGCATACTTCGTACGGAGCGCGAAAGAAATCAACGGCTGGGATGTTAACAAAACCGGTGAAGACAGTGCCTGGGAACACAGGGCAATTGCTAAGGCTCTTTCAGAAAGAAATGTTGAACGTGCCAGGGTGATTTTATCAGATCATCTGGCATTATCACTATCACCAAAAGTTAAATATGGAGAGTTACAATGAGCGAAGAGAAAAAGATCAAAACTGCCGATGCTTCCGGGCGTGGAACAGTAGCAGGTTTTAAGGTACCTTTTCCGGGACGCCAGCACGCTTACAGCAACGATGCAATCGAAGCGGTCGTGGATGTGATGCGTAATGCTGAGGGGCAAACGCAGGGAACCTACCTAGGTAAGTTTGAAGCTGCTTTTAAGGAACACACAGGCGCCAACCATACCTTTGGTGTAGATAACTGTACTAATGCACTTAGTATTGCGGCAACTTTGTGCAGGCTTGGACCAGGCGATGAAGTAATAATACCGGCCTATACATTTTGCGCCACTGCGATTCCATTTGGCAAGACCGGTGCACAGATTGTCTGGGCTGATATTGATGAAAAACGCCGGGTAGTCGACCCCGATGATATCGAACGAAAGATTACCAGCAAAACCAAGGCTATTGTCGTGGTGCATTTATTGGGTATGCCGGTAGATATGCCTAAGGTGTTGGCTATCGCCGAAAAACACAATTTACGTGTTGTCGAAGATTGTGCCCAAGCGATTGGCACATCGATAAACTGCCAAAATGTCGGCACTTTCGGCGACTTCGGCTGCTTCAGTTTTCATGGTGCCAAAGCCATGACTACACTTGGCGAAGGCGGTATGCTGACTGTTAAATCCGATGCCGATGCGAAGCTGGTTGCAAAAATAAGACACAACGGATGCTGTCTGTTTGAAGGTGACCGCCAGCGTTATTGGGACCCTGCGATGAGCAAAGTTGATGTGGATCCGGAAATGCAGGTCTGGCCGAACAATTTCTGCATTGGAGAAGCGGCATGTGCCGCCGGGATCGCGGAGTTGAAACATATCGACGAATATAACGATACATTAATCGCTCAGGCCAACAAGCTGAAAAAAGCCCTGTCGGATGTAGAAGAAATTTCCTTCCACGAGATTCCCGAAGGTTACAAAAACGTCTACCATCAGTTCGTGGTACATTTTGACGGCTCAAAGATCGGCAAGAGCCGCAATGATCTGATGGACATTCTGGTAAACGATTACAAGATACGAGTTATCGTGCAATATTATCCGCTCTACCGTTATCCATTGTTCCAGAAACTTGGGGCAGGTGAATATGATTGTCCTGTACTGGAAAAATGGTGGGATAATACGTTCAGTTTCCCGTGGTGGTGCGGCATTGACGACGAAACGCTTGACTATCTTGCCATATCGCTGAAATCAGCAATCGCAACGCTGAAAAATAACTGACTAAAGGAGCACTGAATTGAATAAAGAAAAACTTTCAAGTCGAGAACGAATGCTGGCGGCGATGCGCCGTCAAAGTCCTGATTTTGTTCCGATGAGCCCGTATATTGGACAGGGGCCGTGGTGGAAGGGAGAACTTTTCTGGAACGATCAGATTGAGCGAACAGAAAGGATGCTGGCTCTGGGATTAGACCCTGCGATAGATATCTGGCTGCCATATCCTGAACCGCATCCAGACGTAACGATAAAAACCTCTCGTGATACCAGCGGAGATATTCCTGTCATTACAAAAGAATATCACACCCCTGCCGGGGTTCTCAGGCAGGTTGTTAAGGAAAGTGACGGCTGGTGCAAAGCCAGGCATGGCCTTTGGACACCGACAATATTCGGAACTGAAAAACGAGATTACTTCGGGATGGAGCTTCTTGACGACTACAATGTTTCCCGTCGCCTTGAGCCGTGGGTGAAAGGATCCGAGGACCTGAAAAAACTTCGCTATATCATTCGTATGCCAAACGGCTACAAGCTGGACGAATGGCGAATGGATGCCCAGAGGGCGATGGAGATCGCTGACAAATTTGGCGTCGTTAGCGTATCACGCCGTGCCATTGTCGGTGATGCGTTCCAGTGGTTCTGTGATATCCAGGATTTTCTTTGTCAACTTATCTCAGCACCTGATTTTGTAAAAGAGTTTTTTGACATCTTTCAATCCTGGTCAATGGAGCTAGTTCAACTGGCACTTGATGTCGGCGTGGACGTAGTTCAGTATCGAGGCTGGTATGAAATCCCCACGTATTGGGGGCCGAATTTTTTTGCCGAGTTTCTCAAACCATGCATCGAAGATCAGGGCAACTTAGTGCACCAGGCAGGCAAATTGTTTTCATACCTGCTACCGGAAGGTCAGGGTGCATACGCCGACATTTTAGCGACAATGAACGTTGATGTCCTCCAGGGCGTTGATCCACGAATGCTGCACGGCGGGAACATGAAAAGTCTCTTTGCCAAAACCGGAGATACTAAAGCCTTCTGGGGTGGAGTGAATGCCGAGGTTACGCTTGAATCTTGCGATGCCGAACAGATTGACACCGCCGTAAAAGAAGCCATTGACTGTCTCGGGACAGGCGGCGGACTGGTGCTTTCATCTTTTCTGTTTCCGGAAGTGCCGCAGACAGCTATTATGCAAATGATCGAATCCTGGAAGAAATATTGCAATACGGGAGTAAAAAATGCATAATCGATTAAAAGGAATCATGCCTGCTATTGCCAGCCCATGTGACGAAAATGATGTATTTCAGGAAGATACTTTTGCTTCGCTTGCCGAGCATCTTGCCAAAACAGGTATTCATGGATTTTACGTTTGCGGGGCAACTGGCGACGGTTTCAGAATGGGTATCGACGAACGCAAAAAACTTGTCGAAATAGTCATTGACATTGCTGGAAAACGTAATCAAGCAGTTATTGTCCACGTCGGCACTAACAATACCCGCCAGGCAGTAGAACTTGCCGCCCATGCCGCCCAGGTCGGTGCCGATGCGGTTTCGAGCGTTCCGCCTGCAAATACAACACAAAAACAGCTTTTGAGCTATTACAGCGATATTGCAAAAGCCTCAAGTCTGCCGCTTCTCGTTTACCATATACCGATGCTGACGGGAAGAAATCCCGGTATTGATGAGATGCTTGAGCTTCTGGACATTGAAGGTGTCGTTGGTTTGAAGATGACAGACTGGAATCTTTTCTTTATGAAACGGCTTAAATTAGCCCGACCGGATACCGTCATCTTCAATGGGTTTGATGAGAGCCTCTGTCCGGGCCTGCTCTACGGAGCTGCCGGCGGCATTGGGACCAATTACAACCTGTTTCCAGAATTGTTTGTCGGTATTTACGATGCTGTCGTAGAGGGAAATATTGCCAAAGCGATGGAACTGCAGAATCATCTCATAGCTTACGCAGATTTACTCTGGAGGATCGGAGTTGTGCCTTTATTCGAATATTTAATGAAAATACGAGGTTTTGGGCCTTATTGCTTCCGCAAACCTCGAAATGTTATCGATACCGACGTGCTTAAAAAAATTAAACCTGAATTGAATGCGCTGATTGATGCTATAGAAAAAGCCGTTTAAATGAAAGGACGATGCTGTGAAAAACAGGCAAATACCTAAAACTGATTTATGCGTTTCACCAATTTGCATGGGCACCATGAGTTTCGGCACTCCCGTTGCCGAAGCCGATGCAATAAAAGTTACCCATTATGCAATTGAACACGGCATTAACTTTATCGACACCGCGAACATGTATGAAGGCTATGCCCGCAAAATCGGCAGTGCCGGCGGTGTGGCCGAGGAAATTCTCGGCAAGGCCCTGGCTGGAAAACGAGATAAAGTTGTTATCCAAACAAAAGTAGGGATGAAAGTTGGCGACAAACCTGAAGACGAAGGCACTAGCCCGGCAGCAATCCGCAAACATATGGATTTGAGCCTTAAAAGGCTTGAAATGGACTGGGTTGATATTTACTATCTTCACAAGCCTGACCCGGAAGTGCCAATGGCTGACGTACTCGGCTCGTTGAGTGAAGCCATTGACAGCGGTAAGATAAGATACTACGGGGTTAGTAATTATCCCGCCGACAAACTCGAGCTGCTGCTTAAAGTGGCCGACGAAAACAATCTTCCTCGCCCGGTTATTTGCCAGCCTCCTTTAAGTCTTCTAAAACAAGACACCTTAACAGATCTCCTGCCCCTTTGCGAAAGAGAAAGCATAGCTGTTTCACCTTACCAGGCCCTTCAAAGCGGCTTGTTGACCGGCATATATAAGCGAAGCGCTCCGCTGCCGGCAAATTCAAGGAAAGCTCAGCAAAGTAACTGGGTATGGGATTTGACGGATGAATTATTCGATAAACTGGAAGCAATCCAGAAACAAGCCGATGAGAAAGGCATCAGTATGCTTGCCTTTGCCATCCGCTGGGTACTGAACTGTCCAGCTGTCGTCTCAGCTCTGATTGGCACAGAAAATTACACACAAGTTGATCAGGCCATCGCCGCAGCAGATGAATAAATTTTAAATAAGCCATTGTGAGGTTAAGTATGGTTAGTTCGCAACTCCAAATACCTGATAATATGCCAAACATCTGGGGGCATGGGCAGCTGTTCGCCTTTTCAGCTATCGACGGCCAAACAAACTGCAAAGAACCTTTCGTTCTGCATACGGGCGTCAAGGCAGGTAGTCTGGCAGTAAAGCTGCCGATCGAAGCGGAAATTAACTTTGATAATTTGGGCACGCTTGATTTCAAAATTATCTTAGGCGATGTAATCATAGCAGACAGTGTCAATGGCAGATTCATCATTGCGTTTTGCGACGACCACATATTAACAGGTCAGATGCCGGCAAAGGCAAAAATGGTTATCAATGGCACGACCATTGGTTCAGAGCCTGTCGTAATCGGTCAAAAGGACAACCTTACACTTTCGGCAGTATCTAAGGATGAACGATTTGCGATTGTTCTTAGCACCGACGACAAAAAGCCGGATTTTGTCTCCGCTTTTGCTGTCGATGTATGCAACACCGCGAATGCACGCAGTGCTTATGTACGCAATCTAAAAATCCCGACAAACCTGGACGCCAAAAAGCAAAGACTCCTGCGAAAAGCTGTTTCTGTAATGAAGCTAAATGTCGAATCTGCATGCGGAAGAATAAAACGTCGGTGGACAACTCCGGACCGATGGCCGCACCGATATATGTGGTTGTGGGATTCGGCGTTTCACACCGTAGGGTTTTGCAGAATCGACCTGGATGTTGCAAAGGACGCCACACTTGCGATACTGGAACAGGCTAACGATGATGGTATGATTCCTCATATGATTGGCCCTGAAACACGTTCAGCAATGACGCAGCCGCCTATTCTTAGCTGGGCGGTTCTGGAAGTGCTTAACGCAACGAACGACAAGGATTGGGCCGCTAAGTGCAAACCGTATTTGTTCAATTATCTCGAATGGGATCGCAAGAACCGAGACCAGAACGAAAACTATTTGCCGGAATGGGTTATCGAATACAATCCTCTATGTCGATGTGGCGAATGTGGACTGGATAACTCACCTCGTTTTGACCGGGCTATACCGCTTGATGCGGTGGACTTTGCAAGTTTACTATGCAATGATTACAAGTGCCTGGGACAAATCGCTGAAAAATTGGGCGACATCGAAATGCAGGAAGTTTGCCTCAAACACGCAAATAATATAAGCAACGCAGTTAATAAGATGCTTTTCTGCCGGGAAGAGGGTTTCTACCTTGACAAAGACTTTGACGGCAACTTCATCGATGTCAAGGCGGTGAGCGGTTTTTTCCCATTTTTTGCCGGAATCGCAAGCGTCGAGCATGCAGACGCACTCAGACAGCACCTAAACAATCCCGCCACGTTTGACACTGCAATGCCGATCCCATCGGTTTCTGTGGACAGTGGTACATTCTGCAAAGATATGTGGAGGGGACCAACCTGGCTTAATGTTACTTACCTTGTATATAGAGGCCTGATGAATTACGGCTTTGTGAAGGAAGCTCAAAAAATTCGAGACATTCTCATTGGAAAGGTCAATAAATGGTACGAGGCCGAAGGTTGTATATTCGAGTATTACGATTCTCTGGATTTGACGTCACCGCATAAGCTCGACCGAAAGCAACGTTTGACGACGGGAAAAGGATACGGTCCGATTTCGGATTACCACTGGTCGGCGGTCGTAACGGCTTTGTTGATATCAGACAGTTCAAAAGAGTAAGAACAAATGGCCTGCAAAGAACTGTAATATAAAAGGCATGGCGGGTTGCCAAACCGCCATGCCCTCAGAAACTAATAGAGATAAGCCTTTATCTCCAATGTATGCACAAACTTACTCAGTTGTGATAAAGCCCCAGTTGTCGATTACTACGGTAATACCGTTCGTATTTGGGTCGTAACCGTACGCATGGAGATAAGAAAACAGACCGTCCACATCATTAAGGGTATCTATCCAACTGTCACTGCCGTTTTTTGTCCAGCCATTGGCGCCGGCCTGAGCATCGGACCAATTGACATCGAAAGGCGCAGTCAAAGTAACCCAGCCGTTGCCATCGGTAATCGATTCGCTCCAGTGATAGCGCCAGTCGCCATCGTCGCCGCCCAGATGTACATATCTGATATCAGTAAGTGTTACATTGGGAGTATCGACCTGGATATCTACAGTGAAATTAAAGGTATCGCCGTATTTCTCACCAAAATCGCCGGAGAAATTCTCTATCCCCTGGATGCTGCATCGTGGATAAAGGTAAGGACCTGAGCCACCCGCTGAATAGATCTCGACACAACCATCCGGATTCCCGCCGGTATCAAACATGTTAGGCTCGTTGTAATCATTGTCCATCCACCAGCGGCGCTGTGCCTCGAAACCAAAGACAAAGCTGTTGGTTCTATTCGGCTCGAATACTGCTGCCAGATACTTGTCATAATTCATGGTTATCGATCCTGGATTATTCGTATCCAGAGTATTTTCTGTTCCCCAACCGACAAACACATTGCCCGTGCCGGCGGTAGCGGTTAATGTTACCGATGTACCGGGCGTATATAAAACATTGTTTGGCGAAGGAACATGAGAGCCGGAAGCACCAACATCATCCACCGACAGAATATAATTCGGCTCGGGGGTAATGTTAACCTCGTAAACGTGCGCACGATAGCTTACAAACGTACTTTCCGTAAACGAACCGTTGTTGGCATCGTTTGGATCCCTTGTAAAAGTTAACGTTCTGCCGGACTCATAAAGCGCGGTAACAGTATTGACGTCGCTTGCGGCAAGGCCTTCGAGGGTAAACGTTACGGATTTATCGCTGGCGGTATTATTTACCGCAATGATGTAGATTTTTCCGTCACATGCTTTAACCAGATAGGTTATGTCGTTGAGACCGTGATCGGTAGTATCAGAGTCACAGTTTGTGGTTACTACCGGAATTGCATCGTCAGAATCGAAAACATCTTCCAATGCCCTGATCTCATCGACCACTGGGTAAATGATATCGTCAAGCTTGGTCTCGTCGCTGAGGTATTCAAGACTGTAATAGTAAATACCCGTACAACCGACGGTAAGCGGCCCATAAGAGAAGTAGCGATTTTCTGCCAGAGTTGGGTAAGAAATCTCCTCACGCGAACCGTCAATATCACAGCATTGAATCAGCATATCGGCAGTATCAAGACCGTGTGTTTCTGCCATATCGGCAATTTGCTTAGCGTGTAATGTTGACGCCCAGTATGGCTCATTGTAGCCAACAGCATAAGTGTCAACGGCGGCACCATCAAGAACCATAACCCAATCGCCATGAAAAACGAAGCATTTGGTAAAGTTACCCCAGACGGGATGATTAGGATCCTGTTGTTTAACTAACTCGGCTATGTTCTTGAAATCCGGTTGATTAACGATATCCACAGGTTCATCCGGCATGGCGAAACCTGCATAACCAGGATGGCTTTCTCTGGCGTTTACTATATTTGTAATAAGTGTGCTATAGGTATTATAGTCACACATCGACGCTTTCATACCCGGATAGGCTTTCATGCCGTAAACCTCACCAATGTCAAAGATAAAGTCATACATATCCAGGTCATCGTTAAGGTCGGGTGTGGTTCCGTGTAGAACGTAGAGCTTGTTTATACCGTGGTCGGCCCAGCCCGGCATTTCCGAATAGCAGGTGGACTCTTTAAGCCAATCCGTGCTCATGCAGAAGCCGATATCAACGCCGCAGGTTTGCGGTGGATAAACGAGGTTCTTCAGTGCTTCTTCACTGAGAGCTTCGTCCCAGATTGCTGCCATTTCTACTTTGGCATTCATCGCGGTCGAGCCGCACGACACCCAACTGGAACCATTCCATGTGAGCCTATCGCCGATTGTGAACGGTACCGGACAGTTCATTGGTATGGTGTCAAATGCTGTAACACTGCTTGTGTCGCTGAACAATATGGTTCGCGACTCATTCGGATCGAAAACATATAGCCTCATTTCATCGGCATCGGGATCAAACACTGCTGCTATGTCATACCATGTGCTTGCTGAGATAGTGTTAACTTCGGCGCTGACAGCGGCTTCTCCGCCGTCACCATCATCAACAAGGTATGTCAGCTTACCTGCTTCTGCACGCAAATAAGCGGTGCGATGTTTACTACTGTCCGGACCAGTAGCGTGGTCGTACTTGCTGAACAGGTACTGTGTTATGGAAAGATCGTCAAACTTTACCCTGATGTAGAACGTATGTGCGCCCGTAATCTGGAGTTCATTATTATCACCCTGACCTGCATTGAGACAATCTCCGTCAACATGATCGGGCAAATTGGCGTAATAATCATTCGAAGCCGGGCCGTTAATTTCCAGGGAATTACCTACTGTGGTATTGCCGTCCGTCGTCAAAACAGAGTTGCCTCCGACACAATCAGCAGTTGAGTCCATTCTCCAGAAAGCCACCGCTCTGCTGAGAATAGCATACGACGTTGGCGTATACGGTGTACACCCGGGCGAATAACCCCAGTTGTCAATGCAGAGGACTACGTCATTACTTGCCTCTACAGCATATAGCTGCGCATATTTGGTTGCTGAAGCCGCGGTATCATAAAAAGAATCGGTACCATAGTTTTCCCAACCGCTGCTGTCATTGGCATCCATAGGGGCCTTTAGTGTAATCCAGCTATCATCATCGGTCCAGGAGCCATACCAATGGTATCGCCAATTCCCATTGGTGCCGGTAAGTCTGTATTCAATCTTTGTTATTGTAACATTGGGACTGGCAACTTTTATATCAACTGTGTACTCCATCTGATTGTTATCATCAGCATATTTGCTCCACAAATCGCCCACAAGCGGATGATTGAAATCGGAGCCGGCCTGAGCACTGTCGTAAGGATAGAAAAAGGGATCCACGTCGTTATGAGACGCAAAGTAGCCGTCTGGGTTTCCCCCGGAACTGTAATGACATGGATCACCGTAGGTCTGATCTCGCCAATTTGAGTAATTATTTTCAAACCCAAAAATGAAAGCATTAGGATCAGCAAATGTTTGTAACGCTAGTATAGTAATTAACGCCAAACTCAAAAATAGTAATTTGTTGTTCATGATATCTCCTTTACAATAAGCTGTTTCACAGTCTCGATGGACAGATTTATTAGTGCCAAAAACCCGGCTTCTCAAGGCTGTGATAAGTTTTAATGTTTAGGTAGTTCTAATAACTGCTTTTGAGCGGCAGGCAGAAGATTTTTGCTCTCTGGCAAGAAAGGCAAATCAGCCTTAATTATTGATAAGGCGGCTTTTGCCCGACGAAAATCAGAGGCAAAAAGATATACCTGCCCGTCAAAATGAATTTTTAGAAATACCCTTTAGTTTCGTACGAATAAAAGTTACGCGCCGTTGAAACATTGCGCCTTGTTCAAAACAGGAGGCCCGCGGGTTCTTTGTTCTATGCGTGGTAAGAATTGACAAACTATACGCAACATCTTTGACCTTTCTATAATACAATTACTTGCATAAAAGGCCTATTGCTTGCTTGAAATAAGATCTTCTTTTCGAACATTTCCCGACATATTTGCGTAAAAAACCGACTGCTCCAATGTTACTCTATAGTATTCATATAATGGGTTATAGATGCAATTAAAAATTTAGTAAATTGTCCACACACACATTGCCAATACAGAAATGAAGCGATTTTAAGATGCTTTTTACGAAAACAAGAGAAATAAAGCCTGTTAACACAAGGTTAGATTTTCCCTTCTCATCTTTGCAGGAGTAACCAATGACCTTATCGAAAAAGGCCTGGACGCGGGAGATATCATAAAACAGATCTCGCCAATCATCGACGGAGGCGGCGGCGGAAGAGCGCAAATGGCGGCGGCGGGTGGGAAAAATCCCGAAAAAATCC
>JBDRHL010000078.1:0-3445 GCA_043816955.1 Planctomycetota bacterium | reverse complement strand
GGCATCAGAAAAACCGCCTTGCAATAGGGTAGGTCTTCACCATGCAGGATTTTCGAGCATTTTCAGCGATTGTGAAACGTTACGCGGGGAAAATTTTTTGAAAATCGAAATTTCACCGCCGAAGTGCGAAAGTTGGGTTAGGTACCGATTGCTGCTCCACAAACAAACCGTTCACCTGAATGTTGCTCAGGTTCCATACCTGCAAAGCATATCATTAGAAAGCCCGGATTTTACGCACGCTTGTACACAGTTGTACTATCTGTATGAGCGGACTGTCCGTGGGATTCGGCTGATAACTTCGGTATCTATACCCTTGCATAGATATTCGGAGTGTCAGCCGGGTTTCGTTTTGTAGGAGCCTTGAACGGAGGCGTTTGTGGAGCGAACTTGGTTTGGCACTCCTTTGATGATTGTTCTTTGACAGAGAAGAATACGCAACTAATCGACCAAAGATTCGGCTCGCGAAGTTATAGCGATGCTGCTATGTTGACAACTTTATTGTAAAGGTCTTGTCAAGGCTCAAGCGTAAGTAATAAGAAATGATTGGTGTTTTCTATAGTTTAGGGGACTGTCATGCAGAAATTCTGCCTGAAAATTGCAGAAATTTATGAAGAGACGCCGGTTGCTGTTCGCTGACTCGCCGAGGACTTTGTTTATAAAAGTGGGGCTGATCGCATTGACTCATAATTTTTGTTGCCGAAATTCCGTCGTTGTCTCATTAGAATATTACCAAAAACCGAGGTGTATACGATGGATAAATCAAAGAGAAACCTCGATCGCAGCTTAAACAACTCGATCCTCTAGAGTTGTTGCATCACATTTGGCTCAACAAGGAATACGCCGGTATAAATACATATCCTGGCTAATTACGTGTTTTTTCCCAGCTTGCTTCATACCACCTTGACTTTTTGTGGTTTTTTCCCTGTCTTTTCCTTCTGTTCAAGATGCTTGATTTGCGAATCTAAAAGTGCCCGCAGAGCAAGCAACTTCTCTTTGCGGGCCGCTCTCAGATGCTTCTTGGCATCCTCCGGCATACAATCTAGGAGCAAATCAAAGAACTGTTTCTGAACATCAAGCAGAGAGTTCGCTAATTCAACAACCTTGTCACGTTTCTTTGCCATATTTCAATCTCCTTTCGCAAAAGTAATTTTGAGTTCATTTGATTCGAGCTTTGCTCTCTTTATATCAAGCAACGCAAGGGCACTGGGCAGAATAATTTCTCTTCTGTAGTTGCCAATCTTGATAGTTATCTGGTCTTCGTTTTTGAGAATCTCCAGATCAGCTTTTTTGACCAAAGGCACCTTGAGAATAAGAGTGTAGCATTTCCCCTCCCTTGTTATCCTTTGGGGCTTTCCCCTGTAATAAATTTTCATTGGGTCATCAGCTCCATAAATGTGTTTGGCCAACTGAGCCAAAGAGCTGCTTCCTAATATCTCTGACCTCATAAGATCACTTTTCAAAATCGGCAATGGCAAAAAGGCTGTTTCAATCTTTGCCAGTTCCCTATCCTGGGTTTTGTGCCAGTTCACAAAGTACGAATCTGCTACTACATCCGGCAAGATGCGATTTACGATAATACAATCCACAGAATAGCCGTAGAGATTCAAATAGGTATATGCGCGCTGTGTTTCTTCAACCACTATCTTCTCAGGATTCAGAACCAGACGGATAGAGGTTTTCTCAGGATCTGTCAACAGTTCCTTCAACTCCCCTATATCATTGAAGAACCGTTGAATAGAGGCATAAACCTCGTCTTCCGGAATCGGAATTGTCATAATTGTCGTTTTTTTCATCGCGCGTAATGTCTTGGCAATCTTTCTTTCTACGGGGAATATCTTTTGCATCCACCATCGAGCAACGTCAGGCAGGCTTGTCAATCTGAGCGTTTGACCGGTAGGGGCGCAATCTACAATAAGACAATCGTACTTACCTGTTTGGTTGGCTTTGTATATCTCCAAAAGTGCAAAAAGCTCGTCCAGACCCGGCAATACAGCCATTTCTTCGGCTATAATCTCATCTATGCCCCTTGATTTAATCACGGATGCAATGTAATCTTGAATTGTTTTCCAGTTGATTGCTATCTCCTCAAGAACATTGATTTCCTGCCCCCAGATGTTTTCGCTTATCTTGACAGGGGAATTTCCAAGTTGCACGCGGAAGGCATCAGCAAGGCTATGAGCAGGGTCGGTGCTGATAACCAGGGTTTTATGCCCAAGCTCCGCTGTTTTCAGGGCAGTTGCTGCCGCCACTGTAGTTTTGCCCACGCCGCCTTTACCGGTAAATAATATCGTTCTCATTTCAGATTTTCCCAAACAATTCCAGAAAGCCTTTTGAAATTGTAACATATATTACTTTACAGCAGTAGTGTAAATTATTGGAGAAGCTTATCTATGTGTACTTGCCCCTGCTTAATCTGACAGACACACTCCTATGAAGGTATCATGCCTCCCTTGCTGAGCGACTGTAATAAGCATGAGCAAAAATACCTTCTAAAACAACTGGGCAGGATCTTGCTGATAGAAAAGTCTCAATTCATTGTAAAGATCAAGATAATGTTCCTGTAATTCCTTCGGTTTTTCGAAAAAACATTCAGTGGCCACAGCAAAGAACTCAGCTGGATTGGTGGCACCATACTGGTTTAAGAGAGTATAGCGATTGCTTTTAACATCACGCTGAGGCTTCTCGTAATCTTGTTGCAGCACACGAGCCTAGGCGAATGTGCGGGCCTTCAGCCACGACTCCGGATGCAAGATATCGAGCTTGTCTGGCTACGTATGCTTGGGGATATACAAGTATGGAAAGCCAGTCTGGTATAAGTGAACCAGCAAATTATTTGAACTTTTTTAGAAAATATGGAACGACCGGCGCCGTGATTGTAAAGGTCGCAATGAGCCGATAACAGCTTCATGCGACAAGGTGTTCGTAGCAATACCGAAGGTACGATTGCCAAGGTCTTTGACGCCTGTTGCGTTGCTTTACCGCCGATGCTGAGCTAATGCTAACAATCGCCATGTGATCTGGTTGCTAACACAAACCTTGCGATTTGCTACTGTAGAAGATGGGTCAAATGCGCCAAAACAAGCCTGCTGAACCAACTTTCAGCCAAATTCTTCCGTCGCCCCGACTTTGATACCCCTATGAAATATGCAGGTTAGAACTAACTGCCAAACTCCAACAATCCATTCAGAGCTGGTACCGAGGGATTGAAAATCGTTGGAACACCGAATGGCTGCCTAAACCAACTTTCGCAGTTGGGCAGTGAAAACACGAATTTTTATTTTTTTCCCTGCATAACGTTTCATTCTCTATTGCAAAGCTTATTTCTCTGCTGCGAAACTACTGCCATGTTTCTGAGAAGTTATAAACGTAAAAAGAACGGAAAGTGGCACGAATATTTCAGCGTCGTGGAAAATCGAAGGGTTGCCAATAGTAAGACAGTGCGCGA
>JBDRHL010000077.1:0-2691 GCA_043816955.1 Planctomycetota bacterium | reverse complement strand
CTGACTATCCCTGATTGATTTCAGGGTATTCCGAAACATACAATATGGGCATGGCTTATCGTCAACATCAGCAATCCAATTATCGCAATGAGGGCAGATAATAGCTTTTAATTTTGGTCTCTTTGGCGGATTACCAAGTAGCAGTTTGACGGCTTCCCTTATAGCCTTCTCTGTCCACTCACCCTCATTGGCCGCCTCTAAGATTTTGTGCGCCTCCACATCGGGGAGGCTGCGGGTAGCGGCGTAATGCGAAAACAGCAATTTGTCATATGCCCGGTCGTCAGGAAGGAACTTTGAGCCGACCTTGTACCACGTTTGGGCAGTTCCAAGATTGATTGAGTCAGGAACATGTTCAACCCATTCGTAACCCCGGAGCGCCATTTCCCGCCACATGTCCGAGAAAAACCAAGGATGCGCCGTTTTGAATTTCTCCAACCCTTCAGTTAATTGCTTAACAACTTCCAGGTCTATCGGCTTATTGAATATCAACGCATTCGGCCTGAAAGTTACGTTCGGGACTACCATCAATTCCCCGACATCGGGACGAACTGCCACCTGATATTTACCTTCTGTCCTACGCTTAATAATTGTCATCTCACACCTCCCCCTGACATCGAGATCCACTCGATTAAATTATCCAACAAGCACCACAAAATCTCTTCCCTACCTATCCGCGAAACCATCCATTTAAGCCGTACATTATCCCGGCCATGCAATGCATTGTGGCATTTCGGGCAGGTGTTTAAAGCCCTGTAATCGTCCGGCTTAGTTCCCATACTACCCTTCCCCGGCCCTTCCCCGGCCCGAACATGGTGGGGCTCAGTCGATGGGCGGCCACAATAGAGACAGGGCTTCAGTGTCAGCCATCGCAGGTAATCCGTGTTGATTATCCGCTTTCGGGGCTTGGGTATTGGTGTAACCTGTGTCATTTTTCACCATTATATTGAAACGCGAACAGCGGCTCAAAATCCTCTTCACAATACGGACAGTTCGGCTCGCACTCTCCCCGGTTGTGAGCATCCCTTAGCCTACCCCACATTTCCTCTGTTTCTCTTGCGTCATCTGCTGCTGTGCTCATGGCTCACCTGAAACGGCTTTTTCTGTCACGTACATATTCGCAATCCTCACATACTATGTCCGGTTTTTGACCCCACCCGCCTTGCCTGTGCCATTCGCAAACTTCCGGGGAGATCCGGCGAAAAACTTTATGACCGTCCGGCATCGGATAGTTGCACCAGATCACCTTGTTCATACTCCCTGTACGCTTCACCCTGCTTTCTGGACTCCCTTCTCAATCGGTTTAGCCTGGCCCTCTGCTCTCTGGATACAGCATCAATGTGTGTGTAATAATGCTTTGCATCCATGACAGAGGGTGCCTCGTCTGCCTCTAAGTACGAAAATATCTGCGATGCTCTCATGTTATCCTCTGCGTATATCTGTCAAAGGTTACTGTTGACACCCATGTCCCGATGTCCCGGCCTTTTAACCCACATAGTTCCATTTCCTCTTCCTCCCGGTCCTTTCGGTAGATCCCAATTACAATATCTGCGTCCTGTTCCAAATCTCCCGACTCTTTAAGATCAAACAACTGCGGCCTCTTGTTGGTTCTCTTTTCAACCTCCCGATTCAACTGACATAACCCGATAACAGGAATATCCAGCTCTTTCGCAAGATCCTTTAGGCTGTTGCTGATATGGGAGATTTCCAAATGGCGAGAATTGAATTTCTGTCTTGACCGGGTAAGCTGAATATGGTCCACGAAAACACAGGCTAACTTTTGATCGAGTGTAATGCTCTCCACTAACCCTATCAGGCTTTCGATATATTTAAACTTCGGCTTATCAATAATGAACATCTGCGACGTTGACAGCTCATTAGCCGCTTTTATGAGATTATCCCACTGCGAATCATCAATATTCCCGTGCCGGATTCGAGACAAGAAAATGTCAGACCTGGAAGCTAATCGGCGGCGGGTCAACTGCCTATCCCCCATTTCCAGGGAGAAAAACATTACCAACCCGTTATCACCCTGAGCGATATTCTCAGCTATCGCTAAAGCTAAAGCGGTCTTCCCCATAGACGGCCTACCAATGATGTACGTCAGACTTTTACCCTCTAACCCGCCTATGTGTTCATCAATGCCCTTCAAACCCGTCTTTATCCCAATATCGTGGTCTCCTGCCTTACTTCGTCTTTCAATATCGTCAAACACGTCCCCCAATAATTTCTGACTGCTCACAACCTCGGGCGTACCCTGAGACTGTACGTCCCTTGCGATACCCTTCAAGATAGACACCAGAGAAACAATATCCTGGTTGTGAGCTGTCTCTACAATCTGGCTGCACTCCCTGATAATCGTCCGCCGGATTGAGCAGTCCTTAATGATGTCGATGTGCTTTTGAAACCCAGCTGATGTTATAGGAGATTTTATTAAACCAGAAATGCTTTCAACCCCGCCAATACGCCCGAGACTTCCACGCTTTTTCAAAAATTCCGTGATTACCACGAAATCAACACCGACCGCCAAGACCGCCCGGAATATTTCTTGATGTTTATCAAGATAAAAGTCCGTTGGCGAAAGTTGCGCCTTGGCCTTGGCAAAAACCGAAGAGTTCAAAAACAAAGAACCCAATAAGGAAACCTCAGCTTCAAGACTATAGGGAATTACACATTCCATCCTTCACCCCCTAC
>JBDRHL010000076.1:0-2706 GCA_043816955.1 Planctomycetota bacterium | reverse complement strand
TCGCTCAGCTTTACAAGTGCCGCTGGCAGGTGGAACTGTTCTTCAAATGGATCAAGCAGCATCTTCGTATCAAGGCATTCTTTGGCACTACCGAGAACGCTGTGAAGACACATATATGGATTGCAATCTCAGTTTATGTGTTGGTAGCAATTATAAAAAAGCAACTGAACTTGGAATTGAATCTCTACACAATTCTACAGATTTTGAGTGTAACGTTTTTCGAGAAAGTCTCTATCTTACAAGTACTTACAGAAACCGGTTACAAAACTGAAAATGATGATTTACCTAACCAATTGATGTTATTCGACTTATGATTGGACGGTAGTGAGATGGTTAATACTGTTCGCAGCTCAAAGCAAAATGCCGGGCAAATACAATCTGTTGGGACAGATACAGTTGCGTTGGTAATCATAAGAGCAATTTGTATTGATGTCCGATGATTTAGAGCCTCTAACAAGAAGAGGCAAAATCGCTGATTTTAGTATTAAAGAACGCTATTTTCTTTCATTATGATAGAGGCTCTTAGTTGATGGTTGAAATGCTTAAAGGGATATATCTTCTCAGTACGGACGCTTATGAGCTGATTTATGGCGGGAACGAGTGTGAGGATATCACCCGCCTGGTCGATATTTATGCACCTCCACAAACAAAAGAGTCGGTCGAAAGTAACCCGGCCGTTTTGCGTGACGCTGATATTATCTTCAGCGGCTGGGGTACTTCGCGTATGGATGCGGATTTTCTAAATGCTGCCACAAGACTCAGAGCCGTCTTCCACGCAGCAGGTTCCATCAGAAGCGTTGTCAGCGAGGCCTTTTGGACGCGCAATATTTTAATTACAAGTGCCTATGCCGCCAATGCCATCCCCGTTGCTGAATATACACTCTCGCAAATCTTATTTTGCTTGAAACTCGGCTGGCAGCATTACATTTCAGTAAGAAAAAAAAAGACCTGGGTTCGATATAAGCCTGTTTTCGGTGTTTATAAAAGTACCGTCGGAATTATATCCCTTGGTGTGATATCGCGTAAGGTCATCGAGCTGCTTAAGCCTTTTGACCTCAAAATCCTGGTCTACAGCAACCATCTGACAGAAGAAAAGGCTACGGAACTTAATGTTGAACAGTGCAGTCTTGATGAGATTTTCGAAAGAGCTGATGTGGTTTCCCTGCATAGTCCCTCATTAGAGAAAACAAGGGGCATGATTACCGGAAAACACATAGCCTCGATGAAGCCATACGCCAGTTTTATCAACACTGCAAGGGGCGCAATTGTTCGTGAGGATGAAATGGTAAAGGTTCTGCGACGCCGGCCGGATTTGCAGGCCGTTCTGGACGTAACCTGGCCTGAGCCGCCAGAGTCGGACTCACCGCTGTATACATTGCCAAATGTGGCTCTGACGCCACACATCGCCGGTTCTATGGACTCGGAATGCACACGTATGGGTAGATATATGGTTGATGAATTAGTCCGTTTTCTCGACGGTGAGCCGCTACGCTGGGCAATTTCCCAGGAAAAAGCCTCTGTTATAGCATAACTGTGAAATCAAGGGAGCTACAAGAGTGATTTATCCTGGATTGGTTTCGGTCACTTTTAGACAGCTTGCCCCGGCAGAGATTGTTGGACTCGTCGTACAGGCAGGCCTCCTCGGCATTGAGTGGGGAGGAGATATTCACGTCACGCATGGCGATTTCAAACGGGCGCGTGAAGTTAATAAAATCACAACCGATGCTGGTTTGAAAGTGTTTGCTTACGGGTCTTATTACAGAGTAGGCGAAAGTGAAGCCGCACTGCCATTTGAAAAGGTATTAGAAACGGCTGTTTCATTAAAAGCTCCTCTCATACGTGTATGGGCGGGAAGTAGCTCTTCTGTTGACGCCGGTCCGGCTTATCGTAATCGAGTTGTTTCAGATACTCTGAGAATTGCCGCAATGGCCTCAGAGGCTAACATCATAATCTCATATGAATTCCACAAAGGCTCGTTGACAGATACTTATGAATCAGCTATGAAATTAATGGAAGAAGTTGGCCACGATAACGTCAGGTTATATTGGCAGACGCCACTTACCACCGATGCAGAAGAGAATCTTGCCGGCCTTGATCGGATTCTACCTTGGGCGACCAACACCCACGTTTTTAACTGGTCCCGGGCCACAGAGAGCTTTCAGCCGTTAGAGCAGGTCTGTAACATTTGGCATCGCTATTTGCAAAAGTTCGCAGCCTCAAACCACGACCACGCTGCAATGCTCGAGTTCGTTAAGGACAATAGTCCAGACATGTTTTTGGAGGACGCCAAAACACTAAGAAAATTATTGAAGGAAATTTGAACAGCTTACCACACATTGTAAGAAATTGGGTGTTATTGTGAGTACACCTAAAGAAAACCTCAAAAAAGTGCTTACAGGACAAACACCAGATTGGGTACCTTTCGCTATGAAATTTTGTCAATGGTACCAGCACCATAAAATATTTGGAACGCTGCCGCCTGAACTAAAAAGTGCCGACAGCTACATCGAAGCGGCGAAGCTATTATGATCGGACGCCCCAGGCAGTGACGAAGCAATTGACAGCCCTGACTTCAACATCCCTTTGAAAAATTGCTGTAAGTCCTTGTAAATACTGAAAGCGTATTTGATTTTGGGTGTCCCAAAGCTAAAATAGGGCTATGTTCGTGCGAAAGAAGAAGAACCGATCCGGTTCCGTTAGCGTTCA
>JBDRHL010000075.1:0-9509 GCA_043816955.1 Planctomycetota bacterium | reverse complement strand
TCCCAATCATTTTTTCTCACAACCTATTATATTTATTTGTCTTACAACAATTTCCTAAAACCTTAACGGGACAGTAGTGAATGTACAGTTATAATTTTTGTTGGCCGATGCGAACACTTCGTATACAAGACCGAGATGATCGATGGCTGTCGAGAACACCTGTGATGAGCGTGGATCTGACCGATCGTATTTGGTCTTTGCACAAATGGCTGAGTTATCCGGTAATTCAATTTTCATAGGACACAAGAAAATTTTTTTATTGACAAAAAACATAAATTGGCGTACACTTAGTGCACTAGGGCATCAGATACCCATCGTGGCGACGATGTGGATATTATCGACAGTTCATGGCATAATGTACTTGGTTGCAAAAGTAGACATGAACTTTACATGCAATGGGAACATGGATCGAGGGAATATGTGGCATATAAGAAGCTTGACACTACTTTTTTTAGTTTTCTTTCCACCCCTGCTCTGCTCAGCAGATATCGTTGAAGATGTACTATTAATATACCTTGACACGGGCAATTACTTCGGCACGGAGCAGATCTGGTACGATCGGAGTGATAATCACTACAATGCGATGCTTGGTGATTACACCACAGGGGATGATGCTGACCCTAATTTAGTGTCTACGGAGGACGGCAACGTTTTCGAGTTTATTCGCATCGATTCGGATACCGGCACAATAATCCGTGTTCCCTGGGGCCAGCAGTCTCTCGGGGATTTTTCCGCCCAGACCGCCAATTTCAGTATAGAAATGTGGGTCAAATGTGATCCGACAACAATTGGACAGACTTTGCTCGATATGCGGGACCCTACGTTTCCCTGGTCGGCTAGCGGAGTTGTTATCAAAACCGGCGGAACAGGCAGGCTGCAAGTGCAAATCTTTTCCGGGGATGATGAGGTCTCAACTACCCACAGCACTCAGGCCGTGTGGAGTAGCAGCCGTATTAACCATTTGGTGGTTACGGTTGATAGCCTCTCAGATAGGCTTAAGATATATGTAAACCGAGCCGACCGAACGGACACAAGTGCTTACGATAAGGGTGATCTCCAAACACACAATGCTAAGGTATTTTGTGGTGATATTGGTATCGGCCGGTCGATCGATACAAGTACAACCAGTTTGATACCGTTAAACGGACAAATTGCGACTCTGCGAATTTACTCGCAGGTCTTAACTTCTGAGCAAATTACACAAAACTATTTTGAAGGCTTTGATATACTTGGGCCAGCCTGTGTGGAACAAATGCCGGCGGATCTAAGTGGCGACTGCAGGGTCGATCTGAAAGACGTCAATATTTTTGTTGGCAACTGGCTTGCCGAATATCAAAGCACCGCCCAGAAATGGCAGCAGGGTAAAAATTTTGCGATCGGTGGTATTTGTTATTTTCCCGTCAGTTATCAGGATATGAACAGTCTGGTTGAATCTAATCTAACGGTCGCTGTTCCGCGGCACGCCGAGGATGTGCCTTGTCAGACACTATTGAACCATGGCATTGAATGGATGCAATCTTTTAATAGCTGGGAGAGCGTCAGTCACGTCAAACAGGACCTTGATGCGTATGGCGATGCACCGGGGAATATTGCCTGTTTAATTACCGATGAGCCAACCCACGCGGAATTGGGAACTACTCAGCAAAAAATTGAGTATCTCAAGTCGACCCAGCCGCACCTTTTATCGGTCCTGCCACTTTGGGGTTGGGTAGCTGGTATATATCTCTGGGGTGATGATAGCAACCCGTCTTATACTTACGAGCAGTATCTCGATGATTTTATTGGAACCTGTGATCCCGATGTCGTAATGTTCAACCAATATGCCTGCCGGTCGACGGGCGAGCCTTTCAGATATAGCTGGTTCAAAAACGTGGACATTGTTGCGAGAAAAAGTCAGGCGGCAGGTAAATCATATTGGAATTACGTTCAAGCCTTTGACCGGTCAACTGGAGGCAATAATTATCGACTTCCAAGCGAATCAGAGTTAAGACTTTTGGCCTACACCACACTTGCATATGGATACAAGGGGATCGTTTACTACACATACGACCAGCTACCCGGAAATGGGCCAAGCTTTATCGACGCCAACGGTGTTCGCAACGAGCCATTCTTCACTTATGGCGCCAATTTAAGTGCTGAGATTGCAAATCTTGGTCCTGCTCTGCTGGCCTTGAAGAATAATGTCGTATATTTTCAGGTGGATGTGCTTCCTGAATTAATGGTGTCGTATGACGACGCGACTTTCAAACCGTTTACACTGGACGACCAGGGTGGGCAGTTCATCGTCAGCTTTTTCGAAGACGAGCAGGACAATCTCTATGCCATGATTGTCAACTATGGTATGAGCCCTACCGCCACTGCGGATGAACTTATACACGGATATAGTCTTCGGTTCGATACCTCAATTTCTCAGATTGTGGAAATTTCGCGTTTCACAGGCGATTCTATTATTCATCCGCTTACCTTTGATCCAAACAGCGGGAAAAATATACTCACCGCTTCTTTGCCCGGTGGAACAGGCACTTTATACAAAATTGAACTCCCGCAGAAAAGGAAGGTCCTCCTGGCCGAAGCTGACAGTTTAATTGTAAACCTTGACACAGGGAATTTCTCAGGCGGCCAATTTTGGACAGACCAGTCGGACTACAATAATCATGGGGCACTGGGTGATTGTGACCAGGCTGATAACAGCGACCCCGTTTTGATGATCACACCTGAACAACGAGTCTTTGAATTTGTAAGACAAAGCAGTAGTCTGGGCACTATGATCAGGATCCCTGAGTTGCCACTGGGCAGTTTCGCCGACGACTCGGCAAATTTCACAATCGAGTTGTGGGCACAGATAGATTGTAACGATGCCGATATGGTGCTTTTTGACAATCGATACGAGATCACACTGGGCAAAGGAATAATGCTGCGCACATTTGGGGAAGGCACCCTGCAACTTCGCCTGGTAACCAATGATGGCATAGCTACCAACCATCGCACCCTCCCTGTAGTCACAAGCGATTCTTTTCACCACATTGCAGTTGTATGCGACAGTGTTTCCGATCTTCTCAGACTCTATATAGACGGTGTCGACCAAACGGATCTGATAAACGACGACGCAGGCGACGTCTCCTCACACAATTCGATACTCGGCGGACGTGATTTTGGTCTGGGCCGAACAATAAATACCGCAATTACTTCATACGTTCCTCTGAATGGGAAGTTAGCAGCTTTCAGGTTCTATGATATAGCCCTGGGCCAAACGGCAATTCAAACGAATTACGAAGCAGGTTATTGTTTTGCGCCGAAGCAAATCTGTCTTGAGCCTGACCCGGGAGATATAAACGGCGACTGCATTATAGATTTTAAGGATTTTGCTTTGTTTTCCATGGACTGGTTGGAGTGTGGTTTGTATCCCCCTGATTTTTGTGATTGAATTTCAACCGGCAAAACCTCTTTGCAGCGTTCTAAGTCCGTCTATACCCTAACACAAAAAAGGAGTCTCATATGAAAAAGAAGGTGATCCTAATATTTGTGCTGGCAGTCTTGTTCGCTATAAGCACTCATGGTGAACAAAAGACCCAAAATTCGGCAACGCAGATAAACACAAACCAAAATCTCTATCAGAGATGGCAGGCCGACAAACCTTTCGTCATCGCAGCTCTTTGTTATTTCCCAGTATCTTATAAAGATACAGGCACTCTGACGAGTTCCGGGCTGAACATTGTAGTGCCTCGCTATGCTAAAGACGTGCCCGTGAAGAAACTGGCTGAAAACAAAGTACCGTGGATGGTGTTTTACAATGACTGGCAGAGTCTTGATATGGTAAAGAAGGATTTTACCATCTATGGTAAAGATTCCGGCCTGGTGGGGTGCCTTATAACCGATGAACCGAATCACATGCAACTGGCCGAGACTCGTGAGAAGATTGATTATGTAAAATTAAATTACCCGGGAAAGCTGGTTGTATTGCCGCTTTTTAAGGACGCGCCCGCTAAATACCTCTGGGGTGATGATAGTAATCCGGATTACACATGGCAACAGTACCTTGACGATTTTATCGATACGAAGGCAGATGTTTTAATGTTCAATGCATATCCCTGCCGTTCAAGAGGTGAACGTTTCCGTCCCGATTCTTGGTTTGAAAGTATTTCGGAGTTTTCACACAAATGCAGGCAGGCAGGCAAGTCTTACTGGAACTGGATACAGGCTTTCAGTCTGGAAGATAAGACCCATGATTATCGACTGCCAAGCGAATCCGAGTTGCGACTGTTGGTCTACGGCACACTGGCTTTTGGGTATAATGGAATCGTTTACTACACATACGATCAGTTGCCGGCGGAGAACGGGCATGGGCCGAGCTTTATTGACGCCAACGGTGTTCGAAACGAGCCTTTCTTTGGTTACGTCTCCAAGTTAAATGTTGAAATTGCAAATCTCGGCTGCACACTTTTAAATTTGAAAAATACTCGTGTGTATTTTCAGGCCGACAATATACCAAAATCATGTCAGGCATACAGCGATGCCGAGTTTAAGCCGTTTGAGCTGGATGACAAGGGCG
This sequence comes from Planctomycetota bacterium, assembly GCA_043816955.1. Taxonomy (GTDB): domain Bacteria; phylum Planctomycetota; class Phycisphaerae; order Sedimentisphaerales; family CAYZTY01; genus JBDRHL01. Next base: position 4,960 of record JBDRHL010000075.1, on the reverse strand, counting down.
GTCGGTTCATAGTGAGCTTTTTTGAAGACGGGGAAGGCAACATTTACGTAATGATTGTCAACTATGACACCGAGGCCGAAGGAAGTGCTTCTGAACTAAAGCATGCGTTTAGTTTGCTGTTTGACCCGGCCGTTTCCAAAATCCAGGAGATTACTCGAACCACCGGCCAGGCAATAACACATGCTCTGGTTTATGACAAGACTTCAGGTAAGAACAAGTTGGATTCATCACTACCCAGAGGTACAGGGGTTTTGTATAAACTGAATGTGCCGGCGGAAAAGAAAGGCCGGGTTGCTGCCGGTGCTCGTGTGTATACACCGCCCACGGCATATGTGCCAAAAACGCAGGTTGCACCGGTAATAGACGGCTGTCTGAATGAATCATGTTGGGCGAAAACCGATTCATTAAAACAGTTTTATTCTGTAGGTGATGGTAAAACGCCCGTAAAAGGCACTGAACTTCTGCTCTGCTGCAACGACGAATATCTGTATATTGCATTTCGATGTATGCAGGAACCGTCTTTTATCAAATGTACACAAACGCTGCGTGACCATCCGGTTTGGCCCGATGAGCATGTAGAATTATTCCTGGATATCGGTCCAGATTTTGAGCGATATTATCAGTTATGGGTAAACGCTGAAAATATGGTTATGGACAATTATCTGCAGGATACCGGTTGGGATGCAAAGTGGCAGTCAGCCACGATTCGCACAGAAAACGGGTGGCATTGTGAAATTGCGATTCCGTGGGCGCAAATCAGTAAAGGCAAGATACCGGAGCTTATTGGAGCAAATTTCTGCCGATATAACAGTAAAACAAATGTTGCTTCATCATGGGCCGGCTTGGCGTCTAATTTCCATCAGCCGAGTCTATTTGGATTAATGGTGATCGGCAGCGACAAACCGGACTGTACCGTGAGTATTGAAAGCACACGCAGTGGAGATGTCACAAAGCTAATAGCATCATTTGAAAATAAAACCGGAAAAACAAAAAAAATGCAGGCGACCTTATTGAATGAGAATCAAGTAAAAGCTGCCGGTAAAGGTTCGCAAGTATCTTTTTCTATCGATCCCTGCACGAGTGTTAAACAGCTCTTTAATATCTCAAAGTCTGCGCCCGGCCAGGAAATTTTTCTGCTGCAGGCAAAGGACACCAAGACATCTGCTAAGGCGGTTTTGAAAATCCCGGTAACACTGTCTACTATTGAGGCACAGGATTTCGGCTCTTTTCTTTTTGAAAATAACGACTGTGTTGCGTGGTGGGCCGATGCGACCTACAAAATTGCCATGAACCGGGCGGCACCATGCAAAAAAAGTCAAACGGTCCGGTTGTCGGCAGCGGCGAATGAATATGAGCCCGTTCAAATCGTCATACGCCCTGCAGAAGACGTGAATAATGCCTGCCTTGTCGTCGGTGATTTCATCGGCAGCCGGGGGATAATAAGCGGTGAGAATACCTCTTTGGCAAAGGTCAACTACATATATGTTACCCGTCCCAGCGATAGTTTCGGCAGCCGAGGCTGGTATCCGGATGCCCTGGAACTGATTGAACAACACGTAAACTTAAGGGCAAAAGAAAATAATGTATTCTGGCTTACCGTAAGGGTTCCTAAATTTGCCAAAGCAGGGCTGTACAAAAGTAAACTAATGGTCAAAACCCCTGAAAGAATTATCGCTGAAATTCCGATAGAACTTCAGGTATGGGATTTTTCCCTTACAGACGAATCCCATACGGAGGTAGTCGTACAATTCGGACTTGATATGAGCTGGCATGGCCTCGACGAATATATTCATGCAGGCAGCCGCGGTATTGTCGTACCAAAAGGTCAGTATTCACTTGCGGGCGACTGGGAGAAACAGCGAATAGATGAATTCAGCGACAAGGCAAAACAGATTCTTGAATTATATATTGCAGATGCAGGGCGTCACAGAGTCAACGTCTTAAACTCTCTTGACATTTATCCCATACGCTACGAGATTATTTCGAGCAACACGCCGGGCGATGAAATTATTATTCTCGACACAAATGATTTCGACAAAAATGCCGCACGGGTATTAACCAGATACAATCAGAAACTGTTTAATCTCGGCCGATTTTCCATCCCGCCCCAACTGGCGGGTTTCAAGCGTTTTACGCCTGAATATAATAAGATTCATACAAAACTTTTTGGCAAGGTATACGATCACTTAAAGGCTGCTGGGATTGCATCAAAAGCTTTATCTTATTGGATTGATGAACCATCCCACAAAAATTACGACACCGTCAAGAAAGGAATGAAACTGCTGGCGGAATCCTGCCCGGGCCTGCCGCGTCTGCTTACCCAGAACCGTGACAGGAGCCCGCTGGAATTATTCTCCAATTACGTCGATATATGGGTTGCAAAAACAGTTATTTTTGATGCAGAAGCCTCCGAGAAAAGACGACAAAAGGGCGAAAACGTCTGGCTTTACGTCTGCTCCGGAGTCAATGCGCCATATCCAAACTTATGCCTGGACCATCCGGCTATTAATCCTCGAGTGTTATTCTGGATGCTCGAACGTTATAACCTGGACGGTTTTTTATATTGGGACGTTACATACTGGCGTCACAGGAATCCATGGCTCGATCCAATGTTTTATGACGGGCATGCAAAGCCGCCGTATAGGGCTGATATGCCGGGCACAGCTAATAACGGTGACGGCTCACTGCTCTATCCGCCTGTCAGAGAAAAACCGGATACAATTGTTACCAAAGGGCCGATTGATTCAATCCGCTGGGAAATGATTCGCGAAGGCATAGAAGACAGAGAGTATTTCTGGCTGCTAAAACAAAAACACACCCTGCTTGAGCAGCGAATGACGACTGCTTCCGGAGATGACCATGAAAAAATCGGTTCTTTACTAATTGAATTTGAAAGGATCCTGGCAAAACCAAAACAGCTTGTGCGTAATCTACAGGATTATGAATTAGATTGCCAAAAGTATTACGAAGTACGAAAAGCAATAGCTGAATTGATCGCAAAAAGCAATGAAATATTGACAGAGAACTAAGGCGGCAAATATATTAAGCAGGAACTGGTACATGAAAAAGTATGTTCTGGATTCGACCGACATAAAGAAAAACATTTGCAAGACTTGGCAACTGTATAAAAAATGCTTCAATTGGGAAAAACTCGACCGTATTCCCATGCAAGTAGTATCACCCCCTTTTACTGCCCTGGGCAAGGCCAAAGTCCCGAATGTGCGTGAGCAATTCCAGTACCCGGCTACAATGTTCGAAGCGGAAATGCAGCGGGTAAACACCAATCTGCAAATACCCAGTGACTACATCCCGTGCATCTGGGGACAATACGGAGAAGCCTTGATTCCTTCAATGTTCGGGGCCGACATAACCATCAATGACGATACCTCCCCCTGGATCCATCCTTTGCTGAAGGATGTCAGTGAGATTGATTCGTTGAAGCGACCTGATTTTTCTGCCGGCATGTTCCCTGCGGCCAAACGAACCCTTCGGTACTTTTTAGACAATGCTCCAGAGTATGTATCAGTTAACACACCGTCTTTTATGACTCCTTTTGAGACAGCATATATGCTGCGAGGTTCGGACTTCTTTATTGATCTGCTAAGAAAACCGGATAAGGCACATAAGCTTATCGAGATTTGTACAGATATTATTATCACCTGCTTCAGCGAATTAAACTCAATGCGCTTACAGCGAGAACAAGAAGGTTATATCGACGGCTTGGGTGTGTGGGCACCGGGCCCTACGATTGGAGGCGATGTTTGTGTTAACGTATCAAGAAGTATTATTGAAGAATTCGATGTTCCTTACATAGAGCGGTTTTCTAAAGCGGTGGATACAAACGTTGTCATACATTTCTGCAGCGTGGGGCATTTGACAGGCAAACAGGTTTTTGAAGCCTACGCCTATTGTCCCTGTATAGTAGCTATCAACAGTCATCTAATGTACCACGTTTATAAAGACTGCCAAAAAACCGCACAGCTCGAAGGCAAATGCATATTACTCGGTGTCGGCCCTGATCCCGATTCCGACCCTGATAACCGGATTGGTCCGAACAATATTGAACACATAGCCGCTATTCTTAATCACCGCCATATGGAAACACCCAGGGGATTTTCACTTGGTGTTCTTGCCAAAAAACTGCCAGAAGGAAAAGAAATCTGGAGCAAATGGTGCCTACAGTGGCAGTAGGTACTTCTGAAAAAGAGGGTTACTGTTATAGGATTACTTCAATAACATGAGTAGTTTTGCCGGCAGACAAAAGACGGTGAGGTATAAATCCAACCTTGCGATAATTCTCTTGCCAGTAATAAGCGATGTGCTGTCCGTTAAAAACAAGTCGCATGACGGTGTGGCCCTGCCCGGACTCGTTAGAAATTGTTATTTCATAACAAATGTCACTACTGTCCCGTTAAGGTTTTAGGAAATTGTTGTAAGACAAATAAATATAATAGGTTGTGAGAAAAAATGATTGGGATCGATTTCAACTTGCCCTTAAATTTCAGCCAATATACTTTCACGGATTTGCTGAAAGGATTGGCCAATGCATACCGGACAGACCATTTTCTCACAACTGTTAGATTTTCTTCCCAAAAAACAATTCGACAGATGCGTTCGAAGATATCACGGCAATTATCGAATAAGAACCTTTTCATGTTTCGATCAATACCTCTGTATGGCCTTTGCCCAGATAACTTATCGACAAAGTCTTCGCGACATCGAAACCTGTCTGTGGGCAATGCAGCCAAAACTTTATCATTGCGGCATACGCGGGAATGTTTCCCGAACCACTCTGGCGAAGGCAAACGAAAATCGAGACTGGAGAATCTATGCCGACATCGCTCAAGTTTTGATACGCAAAGCGCGAACACTCTACGCAAACGAAGACTTTGGCCTTCAACTGAACCGAGAAGTCTATGCTCTGGATTCAACAACCATAGATTTGTGTCTGTCACTGTTT
>JBDRHL010000074.1:0-20020 GCA_043816955.1 Planctomycetota bacterium | reverse complement strand
TCGCAGATACTTGTTCAACATAGGTTTCAATTGTTTAAGTTGTTTGGCGTCCATACCGTATCTCCTTTCAGAATAATGGGTTCTAAAAGAAGTTATCGGTCAGCCGCCTAAAAATCTTGAGCTAAAATGGCGTTGTAGTATTAGGGATAGATAAATAATCAACGACTCCACCTCTCCACATGCCGTCAAAACAAAACATTGAATTAATCCCGCAAATTTATATAATTGCAACGCAAGAGATTGGACCCTCCTTCGTCCCTTAGAGGGACTACGCAGGACAGGCGAGCCTTTCGACTGGCTCAGGATAAATATTGAATAAGCAACGGGAACTTGTTATACAGAAAGAAACAGGCTGTTCCCCGCCAGAGGCATGCGGGGACAAGCTTTCCTGTTTTATACAGACTGTATAATCATTGTTATTACCTGGTCTGAAAAAGGAGAAACAGATATGGGCGATACCGGAAAAAGAGATAAAGGCAAAAGAGAACAGCAGAAAAAGGCCCTGCTTAGTCCAAAGGAAAAACGAAGATTGAAAAAAGAAAAAAAGAATAAATAATTGCCCAGTGGTATCTGCTGCCCCGAACCATATCCGGTGAATTCTGAGCAGAAAGCCATCGACGAACAGGCAGCAAGGCGCCAAACCCGCACTTGCCGCCTTTCAATTGATAATTGATTAGGTTTTGTATTGACAGCCCTGAAAATAAGGGTAGAATACCTCGTTTACATAGGGAATATCGAGCAAATCCTGAATAGTTCTTTCTTATAAATGTTACCTGACCGAAGGTTTGTTATGTATTCAGATTATATTCGTAATGTAGCAATAATCGCCCATGTCGATCATGGCAAAACAACGCTCGTAGACCAGCTTCTCTACCAGTCCGGCATGTTCAGGCAGGAGGATCTTGACAAGCTGGGCGGCAGCGAGCACGGATTGATTATGGATTCGAATCCCCTGGAACGGGAGCGGGGTATAACAATTTTAAGTAAAAACTGCGCTATTTACTACATGGATTCACAAGGCAATGAATATAAAATCAATATAATCGATACACCCGGCCATGCCGATTTTGGCGGGGAGGTTGAACGTGTTTTGAAAATGGCAGATGGTGTGCTGCTTTTGGTTGATGCATTTGAAGGCCCAATGCCGCAGACAAGATTTGTATTGACCAAGGCCCTTGAGTATAAGCTGAAACCCGTAGTTATTATCAACAAGGCTGATCGCGCAAACAGCAGGCCGGATGATGTCGTCAATGAAGTATTTGATCTGCTCGTGTCACTCGGTGCAGATGATGAGGCTCTCAATTTCCCACTTGTTTACGCATCAGCCAAAGATGGCTGGGCAACAGCAGATATGGCTGATAAAACCGATAATGTCCATGTAATATTCGATGCGATAATAAATAATGTTCCTCCGCCGCATGTTATCCCTGATGCGCCGTTGCAGATGCTGGTGACGAATCTGGAATATTCTGATTATGTGGGGCAGATAGCAATAGGTAGAGTTTTTGCCGGACAGATAACTGAAGGCCAGAGAGTTACTGTAATTGATGCCGAAGGTCTGCATACACAGCAAAAGATTATGCATATTCATCAGTTTCATGGACTTGGCCGAAAGCAGGTTTTAAGCGTCCAGGCAGGTGACATATGTGCAATATCCGGGCTTGATCCTGTTGATATCGGCAGCACCATTGCCTGTGCGGATAATCCTTCAAAACTTGCGGTTGTTCCTGTTGATGAGCCGACAATGTCAATGACATTCAGGGTTAACGATGGGCCTTTCGCCGGCCAGGACGGCAAATACGTAACCAGCAGGCAGATTGGAGATAGACTCCAAAAGGAGCTTCAGCAAAATGTTGCATTAAGAGTAGAACCTGGCCAAACGCCTGAGGAATTCAATGTTTCAGGCAGAGGGCTGATGCATCTTGGGATTTTACTTGAGAATATGCGGCGGGAAGGTTATGAGATTTGTGTCGGTAAGCCGAACGTAATTTTGAGAACAGTTGAAGGCAGACGTCATGAGCCGATAGAATTGCTTACGGTGGATTGCCCTTTAGATTGCCGGAATTCTGTGATGAGTCTTCTGGGCGACCGGCGAAGTGAAATAGTTAAAATGGATGCCAAGAGCGGAGCAAGTGATTTTGTTCATATGGAATTTTTGATACCGTCGCGAGGCTTGTTCGGTCTTAATGCCAGGATGATGAACGCAACACAGGGCAGGGCGATTATGCATCATGCGTTTGAAAGATATGAGCTGATGCGTGGTGCGATACCTCAGAGAAAGGCAGGCGTTATGATCGCGACCAATACCGGACAGGTGACTGCTTATGCACTCGATGCCCTGTACGATCGGGGTATTTTCTTTGTTGAGCCTGGTGAAAAAGTGTATGAAGGACAAGTAGTCGGGGAGCACTGCAAGGAAAAAGACATACCCGTAAACGTGGTAAAAAGTAAACAGCTTACTAACATTCGGGCATCGGGCAAAGACGATGCCGCCAAGGTCAGACCTGCCAGAAAAATGAGTCTTGAAGCAATGATGGAGTACATTCAGGAGAATGAGCTTGTTGAGATTTGTCCTGATTCGATTCGGATCCGCAAAAGGCTGTTAAAAGAAACGGATAGACGGCGTCACGAACACAAGAGATTGGATCCTCCTTCGCATAAAGCTACGGAGGACAGGCGAGCCTTTCGGCTGGCTCAGGATAAATGTTGAAAAAGCAACGGAAACTTGTTATATGGAAAGACAGACTGTATAATCATTGTTGGGCATGGGTGCCCGGCATGCTGAAAATAAGTGTAGTTAAGGTTAAGTTTAGGGCCTAAAAAGGAGATCGAAATGAATATTTATGTCGGAAATTTAGCACATCAGGCAACTGAAGATGACTTGCGCCAGGCTTTTGAAGCTTTTGGCCAGGTTGAATCCGTTAACATCATAAAGGATAAATTCAGCGGTGAATCCAGAGGATTCGGATTTGTCGAAATGCCATCTAAGGACGAAGCAAAAAAGGCTATCGAAGAAATGAATGGCAAGGACCTGATGGGACGTGCTGTGAATGTCAACGAAGCTCTCGCGAAAACCAGCCGTCGCGATAGTAGGGGCGGCAGCGGTGGCGGCGGTAGACGTGGTGGCGGCGGCGGGTACGGCAGAGGCCGTGGCAGCGGCGGCGGCGGAAACCGCTACTAACAAACAGAACTATTAGCACACCGACACAAGAACAATCGGTGAACTGTCGAGCACGACATTACTTAACCCGCCAATTTAATAGTTGGCGGGTTACTTGTAATGAGTTTTTTAGCCCCGCGCAGCGGAGTATAGCCGCTCACGGGGTTTGAGCGGGGACAACTATAGAATAACCGAAACAACATTACTTGAAAAGCCTTCACCTCCCTTATTGACAGCCCTCACCCCGTATTCCAGACGCAGACCGGTTGGCTCATTTTTCAGGATTGTTTTGTTCCTTCGTACATTTCATATTTCAGCAGGCGGCTTTCGACTTTTCCGTTGAAGAATATCATGCGAGCTGAGGTTTTCAGGCCTACTTTACCGGCAAGTTTTCTGTTGCCGGTAAATATATAGCCGGTATAGCCGGCGCAGTTTTGCTTGAAGAAATCTCCGATGCGTTTATATTCTTTTTCGAGCTTTTCGAGTTCCCCTAATCGTAAACCATATTCGGGATTGACTATTACAATACCTTCGCCCTTCGGAACATCGGTATCGGCAAAATCGCATACGTTAAATTCTATTAGATGTTCGACGCCCGCGGTTTTCGCGTTTTGTCTGGCTGCGGTAATAGCATCGGCATCTATATCTGTTGCAATTATACGTTTTTGCAGCGGGCCTTTGCGCACAGCTTTGCGGGCATCATTGCGCATTTGCTTCCATATCTGCTCATCAAAAACCCTGGTGTGTGTAAAACCAAAATTGCTTCGCAGGCCGCTTGGCGGTTTGTTCATGGCTATAAGAGCCGATTCGATAGCCAGCGTACCGCTGCCGCACATAGGCAGGACAATATCCTGCGAACCGTCGTAGCCGGTAGCCATGATGATTCCCGCGGCTAACGATTCTCGCAGCGGCGCTTTGTGGGGCATCTTGCGATAGTTTCTGTCGGAGAGTTTTAAGCCGGAAGTATTGAGGTATATCCATGCCCTGTCGTTCTTCCAGAAAAGGTTGACGACGACTTTGTTTCTCTCCGGGCCGCTATCAGGCCGCGAGCCCGTCTTTTTATATATTCGGTCGACGATTGCGTCTTTGACTTTCAGGCTCGGGTACATGCTGTTGTTAATCGAGAAGGTATCGACTCGTGAAAGTACGCATAGATATTCCTCTGGTGCGATGATATTTTCCCAAGGCAGGCTGCTGACTTGTTTGTAGAGTGATTCGCTGCTGCCGCATCTGAATTCCTTAAGAAGATAAAGGACGTTATAAGCGGTTCGCAGATACAGATTCAGTTTCATGCAATCGATAAATGAGCCGCGCATGATAATACCGCCGGTATGACTGCTGACTATTTCAAAGCCCAGGCCTCCAAGCTCAGCGTTTAGATAACCTTCCAGTCCCGGCCCGCAGGTCACTAATATGTTTTTGCGCTCTTTAATATCCATCTAAATCAAATTTCTGTTCCAGGCCGCATACTACCCAACCATGCACTCTTTATCAAACCCAAAATGCGAGCTTCTTTGCGAGCATCCTGAGCGAAGCCGAAGGAACCAAACGACAACTCTCCGAAACGGCATCGGGCCCAAGGCATCCACCATTCGGCGGAGGTGTCTCGAATTCGGCTACATCAAAGCAGCCAACCAAAGCATTCTGGCGAGGCACGAACCCGCACTTGCCGTCAAAGTAAATATTGAAGAAACAACGGGAACTTCTTATACTGGCAGAAACAGTTTTAGTGGCTGTTGCTTTTTCATGAATTAGCGGGATAGATGAGTGTCGTATATTATTATGTTGGACCGACCCATAATCGAAAGAGTTTTAAAATCAGCAAAGCGGCATCCCGTGGTGCTTCTGATGGTTGCCTTGGCAGCGTGCGCTGCATTCTTGACTGAGATGCCTAAGGACATAGCTCAGATTGGCAGATGGCTGGTCTCGGGCTTGACCAATCGGAGAGAACTCAAGCTACTGGAACAGATTGACACGGGACTCAGTTGTCAAAAGGTTGAGAATATACTCGGAATTCTGACCACGGAATCAAAAAATGATCGTTATGACATTACCACATATGTCTGTCCGCTGTATCGCCTTGTCCTTATTTATGAACACAAGACAGTAGTAGCGTTCTCAATCATGACGCGTCACCGCCGCTTCAATCCCAAGATCCTAATCGGCAAAGACCATGCAGCTAGACTTGGGAAGAGCACCTTCTCGGAGTTTATCCCGGGCCATCTGTCCGTGGCCAAATGGGAGGTGAGCACAGTGCCGAAGGACATTATGTACTACGAAACAGTTTATCTCGGCAATGCCAAGAACTATGAGACTTGCTTGTTGGCCTATTCTTGGTCGCCCGGAGCAGTCTATCAGTTCGCTCTGCAGTACCAGATTCCGATTCTGAATCGCTTCGGTCTTGTCTGCTACGGCTGTTGTGAGCCGCTTGATACCAAATTCGATCTGCTTATCAGGCATCTGCCGCGACTTCGAAGGGTCTCTGTTTCTCCGTGGTGCGATCGAAAAATCGCAGCGGAGAAACTTACCAGTCGGTACATATATTCCTGGAAACCCAACCCGGCAGGGCTTTGCGGACCGACTGTCGATTATAAGGCCCTGGAGGATGACATCCGCAGTACTCTGGATATCGCACAGGGCTGCTGTATCGAGATTGTCATGAAAGACACTCATACCTTTAACGGCGATCCCGCTCGTATCGAACGATGGAGCCGAATTGCCTCAAGCCTGGCTGATGAAGCAGCGGTTTAAAAATATATCCGGAACAAAGCAAATGATTAATAGATCAGGCAGCAGAACATGACTGATAATGGTATTGCAAAATCAGCAGACGCCGGCAGACGCTCCTGCCGCGAGTTGATGCTCAACGCTTATAAAGCAGGCTCCGTTATCCCTGCCTTTAATATCCCTTACCTGCCTATGATGGCACCGGTCGCTCGTGCGCTGGAAGATATGAATGCTTTTGGCTTTATTGCGGTTGCCCGCTGTGAATGGCAGAGATTCGAATCAAAAAGTCAGGAAGCAGTTTATCAGGCATATACGAAATGTCATAAGGAACAGTGGATGCGTCTTCATCAGGATCATGTACCTGCTGTAGACGAAGACAACACAACCGTCGATTATTTGTCTATCCTTAAAAATGCGGTGCGGCTTGGTTATGACTCAATAATGGTGGACGGCTCGCGCCTGCCGCTGGAGGAAAACATCGCTGTTACAAAACAGGTCGTAGCGCTTGTTGAAGAAGCGGATATCGCTGTAGAGGCTGAATTGGGGGCGGTACTGGGCCATGAAGCCGGCCCACTCCCGCCTTATGAAGAGCTTTTTGCTTCCGCGAAAGGCTTTACTTCTGTCGAACAGGCCCGGCAATTTGCAGCCCAGACGCGCATCGACTGGCTCTCTGTCGCCTGTGGAAATGTCCATGGCGCTATTCAGGGTGCTGCCAAAGACGCCAAAAAAGTCCGGGCCAGGCTTAATATAGAGCATCTGGCAAAACTGAAACAGGCAGCCGGCGTCCCACTGGTTCTGCATGGCGGCTCGGGCATCGGCAGGGAATATATAATGGCTGCGATTGCAAACGGCATCGCAAAAATAAATATCGGGACAGACATAAGACAGCCTTATGAGCAGGCTATAAGACAGGGCAAAAGCACACAACAGGCCGCTGAAAAGGTCTACGAGAAAACATGTTATATACTGAAGGATTATCTCAAGCTGGAGAACAGCAGGGAGATTATCAATCCTCCCTCCCCTGTTTAGCTGGTTAACGATCTTGCGGAATTCAAAAATAAACTGACATTTCCTTAAAACGGCTGCAAAACATAATTTTCTCCGTACGATCCTGATAATTTTGTACAAAGATCACTTCGAACTGTCAAGGATTTCATGGGACAGGGATTTCGATACGAGAAGGACTGTTTAAGTAAAAAAGAGAAAACAACTTGTATCGGTAGAGGAAACTCTGGAGAGAATCCGAACTGATTCAAAGGGGAAAGAACGAGACCGCGCATGCGGGGAGCAGGAATCCACAATATTTCGTCCTCAGCTTTACGCTGGACGTTTGCTAAAACAAATCTTTGCGGTTTTATCGACAAACTTGTATAATCTGCAAAGAGAAAATCGAAAGCTTCGCATAATGAAATGGCAGGACTATGAGTGAAATGCTAAAAAAGTTTGTTTCGGTATTCAATTTACTCATACCTTTTTTAGAGCCATATCCACCATGGGTGAAAACATTAATTAGTGTATGGATTCTACTCAAGCTGACTGGGTTTTATATAACCTATTTATTTATAAGAGCTTACGGCAGCATGCAAAAAGCCGCAAAATAGGAATTTTGTCGTTGACGAGAAAACATAACCTTATGTCAATACTATATTTATAAAAATACCTTAAAAATTTTACCAATAAAAAAGTAAAAAGTCAGTCAAGTTGAGGATTCTATTAACAGCTTTCATGGTTATATGCTTACTATTTTGTCGTTCTCCACAAAAAGCAGCGACTCAACCAATATCATCAGAACAGATAATAACCAAAACGCTACATGATTTATTTCTTGCCGACTTTGATAAAACCAAGATGCTTGGGGAGTATCATCTAACAAAAAAAGATAAAGTGGTCTACACAGTGGAGTATATCATTCTGTGCGATTTTGACTCAAAGACTAAATATCTTAGTCTTTTTCTCCCAAAGTCGGATTATACTTTCGCAGCTTGTCAATTTCTTCTAACAAAGTACGATGATATTTTGGATGGCAACATTAGCTCGTTGATGGAGGGAATGGTAGTCCAATTTCCCGGAGAGTCATCAGAAACTTTTGATGAACTTAAATTTTCCGGCCGCATTTATATCTACCATGAAACTTATTTGCTTCCGAATAAGATAGATTCTTTGATGAAAGAATATAAAAATAAAAACTTGTCTCCACAGTTCAGAGGCCGTGATTACTTGATAATGAAAAATAGTCCATTATATAAGAAATAATTTACTGCGATAATCACAAGAAATACATGGGGGAATTAAAGGTGTCCGGCCATATAATATCGAAGATCCGGCATCTTTTGACGGACCCAAACCCGCAATTTTCGTCAAATCAACTTTTGAATTTTACACTTTGGCTTTCCACTTTTAGTTTCCACGCAATACGAAATTTATGCTCTATGTTTCTTTCTCAATATCACTGCACCGAGGCCGAGTAGCAAAAGCGTAGCCGGTTCGGGGACAAGCACAATCTTGGCACTGAAGCCAATATAAAAATCATTATCAATCGACTGCCCATTTTCCAATGTGCCTGTTAAACGTCTTGCGGGGTCAATATTATAGTCATTTCCTAATATGCTGCTAAGTTCACCATATCCAACAGTTAATCCATCGATAGCAAAATCTGAGCCAAATATCGTTATTATAGAATTTTTTGTTGCGACTAAATCTGTAGCTATTGAACCACCGGAAATATATACTTCAGAAAAATTATTTGCTGCAACCCAATCTGATATTACTCCTCCCGAAATAATAACCTTACTTGCATCATAAGTCTCAATCCCAAGACCCATCTCTCCACCAGAAATAGTAACTTGGCTATCATTAAAAAGAAGAAAGTGGTCATCAATCCTTCCGCTTAAAACGGTAACAATAGCATTGTCATAGACACATAAGTCGTCTCCCATCTCTCCACCATAAATAGTAACTTGGCTATTGTCTTTTGCGGATAGAGTTTGAGCTATAAAACCACCTGAATTTACACTTAACGTTGTATGTCCCCCGCCAGGGCTGTCCAAGATTTGAACATAGTCATTAATTGCATAACCAATGGTGTGTGTTCCACCATCATTAAAATAGACAGTGGCTTCAGCTTTTCGCCATCCAATGCTCAAAACAAACAAAACAACTATTACCACCAAAAAAACAGATTTATTTCTCATCACTCTACCTCCTCAAAAAATTATTATTAAGACCAGACCACTAACACAGACATCTAAACTTCTGTCCCATAATAACAGATAAAGACCTGTTAAAACAAGCAAAATCTGACTGTTTCTCATGTTTTTCCGGGTCTAACTGAGTATCCGAGTTCTTTTCCCTTAGCCTGTTCAACTAAATTCGATAGATTGTCATTCCGCACTTGTTGCGGAATCCATTCTTTAAGAATCTGGATTCCTGCTCCTCGCCTTCGCGGGGACAGGCTTCGCAGGAATGACAAAATGTCATTTCCGCAACAGTAACTAATTTACTTTGCGACAGGTAAATATTCTAACAAATTTTATTACCTTTGCACAACTTCATCTGCCAAATCAGGCATAGTCATTCAATTATTGCTGCTGCGCGGCAGGGGACGGTGCAGATGCCTTCTATGCTAAGCGGCAGAACCACGAGGGTAAAGCCTTGTTTCGGCAGCTTCTCCAGGTTTTTGAGGTTGGCTATTATAGGTATTTCCGCCTTGAACAGCTCGACGAAAAAACCTGTCGGATTTTCGAATCCGCTGTCGTAGCCTTTGGTATTGCTTCCCATAAGAACGACCTTCTTTTCTGCCATCCATGCTGCTGCATCACGGGGAAAATATCTGTCTGTGCGTTTATGGAAGTTGATAAGAATCGCTCTTCCGGGGTCGATATGGCCGCATGCCTTTTCAATCTCACTTGTGTAAATGCAGCGCCCCTGGCCCGACACGCTGATGCATACGGCGGGTGCTATCAGCTTTTCAAGCGGAACCTCGCTGGTGTTTTTTCCGCCTCTGAATACGTGCGAGGATGTCTCAAAATACGTGCCGGTATGTGATCTTATCGCCAGGTCGTATGCGTAACATTCGTGCCCCATGTATACGGGAAGCTTATCCTGCAGGGTTATGGTTACTCCGTCTGTCTCATTTGACGCCGGTGTGCTCAGGTCAATTATCTTGCGGCACATTACCAAGCTCCCTCAAAAGCGAAATAAATTTCTCTGCGGTTTTTACAAAGCTGCCTGGGCCAGGCCCCTGAAGTATGAAAAGCCCAGCGAAGCTTCGGCAGCGGAATATCGATATCAGCTCCTTGATTTCCGCCAGCCCTTCTTCCAGATTCGTGCGCTGCCCGGTAGCCAGGCCGTCGTTGATGAACAAAGATCCCGTGTAGCGCTTCACCCTGGCTTTTGTATAGGTGTATAAAAACGGGTTATCACCCGCCTGCACAAAGTTCAGTGGATTAAAAGCCAGCGCAATTTTATCATTGCCCCTGGATAATCCCGCCATGAGATGCTTTGTTTGCGCGCTATTTAAGGCTGTGTTTTCCACATGAACGGCAAAATTTTCTGCCGATACCCTGCTAATATCATCTCTCGAACTGCTCGACGGCACAATCAATATGCCTGCTTTACTCTCTTTGAGCAGTGTTAGCGCCTTGTCAGGATACAGAACCGGCACCCTGAGAGCATTTATTCGGACACCGGCAAGTTTCAGGCCCTGCAGGTACCATTTGCGTTTCCTGCTGTCAATACCGCCCCATAGCGTATTGTTCACATAGGAGAGCACGATATTATCAATCCCGAACCTTTTCAGATTGCCGGTTATCTGCTCGAAATACCGTCCTGCATACTGGCTGTCCGCCGCTAACGTGAAACTTTCCTTTTTGAACTCTGCCCGCAGAAGGTCGGCATTTTGTCTTACCCCGTCAGGCAGGTTGGGATTATCGGAAATAAACAGGTTCGGCTCAATCTTCAGTCTCTCCGAAATTGCATTTAGAAGATTCCCCGCGGTCATTAGCTGCGCAATACAGTTTCCGATCCTGGTTTTGGCAACCAGCCCCTGAGATTCAAGCCATGATTGTATACCTATGAAGTTTCTGTGAGGCCCGGGAAAATAAGGCCACGTCTTTGTCTTGATCCTGCCCCGGGAATCCATGTATTTGCCCTTCGCGGGCTTCAAGTACTCCAATTCTGCCAGTTCCTCGATCGTATGCATAAAGGTGCTGCGGTCCTGATCGACGCCCAGAAAAAGAATTTTGCCTCCTATCTGTGCCAGCCGGTAATAAGGGGTGTTTTTCCCATGCGCGATTCGGGCGTTTTCATGATTCTTTATTAGCCACTCAGCCTTTTTGCCGATAGCAGCAACCGACGCCAGCGGGTGCCTGCTGCGCAAAGCCCCTTTCTTCTTCCACAACGCCTGTGGAATCATGCCGAGACCTGTCTCGCTTCTGGCAGGGTCAAAAACCTTGTCACTACAGCCGAATGTCGGGACAAGCACTGTTCCCTCGGCTCCTACCGCTTCCAGCAGGGCCTCGATAAGTGCTTCCGCACCGCCTCTGACCCTGCCGAAACTGCTGAGTGCACTGTGGACAATTACATGATCCCCCTTTGCCAGCCCGATTCTTCGCAGGCCGTTGATAATGTCATTTTTGCTGACTGTATTCATTTTCCTTATCTCCCACTAACGATCCAGACAATGATCCAGAACTGCTGCTGCACCGCCTAATGCGCCTATGTGTGATTTTATAGTGCTGATCCGCGCTTCAAGCGACTCCCAGTGCGATGTCAGGATATTTTTACTCAGAGATCGCATAAGCGCGTTGACCGCCTCATCGCCTGCCTTTCCGATCATATTGTCGAAAACCACTATCTCCGGATTTACGATATTTACAAGCCCGGCAACAGCACGCGCAAGATAATCAAAGGCTTCATCGACTATATGCGATGCCAGTCTATCCCCGTCGGATGCTGCATTCAATACTGCTGAGCCGTCAATTTGATCTAATTTTGTTAATAAGCCTCTGCTGCTCTGCCTCAGTGCTTCCTGCGCTTCACGGGCTAATGCCGGAAGTGCCGAAACCGATTCCAGACATCCAAGCCCGCCGCATTGGCAGGGCACAGCCTTATCGGTTACCCTCAGATGCCCAAGCTCTCCGGCAAGACAGGATTGACCGGTAATGTAGTTGCCCTCGAGTTTTAAGCCGCAGCCGATACCTTCCCCATACTCAACATAAATCAGATTATCCGATGCGCCTTTAACCTCAAACCTGTCAACCGCCCTGATTTTGGACATGCTGGTATTCAGAAGCATAACCGGCAGGGAAAAATGATCTTCGAGGATTTGAACAATAGGCACATTATGCCAGTCCGCCATTGTTGACGACACCAGCGCCATACCTCTTTGCTCGCTGACAATACCGGGGTCAATAATACCAAGTCCCAGGCATTGCCCGTCGGCAGGGGCCTGCTTTCTTAGTTCTTCGATAAATGATTTAATATGGTGAATCTTTTCTGCCTGCCGCATCGGCCCTAGGGGAACTTCTTTAACACTATTGAGAACCTGTCCGTAAGCCGTGTTAAAAATCACCCCTTCGATCCTGGATGGACCATATTCAGCCGCCAGGCAATAGCCGTATTCAGGATTCAGCATAATACCGCGTTTGCGTCTCGGGCCGTTTGTATCAGCCAGGGTGGATTCGGTTACAATACCCCTTTCAAGCAGCATCCCCACCGATCTCGATACCGCCGCATGCGGCAGGCCGCTGTGAGAAACTATGCCTGACCGCGATATTGGACTGTTGTCCCTGACTACCTTCAGGATCGTGGCTTGTGTGCCGTTGGCGGCTATTTTGCAGATTTTTAATTTGTTAGTTGACAAAACAACTGCACCTGATATACTGGCCATCAGATTCTTGCCTTGTCATATAACAAGGTAGTTACCCGTAGTCAAGGCTTTTCATTCAAATAATTGAAAGGATAATAATCATGGCAAAAAAAGACAAAGTCAAAGTACATACCACCGGCGAAGACTCCGAAGGGGGGATTACTTCCAGTTACGCCACCGATGATGGTGTAAAACTCAAGGTAGGTTATTCCTTCTTCGGCTCAATCTACGACGACCAGGAAAAAAACGCCGCCCTGGAGGCCATGGCTCAGGATTCCCTCACAATGGGGCCGCAGGTAAAGAGCTTTCAGGAGGAGTTCGCCGCTGTCCACGGCGTAAAACACGCCTTTGCAGTATCAAACTGCACGACGGGGATGCACCTGTGCACCCAGCTGTTTGACCTCAAAGCCGGCGACGAGGTTATCGTTACGCCGAACACATTTATTGCCACAACCCTAGTTCTGCTGAAAGAAAAAGTCAGGCCTGTATACGCCGATATCGATCCGAGAACCTTTAACATCGACCCTGCCGACATTGCCCGCAGGGTAACGCCGAAGACAAAAGCAATCTATTGCGTTCACTATGCAGGCCAGATGTGCGACATGGATCCCATTATGGAGATCGCCGGAAAGCATAATCTCTACGTCATGGAAGATTGTGCCCATGCCCACAACGCCGAATACAAAGGCAAAAAAGCAGGCTCCATCGGCGATGCCGGCGTCTTCAGTTTTCATTCTCTGAAGAATATGACAACATGCGGCGAGGGAGGTATGATTACCACCAACCATGATGAGTGGGTAAAACCGATTGAAGCGCTAAGATGTATGAATCTGGCAGAATGGGACTCCGCTCAGAAGGAATTTACCTTCGGAAAGCATACATTAAACAAAGTTATTGACGGCAAATACAGTGATTACTGGGTGCCTTCACATTTCGATGTGATGGATGTTAAGGGCCATTGGGGCAACAATTACAGGATGAATGAGATACAGGCTGCTGTCGGAAGAGCCCAGATCAAAAAACTTGACATGCTCACCAAGAAACGGCAGTACAACGGCAGGTACATCAACAAAGGTATCGAAGATGTGAAAGGCGTTAACGGCGTTTATGAATCCGGCAACTGCAAACACGTTTACCACCTTTATACCTTGACTGTTGAACCCACACTCTTCGACCGCGATGAGTTCCTGCGAACCCTCTACCGCGAGTATGGCGTCCAGGGTATTCTGCATTATCAGCCTACTTACCACTTTACCGGCCTTAAAAAGCTTGGTATAACGGGAAACTGTCCCGTTGCAGAGGAATTCTTTTACAAAAGAGAATTAAACCTTCCAATGCACCCAAAGCTCACTCAGCAGGAACTGGATGATATAGTCGAAGGCATCAGAAAAACAGCAGAAAAACTCTCAAAGTAAGGCGGTATTTTGAACTCGAATGAACACAGCCTGGTCGAACAGACAAAACATGCTGCCGGCCGTTTCGGTGGATTTTCCTTTGGCGGCCGGCACCCTGAGGGTGTTACCCCCCATAACCCGTTAACACCAGGAACCGTTTTTCCGAACGGCGCTTCAGCAGCGCTGCTTTTGACCTTCGATGTTGAAGGAAATTACGGCAACGGCGCAGATAATGTCCCGGCTGAGCTGGCAAACTACAGAAGAATCTGTCGCATGCTCGCCAAAAACAGAATACCTGCCACATTCAATGTCGTCGGAAAAATGGCCGACGACCACGGCCCGCAATTCATCGAATGGATGCTCGATGCGAATTGCGAAATTGCTTCACACGGCTATTGGCATGATCTGAATAAACACTACGGAGGCGATAAAGTCTATGCAGGCCATTATGGCCCGAAAGAAAATCTCGAGCAGATAAAAAAAGGTGTTGAAGCGTTAAATAGTATTTGCCCCCGTGCTGTCCGAGGCGTACGTATACCTTACGGCCACTTCAATGAATTTACCTATGATGCGATTGAGCAGCTTGGTCTGACCTGGGCAAGCAATGTTGGAATTGACGACTTCCTGACACCTTCACAGGGCTTTGGCGGCGCCCCGTTCCAGATGCAGATTGGTAATAAGCTTTACAACATCGTTGAAATCCCCCTCGACAGTCAGACTTATGACTGGGCAGTGTGGATCACCGAGGAAAAAACCAATGAAACCTTTGTCCAGGCCGTTGCCGCTTACTGCAGAGAGAATAATATCCCCGTTGATCGAACACCACAAGGAGCAGTTAGGGTCTGGAAGCAGCGAATGGCCGATGCCGTCAAAAAACAGTCAGTCTTTACTCTTCTGTGCCATCCCATCAACCTGACCGTAAAAAGTGACAAATGGTCCGACCCTGTGGAAGAATTTCTTTTCCCTGTTATAGAACAGCTTGCCGATTTGCAGCGAAGCAGACTCGCCTGGGTATGCACATGCTCTCAACTGGCGGATTTCTATCGGCAGGTAAGTTCAAAAAGATAAACTCAACTTTAATTTAAGATGTGTGTTAAGCTCCAAATAAACTCAAAGCGGTTTTTCGAAAGGAAACTCACATGGCAGACAAAATCAGATGGGGCGTGATTGGTTCTGGGGGTATCGCAAAAAGAAGAACTATTCCCGAAGGCATCATACCTGCCGAAAATGCCGAACTGGCTGTGGTCTATGATATTGATCCGCAGGCAAATGCCGAAGTTGCCGGGAAGTTTGGCGCTAAAGCAGCCGGGAGCATCGATGAGCTTCTTGCCGCCGATATTCAGGCCGTGTATATCGCGACACCCGCCGGCCTTCATCACGATCAAACCATCGCCTGCGCAAAGGCCGCCAGAAACATCCTCTGTGAAAAACCCCTCGGAATGACAGTCCGCCAGGCAGAAGACATGATAGCCGCCTGCGAATCCGCCGACGTTCTTCTTGGAACTGCGTTTATGATGCGATTCCATTCCCAGCACCAGGCCGCTTTACAGATGATTCAGCAGGGAAAACTCGGCAAGCCCACTTATGCCAGGGCACAGCTTTCCTGCTGGTATCCCCCGATAGAAGGTGCCTGGCGGCAGGACCCCGCCTTGGGCGGCGGAGGGTCGCTTATGGATATGGGAGGACACTGCATCGATCTTCTCGAAATGTTCTTCGGCAAAGTCAGAAAGGTAAGCTGCTTCATTAACAATACCGTCCACAACTACGAATCCGAAGATAGCGCTGTCGCGACACTTTTCTTCGAAAACGGCGCAATTGGCGTTGTTGATACCTTCTTCTGCATACCCGACAACAGCAGCAAAAATGTGCTCGAACTGTATGGCTCACACGGCAGCATCCTCGCCAGAGGCACAATAGGCCAAGCCGACGCCGGAGAAATGGTCGCGTTCCTGGAAGCCCCGGACAAAGGTTACGACGCCCAGCAAACCAGGGCTAAAGACCAGCACCTGAGGATTGCACCTGTTCCGGTAAATACATACCGCGCCGAAATCGAGGAGTTCAGCCGGGCGATCATTGAAAACCGCAAGCCTGCAAACGATGCTGCCATCGGTCTGCAAAGTCAGAAAACCCTTGAAGCATGTTACAAATCTGCGAAAAAAGGCAGGACCATCGAACTGGATTAAAACCATCTAGTAGTATATTCCCCCCGCTTCAGAACGCTTATGCCGGAGGTGGGAATCGAACCCACACTGAGTTTGAGCTCAACGGGATTTTGAATCCCGCGCGTCTGCCAGTTCCGCCACTCCGGCAAAATCTCAGAGGTGATAAAATAAACCAGCCATCCAGCCGCGTCAAGGCCAAATCCCCCAGCTCACTAGTACAGCGTTTCATAAGTTCCTCGACTATTCTCCGCTTGAAGGGGATTTTTCATATGCACCCCCTCCTTAACAGTACTAAACCGGCGGACTCAATCATGAAACTCCTCCCCGTACTAAGTAATAACTGGCCAGCTTTGTTACTTGGAAATCGAGTATCCACCATCCACGAAAATGGTTTCTCCGGTCACATAGTTCGCCGGTTCCGAGAGGAGAAATAACACGATCTTAGCAATATCGCCAGGCTCTGCAATTCTCCCAAGAGGGATGGTCTTCTCATACATAGCCCTGATCTCGGGGGCACTGAAGTGCTCCTGTGTCATTCCCGTCAATGTTGCTCCCGGGGCCACAGAATTCACCTGTATGTTGAACGGGGCCAGGTCTATCGCCATCGCCGAGGTTAGTGGCCACCACTCCTCCTTTCGACGCGGAGTAATCAGCCGAGTTGGGACCAAAGATTCTTGATCGTATGCAGCTGATATTCACGATCTTGCCCTTCTTCTTCTCTATCATTTTCCTCGAGACGTACTTTGAACAGAGGAAGGTCCCAGTCAGATTTATTGATACGACTGTCTCAAACTCCTCCATGCTCATTTCGTAAAAGGGCTTGGCATTAGATGTTACCCCTGCACAATTTACCAGCCCGTCAATCTTGTTAAAGTCCTTTTCCACTTCGTCCACTGCGGCACTGACAGCCTCACCATCGGTAACATCCACCAGGCAGGATTTGAACTTTTGGGCAGTGATTTTGCACGGTTTCCTGTCGAACCCGGCTACTGTTGTGTTCAAGTCGAGTAACATCCTCGCACAGCTTTCGCCGATTCCCGAAGCTGCGCCAGTAACGATTACGATTTTATCCTCAAAGTCCATCTTTCTTCTCCCTGTTTGCAATCACTTGTATGCTTCTACGCTTATGCTACTGATCTTTCCCTTAAGCCGATCATCGGCCTCAGACAAGTTAAACAGATTCTCGGTCATGATGGTAATACTCTTGAAGCCTGCCACTTCGATTGCATTCAGGTATTCCTGCTTTCCTAGGGCGTTTGCAATCCACGCCCCCCAAATTTCGTCCTGTAGGGCGTCATCACCAAACTCTCCCTGAACTACGAGATCTGATACAAGTAGCCGGCCACAAGGCTTCAAGCACCGTAGTGCTTCCCTGAACACCCGGGCCTTATCCAGAGCGTAATTGATGACACAATTACTTATAACGACGTCGACAGAGTTATCCTTTACCGGCACGTTTTCGATATCCCCCAGGAGAAATTCAGCATTCTTGTAATCCCCCTTGATAGCATTTGTTTTTGCACGATCCAACATCTCCTGTGTCATGTCAATGCCGATTACGTGCCCATTCTTTCCAACTTTCAAGGCAGCAAGAAAAACATCCAAGCCCCCACCACAACCGAGGTCCAAGACCGTCTCTCCCTCTTGCAATTTTGCCAACACAGTAGGGTTACCGCATCCCATGCCCATCACCGACCCTTCCGGGACGCTCTGCAGCTCTTTCTTGGAGTATCCTATGGACGTGGCCTGCGTGATTGGATCCGTAGGCCCCGCGGCGCTCGAACCATAATCCTGAGCGTTTTGCGAAGCTTTGCCGTAGTACTGTCTGAGATTTCCCATCTAACCGAAACTTTCAAAGTAAATTTTGTCTCGCAATACTGCTGGGACACCTTCTGTTTATACTACACTGTCCACTGGAATTTGCAATTTTTTTTCTCGTGCTGACCCATTTTTGCAAGGTTTTTGGCCATAAGTAATGACTTTTGAATAAGTTGTGTCATTCTGATGTGTATTACCACCTCAAAAACCTCAATAATTAGTCGAGATATTTGTGAAACGCCTAATGAGGGTATGGACTGTTCCACAAATTATAGATACAATAATCGAATGTATACTGGTTGATAAAGAATTCAAGAATATAGTTTTGTTGTGTAAAGAACGATACCTTTGGAAAAGGAGGTGGCTAAATGCCCAGCAATAGCAAGAGCTCTGTTTGTGATCCGGTATCAAAATTGATTTTTTCCTGTTCCGGGGCTGCCGATGTCGGTGAAATCTCTGATAGGATAGCAAGAAAACTTACCAAAGAGGGGGCGGGTAAAATGTTTTGCCTAGCAGGAGTAGGAGGAGGGGTCGAGCCAATTATGGCAACTACCAAAGCTGCTTCACAAATACTTGCAATAGATGGTTGCGGATTGGACTGCGTGAAGAGATGTCTTGAAAATGCAGGTTTTGAGAATTTTCAGCATATTCGAATTACAGATATGGGCATGGAAAAAGGCAAAACCGATGTTACAGAGCAAAATATTAAGGAAGCGGCCCAAAAAGCAAGTGTGTTATTAAGCTGAAGACCTTTGATCTAATCTTTTAAAGCTAACGCGGCTGTTGGACATGCTTTGACACATTTATGGCCAATTTGAGTAAGCCCTTCAGTAAGGGTTTTATCGAATGGTACGGCAACCTTCACATCAAAACCTCTGCCTATGAATGTCAGGCCAAGTTTTTCTTTTGCTTTGGAAGCGATCTGAATGCAAAGACCGCATTTTATACATTTGCCGGGTTCATAAATTATATCAGGATGTTGGATCTGTTGGCTAAACAAATTTCTTTCGCCCTTGTATCTGTTCTGCCTGGCTTGATATTTCTGGCTGTATTGCCTCAGCACGCAGCTATCGGATTTGCGGCAGTCACAATGCAGGCAGCGGGCTGATTCCTGCTTGGCTTGCTCATGGCTAAATCCTTCATTTTTACTTGATGGCGATAAACGCGAAGAATAATTCGCCAGCAACATAAAGTTATCTATCTCGTTCGCCAGTAGTTTACCAATGCGGCTATTAAACTTTTTCTGCGAGCCGGTTACTTCTTGGCCTGATAGAAACTCATCGATTGCGATAGCTGCTTTCTTACCATCAGCAACAGAGCGAACAGCAAGGGTTCGTTTACTAACAGCATCACCGCCGGCAAAGACTCCCGGAATATTCGTTTGGTACGCATTGTTTATCTTAACCCCCTTTTGCCCCATAGCTAGGCCTAAATATTCATTATTATTTGGGATTAGCTCTCCAACAGCTATAAAAACCGCATCAGATTCCTGACGTATATTCTCAAGAGATAATGCAGAATCAATTTTGGTTTGACCGAAAAATTCGACGTCGAGTTGTTTGATAATGGCAATTTCCTTATCCAGCACTTCTGTAGCCAGTTTTTTTGAGCAGTCACTATATCTGAGCATTCCTCCTGGTTTTTTATTTTCATCATAGATAGTACAGATATACCCTTTTTGCGACAAATAATAAGCAGCGGATAAGCCGGCAGGACCTGCACCGATGATAGCTACACGTTTATCTTTTTTCGGTCCACATACAGGCAGGTACGGTTGAGCCGAGAACAAATCAACATCTGCCACATATCTTTTCAACAGACAAATTGAAACCGATTGGTCAAACTTCGCACGTCTGCATCCGTTTTCACAGGGGGCCGGACAAATCCTTCC
>JBDRHL010000073.1:0-63144 GCA_043816955.1 Planctomycetota bacterium | reverse complement strand
CGGCAGCATTTCACCATGGGTATAAACGTTAATACCTTTACCTTGAGTCTGTTTTAACAACTCATAGAGGTCGAGCAAATCATGGCCGGTAACAACAATTCCCGGGCCAGCCTTGGTGCCTCTTGCTACCGTTGTCGGTGTGGGATTACCAAATCTCGATGTGTGCGCGTTATTGAGCAACTCCATTACTCGCAGATTCATCTCGCCTGCCTTCAATACCAACTCAAGATAGCGATTAAGATCAAAGTCCACATTGGTTAAAGTTGAGAACATTGCTTCGTGCATAAATGCGTCAACCTGTTCATCTTTTTGGCCGAGTTCGCGGGCATGATATGCATAAGCTCCGATACCTTTAAGGGCGAACATAAGTGTATCCTGAAGAGACTGAATGTCTTCATTCTTGCCACAAACTCCAATTTTGGTACAGCCTGTACCACCTGCTGTCTGCTCACATTGATAACAAAACATAGTTTTCCCTTTCATTCTCTAATTTTTAAATTACTTTCCTAAAAATGATTCTACTGCTATTTGACGCCCATGGTTAGTCTTAAATACTTTAGCAATCAGCTTGCTCAGCTTTTCTTCGTCTGCTCCAGGAAATTCTGCCGGGATATTTACAAGCCAGTCCGCATCCCAGATAATCCTAAACTCAGTTGTGTCGATATTCTTTGCACAGTGATGATTCGCTATAATCTTGCAAACATGCTCGATAGTTACTTCATCCAAGTCATATTTTGACAGAATTTCTCTGGCAATAGGAGGTCCCTCAATTTCCTGGTATTTACCCACCGAAGAACCATATTTACGTTCGGCTTCGTGAATACCAATATCATGCAAAATTGCTGCTGCTTTGACTACCAGCGGCTCACCACCTTCAGCCGATAGTATCTGTTCGGCATAATTAAGCACAGCCCGGGCATGGTCGATGCGCTTCTGGTCAACACCAAATACGTTTTTCATCTCCACGATGAGCTTTTCCCGCATGATGTTTGCTTCATTTTTGACAGAAACAGCAAGGCATTGCTCAGCATATTGGCACCACTGAGCACAGCCCAGGTCTATCTTCGGATTAAACACAACCTGTCCACAGTTTCGGCATTTCAATTTCGGCTCATCCTTGAAAAATTCTACCGGTTTATTGCAGCTGGGGCAGTTTACATCAAAAATATCTACCGGTTTCCAAAATCTTTGATCTTGTCCAGGACATCTGACCATAATACACCTATCTACATTCCAGCAAATTATTTTTAGTTTATGCTCGAATCATCGTCAGCAACATTTTAAACTTTTCCTCCGCTGCAACAGCATGCGGTACATTAGCCGGCATTATGATAATATCACCACCTGAAACCTTTATGTCTTGACCACCTATTGTTAATCGAGCCAAGCCCTCGATAACCTGCACAACTGCATCGTAGGGAGCTGTGTGTTCGCTTAATTTTTGTCCACTGTCAAAAGCGAATAAGGTAATCGTGCCAACTGATTTATCCAACATTGTCTTGCTGACTATCGAATCAACAGCATATTCCACTAAAGAAACCAATTTCTGGTTTCTTCCCATACAAGCTTCTAATATACTTTTGTTACCATCATAATTATCCATGTTTTAAAATCTCCTTAGCGTTTTTGTTTTGCTCTCAGTATTTCTGCCAGCGTAATCCCGCTTAAATATCCGTCTATATACAATTGGAGACAGGATAATTTTGTACTGATCTGGCACTCGGATTGAAATTCACATCCCTCACCACCAAGCAAACATCTGTTTAGGCGAATCCCCCCTTGGAGAACCTTTATAATTTCCATTAAAGTTATTTCTGATGGGTTCTTCCTTAAGGCAAATCCACCTTTAGAGCCCATACCGCTTTCTATCAACCCTGCGTTATGGAGCTTCTGCAGTATCTTGCACCCAAGCTCATAGGAAAAATTTCCCTCGGTTGCTAACTGTCTGGCGGACATTAACTCCCCATCAAAATGACTCGCAAGGCTCACCATCATACGCAACGCATAATCTGTATTTCTTCGTAATACATCCATCTTTTACTACCTCGTAAAATCTATATCGCAAATATAAGACTATTGTAGTCTTACTTCTTAATTTATTCAAGAAAATTTTGGTTTTTTTCAGAAAAAATTTAATGGAGAGAAAAACCCGTTTTTCCATCACTCAGGGTTGTTTTTAGAAGCTTTACGAAAGAAGTAGGTAGAACAACGCATGCTTAAAATAGAAAAACTATAACACGTTTGCTCGGCAAGCCGGGGACTTAGGAAGATGGCGGCCTCCCAAAATTAGAACCACATGAAGTCTTATCTTGAATAACATTAGCTATCTTATGCGAAGAAACAGATAACTTTTTGGATCACTAAGTCACATATAATTGGGAAGATCCTTTGGTCTTATCAAACTCTCGTTGATAATTACCTCATATGCGGCTTAATACAAGAGTTATTCAATTGACAAGTCTTTTGCCCTCCGAAATCGTATAGTCAATTCACATAGTAAGGCCCATCGGAAAGCTCTGTCTTTTTGTTCAACCCGCCTTCCCGAGTGCTCAAATCCAACGATAGCCAATCCTTTGGTGCAAACCAAAAATTATAAAAACATGCTTTGTTTTTTTAACATGGGCTTGACCACAATGTCCTGCGGCCAAGCCCATATTTTATACAAATAGGCCGGGGCGAAAATGTAAATGGGCGAACACACAAAAATTAGCTTCAATCACCGCAAGGATATCTCAGATTATTCAGACTTAGTTGAGATGCTTTTTCCAGGTAATCGTAATCAGCAACATGCGGCAGCATGCATTCTATTTGAATTGAAATGGACTGATCTGCTAATACCAAACATGGGTAAGCTTGAAAACCAGCATGATATCTCACGCAGGATACTGCAAAGAACCAGGGCAAAGCTTTCAAAGCTTGGGCTTATTGAACATGTGAGTTATTTGAATAGCCGGTATGATGGCCAGCACGGTTGGAAACTTTCGACTCGTTTTGAGCGAGCATTAAATCAACTGGCTCAGAAATGTGTTGGGTTCAGGGATACAAAGATAAGCTCAAAAGAAAAGGATTCAATGCTGATAGATTTTGCAAACGCAAGGCGTAAGACCGGCAATTCTAACAAATTTGAGGATACAAGGGGTGAAGCACTTTGAAAGAAAAAAAGGCTAAATGGGTTGTTATTTTGCTTGTACTGGTTTTGATAGCTATTGTGGTTGATATAGCTGTCAGGCTTTCAGTGCCGGAAAAGCCAAAACCATCACTGCAATACTCAAAGATGCTAATCAAGATTGGCATGGAAGACCCGGACTGTGCAAATAAACTGCTCAAAGCGGCTAATCTGACGAAGGTTCATATTGTCCCGTCCGGGACAATGGAGGCTAAAAGAAGCATTGGATTAATTCGTTCGCAAGGTAGCTAAACACTTTTTTGGGGGGTCTGAGCTTTTCACAAGAACTATATCACTTACAACTCACTTTTTTGATTTTTAGCCGCCACGTGTCACCCAAAATCTTAGGAACTAATTTGTACACACAACCTTTTTCAAAATAGTAGTCAATCGTTATTGAATCACCAGATCTCGAAGTGTTATATGAATAAATACCATCAGAGGCTCCACCACAAGTAAAGTATGATGCAGAAATAGAATGTTTTCCCGGTAGCAGATGAAATTCTGATGAATCA
Source organism: Planctomycetota bacterium (assembly GCA_043816955.1). Classification (GTDB taxonomy): domain Bacteria; phylum Planctomycetota; class Phycisphaerae; order Sedimentisphaerales; family CAYZTY01; genus JBDRHL01. The sequence goes on along the minus strand of JBDRHL010000073.1, from coordinate 59,463 downwards.
CTCATATCAGAAGAATAATTACCATCAATAGAAAAGACATATACCCCACCGCCAATAGTCCCTGAGCGTAACACAGCCACTTCCTCTCGAGAAAGTTCTGGGCCAGAATAAGCCCGATAAGGCGAACAACCATTAATCAAACAAAATGCGGAGAGGAATACTAACCAAAATAGTACCTGCGAAAAACGTAATGAAAATGTCATATGCTCATCTCCAAATAGCCAATCTTCAATAGTTTACTTGAGTATTCTCGCTGATATTACAAATTCGAGAGTTGGATAAGCATAAATATAACAGCAAGTCCAACTATGATCAGCAAAATTGTTATTGCTAATGCATCAGCGTGTTTCAACTTGCCGGCTCTACAGCGTTCCTTAAGAACTGCTGAAAACGCATTTACCAGTTTCTCATAGTCTTTTTCAACCCTAAAACCAAGCCATACATTTTTGTCCTGGAATTGTGTGAAAAGGGCAAGGCTTTTTCGTTCATTATCGAATACGACTTCTTTTATATTTTGCAATTTTTCATTTATATCACGGCGACGCTTACTTCTTATAATGTAATACCAGATAATATATCCAGGACCCGCCATAAAGCCAAATGCTTGAGCAAGAGCAGTAATCACAATACCAGTTATGATAGTTGCCAATATTGCCCACCAACCGGTACATGGAGGATCATATCGTCCTTTTAAAATGAATCCACTACTGGTTGAGTAGGAAATTGATGGTTGGCCTGCTATTTTTATGGCTTTGCCGCTTCCTCCCTTGTATTTTTTTGCCGAAAGAGACCAAAGTTTTTCATATTTTATTTTTTCGGGAGCCTCTGGTTCTACTGAATTTCTTTTTTCGACTTCCTTCTTAATTATTTGTGGTGTCTTTGGTATACACACGGGCAAATTTTCAGTAGCTGTTTCAATCACATCTTCTTCAGGAGCTTGGGGCTTGATTTCTCTCACTTCATCAATATCCTCAAATTCCGGCAATTTCTTCTCTGAATATTGACGCTTTACCCTGAGATCAGACTCATCAAACGATTTTTCCCTCCTTAACTTTGCCTTCGGCGTAGGAATAGCTCCACTGCGTAAAGCTGTGCTGCAGTTTGGACAGACATTCCACTCTGATTTAATTGGTTTTTGACAACTGGGGCATAATGAGGATACTTGCTTGCCACAAATAGGACAAACTTTAAAGCCAGGTTTTAGTTGTTCTCCGCATTCGCATTTATTGATTGAGCTTTGACTGTTCATTTACAAAATCCTTAAACATATATTGTTTCTTTTGATATTTACCATCTATCTGATTTATTGATTTCACCTATTTCCGTACAAAGATACAGATAAACAGTATAACAACTGAAATTAGCAGATAGGCTCCACATATAATCGCCATAGCCGCAGCTTCCACCATATTCGCAAAGTTTTCTAAAATCACGGAAACTATTGATCCAATAATCATACCGGGAAGATATACAATAAATGGAATATACAAAAGAGGCATTACTTTCTTTCCAAAGCTCTCGCGTGAAGCTAATCCCCTTGGCAAACATGCCGCAATCCATCCTATTTCGATTATAATCGATACTGCCCCAGCCGTAAGGTACCACATGTGATTGCCTTCTTTCACAGCCCACCAATTCCAAAACATATCCGAAAGAGGGCGGCATAAGAAAATGGCCCCCGCACCAGCTGAAACAATCGCAATTAGTACAATAAGTCCGGGCCATTTGCGAATTGCAAAGTGAGGATTTCTTTTCCTCATAATGGCTCTTTTTTTCTTTTCTGCTTCTCTGATTTCGCGAGCCTGCTTATCCTTACGTCTACAATACTCGTGCTCTAACTTTGCTTTTTTTGCCTCCATGGCATCGTAATGCCTCTTCTTTCCCTCCTTGATCTTGTGGCAATCGAGCTTTTCGTCAGTATTATCAGGTAGAGGAGGAAGGGGTGGGAGAACAGTAGCATCGTCGAGGTTTTCATGATTTCCATCTGCTTCTGTGGATGGGAGAATATCTGAATCTTTTGCTAATGGGATATCTATCTCCAAACCATTATGTGCAGTATCCATGATCGCTAAATGTTTTTCTGCGGTATCCTCAGTTGGATATTTACAAACAGAAGATTCGAGACCATCGTCAGAATCCTTAAGTTCCGGCGATCTCTCCTCAAAGTCTTTATGCTTTACCCTGACATCAGATTCATCAAACGATTTCACCTTACTTGACCTTGCCACTGGCGTAGGAATAGACCAACCAGGTAAAGCCGTGCCGCAACTTGGGCAAACATTCCACTTTGATTTAATTGGTTTTTGACAACCGGGACATAACGAGGATACTGGCTTGCCACAATTAGGACAAACCTTAAAACCGGCTTTCAATCGTTCGCCACATTCGCATTTATTGACCAAATTTTCCCCGCTCATTTATGACATATCCTTGAAAACATACTGTTTCTTGTTTCACCAATTCAGTTTATTATTTTGTCTTAGCTAAAAATATCGTTAGTTATCTAATTCCATAACAATGCGGAAACCCGCATCATAACACCTGTAGTTTTCCCATATACCTCTGCGGACGTTTGATTCACAATTAAGTGGATCCTTGGTCCAGTCACCACCACGGAGAATACACTGCCCGCTACTAAGCGGGCCCTGTGGATCAGAGGCGGGGCTGTAAGAATAATAAGAATCATCATAATAATCATGACACCATTCACTGACATTACCAATAATATCGTACAAGCCAAACGGATTTAACTTTTTCTGGCCAACTATGTGAGTTCTCTTGTCGCTGTTTGCTTTGTACCATGCATATTTGCCCATTTGTGAATTATGAGTGTTATCTCCCCAGTAAAACAGCGTTTGAGTTCCAGCACGACAGGCATATTCCCATTCGGCCTCTGTAGGTAAACGGAATTTGTTCTTTTTTCGTTGGCTCAACCTACTACAAAACTCATTCGCTTCTTTGCGGGTAACAAAATACATTGGATAATTGGGACCTTCACCCTTTATAGCCAACTTGAATAAATGGACAAATTTATCGCGTGCTTGTCTTATCGTCATGCTCATAACAGATTCGAATTGTGCCTGGGTAACTTCAAACTTCCCCATATAAAATGGCTTAGATATTTTAACACGGTGGACAGGACGCGATCCAAAGCAGGAACCTCCCATGTTAAACTCGCCACCAGGAATCAGTACAAAGACCATTTTAATACCATTACCCAAATAAATAGTCTTTTCAACTGGAACATCAAAGTATGCAGATGCTTGCTGTTGTAATTTTTTTGCCATAGTTTCGCCAAAAGGAGCTTTTGCCCATGGCATGATATAATAACCTCGTATTTTTTCTTTTAACCGCAGAGCTTCCCTATTATTGGGATATAGATCAAGTGCTTGCTCCAGTGCATTTAATGCGTTTTTGCCCGTAGGTTTACTATCCTTAGATTTTGCATACGCGAGAAGCTTATCAAATTTTTGTTGCTTCTCTTGCTCTGCTGCTCGCAAGTTTAGTGACCTGATCTTATTTGGCAGTGATTTACCGCCATATTCCTGAGCTTTTCGATAGAGTTGAATCGCCTCTAAAAAATCCTCCCTTGCTTCAGCACGGACCGCCATTTTTTCATATTTTTCAGCAATCTTTTCTTTGATTTTGCTTTCAAGAGTAATAGCTTCTATCTGACCGGGGAATAAAACCAGAGCCTGTCGCACGACCGTAAAAGCCTCGTCCAAAGCAGATTTATCAAGATGTGCCCTGGCTTGCTCAACAAGTTGGCGGGACTTTTCCTGGTTTTGTTGTTGAGCGAGTTGTTGGGATAAAGAGGACATCTTATCTTGCAAAGAATCATTGGTATATTCTTGAGCTTTAGCGTAAAACTTGATTGCTGAGGATAAATCACCCCTATGCTCACTATTTTCGGCTTTCTTGATCCACTGGTCATACTCCTGCTGTTTCCGCTGCAACTCCATCTTTGCCAGCAATGTCTTTTTTGCGGAATCAAGTCTTATCTGTGTGGACTCGATCTGCTTATAAGAAAGTGCCTTCGTATAAAACTCAATTGCATTTTCCAAATCATCCTCGTTTTCAGCTTCTTTAGCTTTAGATACGTTCAGATGGTGGTGGCATTCAGCAAGCTTGCTTTTAATATCCATGTCGTCTGGCTTAATTGTCATTGCCTGGCTATAAGCTTCTATCGCTTTTCCCCAGTCGCTTTGGGCTTTATAATTAACAGCCCTTGCTACAAATTTGCGGAATTTTTCCTGTTCTATGAGTAAACTTAATTCGGCATGCAATTGCTGTGCTTTAGCATTACCAGCATCCAAAGCCAAAAGCTCAGTAATACATCCAATGGATTTGTCAAACTCTCCCTTACTCTTAAGTGTCTGGGCCTTAGCAAGAAGTGCTGTTATTTTGTCAAATCTTTCCTTTTTATTTGAGATGTTTTTTATCTTTGTCTCAATTACCCCAATAATAGCTGGAACTGTCGCAAAATCCCTGGCGTTTTGGCAGTGTATTAGAGCTTCGTCAAACCTGTCTTGGCGTTCAGCATTCTCCGCTTTTTCCATATACTGACAAACCGCAAGAGAGTTCTCAAAAGAGAGATTATCAGGTTTTTTCGCAAGTAATTTTTCATACAGAATCGCTGCCTGCTTCCAATTTCTTGCCGCCTGAGTGGCTGCGGCGTTCGAGATATCCACCAACATCTCACTTCTTCGTTTCGATTGCTGTATACCGATAAGGATGGCAGCACCGACAACCACAACTAATAAAAGAAAAGTTATTATGATACCAATAGATTTGGACTTATTGCTAAACTGGTTCCACCATGCTGGAACATTACACGTTTTTGTCCTGCATTCATGACTACCCGAAAAATCCTCATTGGCATGTGGTGTTTCGCAACCGGATAATGTAGTTTCACAGTATGGGCATATCTTCCAGTGTTTTTTAATGGGACGCTGGCAACTACGATTGGGACATAGTAGGCCAGGCGAACCTGTTGGAGTACCGCAGTTCGGACACGCAGACCATGTTGATTCCAGCTTTTCGCCACATTTTCGGCATGTAATAATTGAAATGTTTCCACTCATTTACAAAAATCCTTAAAAGACAACGTGCTTCTTTGAGATATTTATTACTCATCCTGGCCAACATCTTGCTTTTACAAAAACCTCAACAGCTTTATCTCGAAGATTGCTATTCGTTACCAAGTTTCTCCCAAAATAGTAAGATTTTGTTGTGCAGCTTTATTTCCCAGGCGTGCCGCCTTGCGAAACCATTCTACCGCCTTCTTATAATCTTTGACAACACCTAAACCTTCGTAGTACATCCCACCAATACCAATCATAGCATCAGTATTCCCTGCTTCCGCAGCCTTGCGGAACCACACCACCGCTTTTTTATAATCTTTAACAATACCTTCGTCATCCCTGTACATCCAACCAAGATTATACATGGCTGTGCTATTCCCCGCCTCTGCGGCCCTACGATACCACTCCACGGCTTTCTTATCATCTTTGACAACACCCTGACCTTTTCTGTACATCACACCAAGATTACTCATGGCATCATTATTCCCTGCTTCTGCAGCCTTGCGGAACCACACCACCGCTTTTTTATAATCTCTAACAATACCTTCGTCATCCCTGTACATCACACCAATATTATACATGGCTGTGACATGCCCTGCTTCCGCTGCTTTACGATACCATTCCACCGCTTTCTTATAATCTTTGGTGATACCCCAGCCCTTATAGTACATTCTACCAATATTATACATGGCTAAGACATGCCCTGCTTCCGCCGCTTTACGATACCATTCCATAGCTTTTTTATAATCTTTGGAAACACCAGCGCCCTCATGATACATATCACCAAGATAATACATACCTCCACCAAAGCCGCCCTCTGCCGCTTCACGGAACCACTCTATTGCCTTGTGATAATTTCTGCTAACACCATGGCCATTCTTGTACATCGTACCAAGATTGCACATGGCTGCACCATCTCCCGTTTCCGCGGCCTTACTAAATAATTCTATAGCTTTTGTATGATTTCGAGCAACACCTATGCCGATGTAGTACATCACACCAAGGCTACACACGGCATCACTATCCCCGGCTTCTGCTGCTTTATGGAACCACTCTATTGCTTTTTGGTAATCTCTCCTGAGACCATTACCTTTCCTATACATCTGGCCGAGATTATGCATGGCACCACTGTGTCCTGCTTTCGCTGCTTTACGAAACCATCCTATAGCTTTTGTGTAATCTTTAGCAATACCTTTGCTATCCCTGTACATTGCACCAAGACCATTCATGGCACCGCTATGTCCTGCTTCTGCTGCCTTACGGTAGTACTCTATTGCATCTTTTAAATTGCCCTCTGTTTCGGCTATGGAAGCCAGTTTGAACCATTTGTCAAGCTCGTGAAGTTTTTGCTCTTCTCTGATCTTTTCTACTAAATTCATGTTTGCAGAATCAAGTCTTGCTTGAGTTGAAGAAACCTGTTTATAGGAAAGAGCTTTTGTATAAAACTTAATCGCACTATCCCAATCCCCTTTGTTTTCGGCGTCTTTGGCCTTAGCAATATTCTGGTTGTGGTAACATTCGGCAAGCTTGTCTTTAATATCACTGTTTTCAAGTTCGATTGCTGCCGCCTGACTATACGCTTCTATAGCTTTGTCCCATTCTTCCTGGGTTTCATAATTGGCAGCTTCTGTTATAAGTTTGTGAAATTTCCCCTGTTTTTCCGCCTCTATTCTCTGTTCTTCTATAAGTAATGTTAACTCAGAATGTAATTGCTGTGCTTGAGTATTACCAGCATCCAAAGTCAAAAGCTCAGTAATACACCCAAGGGATTTGTCGAACTCTTCCTTGCTCGTAAGTATCTGGGCTTCAGCAAGAAGTGCTGTTATTTTGTCAAATCTTTCCTTTTTATTTGAGATGTCTTTTGTCTTCGTCTCAATTATCCCAACGATAGCTGGAACTGTTGCATAATTCCTGGCGTTTTGGCATTGTGTCAGAGCTTCATCGAGCCTGCCTTCACGTTCAGTCTCCTCAGCTTTTGCCATATACTGACAGACCGCAAGAGAGTTCTTAAACGAGAGATTCTTAGGTTTCCTCGCAAGTAATGTTTCATACAGAATAGCTGCCTGCTTCCAATTTCTGGCCGCCTGAGTGGCTGCGGCGTTCGATATCTCCACCAGCATCTCACTTCTTTGTTTCGATTGCTGTATACTAACAAAAATGGCCGCACTGATAACCACGACCAATAAAAGGAAAATTATGATACCAATAGATTTAGACTTGTTGCTGAACTGGTTCCACCAAGCTGTAACATTACCTGTTTTTGTCATGTATTCATGAATATCCGAGGAAGCTTCATTAGCGTGTGGTGTTTCACTGCCTGATAATTTAGTTGCACAATATGGGCATATTTTCCAGTGTCCCTCAATCGGACGCTGGCAATTACGATTGGGGCATAGCAAGACCGACGAACTTGTCGGTGTACCGCAACTCGGACACGTAGACCAGGTTGATTCTATCTTTTCGCCACATTTTCGGCACGTGATAATTGAAGTGTTTTCACTCATCTACGAAAATCCTTAAAGACACATTGCTTTTTTGAAATATTTATTACTCATCCTGGCCAATATCTTGCTTTTATAAAAACCTCAACAGCTTTATCTCGAAGATTGTTATTCGTTACCATGTTTCTCCAAAATTAATAAGATTTTGTTGTGCGCTTTCATCCCCCAGTCGTGCCGCCTTGCGAAACCACTCCATCGCTTTCTTATGATCTTTGACAACACCCCTGCCGTCGTAGTACATTGCACCAAGATTATTCATGGCATCAATATTCCCTGCCTCTGCTGCTTTACGGAAGCATTCCATTGCCTTTTGATAATTTATGCTAACACCTTCACCGGCCATGTGCATCACACCAAGATTATGCATGGCTGCACTATCCCCTGTTTCTGCGGCCTTACGATACCACTCCATAGCTTTCTTATAATCTTTGACAACACCGATGCCTCCGTAGTACATCGCACCAATGCTACACATACCATCACTATCCCCGGCTTCTGCAGCTTTATGGTACCACTCTATTGCTTTTTGGTAATCTCTCCTGAGACCATTACCATTCCTATACATCTGGCCGAGATTATGCATGGCATCACTATTTCCTTTTTCTGCCGATTTATGAAACCACTCCTCAGCTTTCTGGTAGTTTTGGGCGATGCCCCAACCGTTCTTGTACATAATGCCAAGACTATTCATACCAGTACTATTATCTGCTTCCGCTGCTTTACGGTACCATTCCATAGCTTTTTTATAATCTTTGGAAACACCAGCGCCCTCATGGTACATCATACCAAGAAGATGCATGGCTGTACTGTTTTCTGCCTCTATTGCTTTGTGGTACCACTTTATTGCTTTCTCATAATATTCGTTAACCATGTAAATTGCACCAAGGTTACTCATGGCGCCAATATTTCCCATGTCTATTGCCTTGTGGTGCCACTCTACAGCTTTATTAAAATTCCTGGGAACACCCATGCCAGCGTAGTACATTGCTCCAAGCCTATTCATGGCACCAATGTGTCCTGCTTCTGCTGCCTCACGGTAGCACTCTATTGCCTTTTGGTAATTTCTTCTGACACCATCAGCATTTTCATGCATCTGGCCTTGTTGGTACATAGTATCGCTATCATCTGTTTTGGGAGAGGAGAGGGATTGGTCTGGCTTAGCTTGTTTTTCCTTCGCGGATTCAAGAGCTACTTGTGTTGACGGAACCTGTTTGTATGATAAAGCTTTTGTGTAGAAACCGATGGCTTTGTTTAACTCCCCCTTGTTTTCAGCTTCTTTAGCTTTAGCTACATTCAGGTTGTGGTAACATTCAGCAAGTTTACCTTTAACATCGCTGTTGTCAGGTTTAATTATCATTACCTGGCTATAAGCTTCTATCGCTTTTTCCCAATCCTCTTGGGTCTCATAATTGACAGCCTTTGCCATAAGGTTGCGAAATCTTTCCTGTTTTTCCGACTCAACTCTTCGTTTCATAAGCGATGTTAATTCAGCATGCAACTGTCCCGCTTCAACGTTATCCGTATCCAAAGTCAAAGCCTTAGCTACACAGCCAAGTGATTTATCAAGGTCGCCTTCGTTCTTAAGTGCCTGAGCCTCAGTAAGAAGTGCTGTTATTTTGTCAAATTTTTCCTTTGCATCTGATATATCTTGTATCTTTGTATCAATCACCTCAATAATAGCTGGAACCGTCGCAAGGTCCCCGGCATTTTGACAGTGTATCAGAGCTTCGTCAAACCTACCTTCACGCTCAGCAGTCTCAGCTTCCACCATATACTGACAGATAGCAAGAGAGTTCTTAAACGAGAGATTATTAGGTTTCTCAGCAACTAATCTTTCATACAGGATAGCCGCCTCTTTCCAATTACCTACTACTTGACTGGCGGCTGCGTTTGAGATGTCAGCCATCATCTCACTTCTTTGTTTCGATTGGTATGTACCAACAAAAGCAGCAGCACTGACAACCACAACTAATAAAAGGGCAGTTATGATAGCAATAGATTTCGATCTGTTGCTGAACTGGTTCCACCAAGCTGTAACTTTACCTATTTGTGTCCTGCACTCACGAATAACCGGCCCTTTTGCCACAATAGCAGCCAACTCCTTAAGCTCCTTGCCAAAGGAATAAACAACAGCGAGAACTGGAAATATCAAAGCTGTCAAAGGTTTGTTCGTAACAGAAAGAGCACCGGAAACAGCAAGCAAAAGGCTGATTAAGAAAAATGCCGGCCTTGCCTCACCCTTAATGAGATCCCAATTACTTAGAGCATTATAGATTCCCGTCTTACGTATGTAGTTAAGAATTCCAGCCATGATACCAATACCTATTGCAATGCCGCCAATTTCCAGCTGGGTGTACAAAACCAGCACGACAATACCGGCAATTCCAGGCATAAGAACAAATAACCACTTGGCAGCGGCAATGACATTTTCCCTGAATATCTTTCTCGCGTCCTCTCTCTCTTTCTTCAGTTTTGCAATATCATTTTTGAGTTCTCTTGCCTCCTTGGAGTCTGGACACACTTCTATTGCCAAATCTACGTTTTTTAAAGCTATAACAAAATCCTTGTATTTTTTTGCATCACGAGCATGCCCCATATGTTCGTCGTAATCATATTGAGTCTCTCTTAGCAATTTTCTTGCTTCATCAAGTTCCTCTGTTGCTTGGCAAAGCTTCTCGGCATGATCAAGCAAAGCTTCAGTCTCTTCAAATTTTGCAGCCTTTATTTTGGGAGGTGCTTCCTGAATCAGACTCTTCGACCAGACTCTGTCTATTTGCTCAGACAAAGCCTTGGCTTCCGAACTCTCAGGTGCCTGTGTTAAAGCTATCTTTATCTGTTCATGTGCATCCTGAAACAGTCCCTGCTCCAATGATTTTCGAGCACCCTTGAAACCCTCATCGTACTCTTTGGCCCGCTGCCGACAAATTTTGAGTATTTCATTAATATTTTCGTAATCACGGATAATTTTCTGACAGTTTTCGAGAAGTTCTTCAGCATCTTCGAATTTTGCCTCGTTCATTAGCTTTACAGCTTTTTTTCGGCCTTGCCCAAAATCCTTTATCCTTGATTTAAGATCCTGTATTTTCCCCTTTGCTATCCGGTGCCGAGAAATTATCTTGAGAACTTCCTGCCATGCCTCTATAGCCTGTTCTACCTGGTGATCTAATTCAGCGTCACGGGCCTGGTCAATTAAAGGGGTGATCTGTGTTTGTTTCTTGCGTAAATCTTTCAAAAGCTGTATCGCACGCTCGTGAAAGCCGATTTCATCACCTGATTTTTTAAAGGACTGTAAGACTTTTTCTAAAAGTTCGATAGTCCCTGCAGGGTCTTCATCTTTCAACTGTTCAATATATTCTCTTTGTCCCAACAATCGGTAGTATGCAGCCACATTTCTATCACAGACTGGGCATTTTTCTACATCAATGCGTAAGATCTTGTCACAGCCAGGACAAAGACAGAAATAGGAATCTGGAAGTTCTTTTCTGCACTTTTCACATTTTTTAGTATGTATCGTCCCGGGTTTGATATTAGCGTGGCCGCAATTAGGACACGCCACATCAACACTAAGAGGAAGTCCCTGAGCCACATAGTCTAAGTCTTTGAGCAATTGAACAATATTTAGATACCTGTCTGTTGCATCCTTTTCAAGGCACCGCTTAACAATCGACCACCATGTTTCTGCCTTACCTGTTAGCAGCGGAGGCTGGATATTCAAGTGTGCATCCTGCAGCTCAAGAGGATCTCCTTCAAATGGCCGACTGCCATCCAGAATTTCAAAAAGGACTATTCCCAAACTGTATATATCACTGGCCCGACCAATATCTTTTGGCCTGGCTGCACGAAATTGCTCAGGACTCATGTACTGCGGTGTACCGACCCCCCGACGTAATAATTGCTTGGGGTTTTTTGCGAACATCTTGGAGCAATACCTGCCTATACCAAAGTCAGCTATCTTGGCCTTTCCGCCCACTAAGAGAATATTCTCAGGTTTGATGTCCAGGTGAACAAGGTCAGCATCATGAATTGCCTTTACGCCCAAACAGGCCTGCTTAAAAAGTTCCAGGCCTGTTTTTAGGCGTTTTTCAACGTCCTGATTGTGTAATAACCACTGCCGCAGGCTACCACCATCTGCAAGGTCCATTGGCAGAAGAACTAAAGATAATCCTTTGTATTTACAAGTCCGTGGATCCTGTGCATTGATAATATGACTAATATCAGTAACTTTACTGCGTAGCTTGAACTCATGTACGATTTCCTCAGTGGCATGCTCAACATCACCTTCGCCGGCTACAACCACTTTTAACGCTATCTGCTCATTAAGTACCGTATCTTCGACTTGATAAACCGCCCCGAAACCGCCTCTCCCAAGCTCTTTAACAATACGGTATTTATCCCATAAAGCCTCACCTTCCGGCAAATCTAAAGGCACTATGGTGATCCTTCCATTCTTTCTTTGTGTAACAATACCACCCCTACTACTTAAATTTGCCCCTGTGCCCGAAGAAGCTTCATTAGCGTGTGGTGTTTCACTGCCAGATAAGGTGGTTGCACAATATGGACATATTTTCCAGTGTTCCTCAATCGGACTCTGGCAGTTACGATTAGGGCATACCAAACCCGGCAAACTTGTTGGTGCACCGCAACTCGGACACGTAGACCAGGTTGCTTCCAGCTTACTGCCACATTTCCGGCATGTAATAATTGAAGCATCTTCGCTCATTTGTAAAAACCTCAAAACATATTGTTTCTTTTAATATCTATACTTTATCTTGCCTGACTTTCCCTTATCTGACCGTTTTTTCCTGGCCAGTTGTTTGATACATTCGTTTGATATATTGTAAATGTTGCTTAACCAATCCTTGGTATCATCAGAAGCGCGGAATTTGTTCCAGGCATTTTCTACCTGCTGATTATGCTCATTAGCTGATATCTCCGTAGAAATCTTTAGTTGCTTTGTATCAAAAATTTTGTATGGAATGAATTCTGAACCTCTGGTAGTAGAGTGAATTTCCAGTGCAAAAGTTATTGGGAAATTCTTTTTGGTTGAAAGCACATACATCCAGGTTATCTCTTTTAATCTGCCTCGGTAAAAGAGCAGCACTTGCTCCAATCCAGTTGAGCAGGCATCTGACTTGGATTTTTCTATGGCTGTTGAAACAGAATCAGCCACATCCTTACTACTTAGACGGACTTTAAAAGTGAATGCTTTTTCTATTTTAATCACCGACCGCCAGGAGAATTTCTTATTTAGAATTGTATGCTTTTCCAACTCCTGGAGAAAACGGCCTTTTTTCATTAGGTCGCCTCGTATATCCTTCTCCGGGCAAAGCTGTATCAAAGAGTCTGACTCTAAGCTGGCAATCTGCTCATTCACATCAAAATAGTCTCGGTCTGTTTGCAGAATCTTTTTGAAGCAATCCTGTGCAAGCTTCGGCTCTTTGAGTCTTCGTAATAGTTTCCCCAGAGCATATAGTAATGGTAATGCTGTACTATTATCACCCAGTTCTTTAACCAGAGTCAGGCGGCATTCAAGTTCCCAAAGCGGTTTGTTTTGTGCTTTTGCCGCATCTGCCAGGACTAACATAGCTTCGACAGAAAACCCTTTCTGACAGAGACCATCAATAATGGTCGATATCTCTTTGCGGCCCCCGGAATCTGCGATGATTTCCTTCGCTCTGGCAAGCTTATTGTCACACCATTGTTTGTTAGTCTCTAACAGGTTTCTTGCCATAAGGTCTACCGGCAAGCCGATAGTAGTACGCAAGTCAAGATTATTGTATCGGGGTCCAGGCGAAAGCCTGCCATCAAGGTTCCAGACTTGACTGCTGCCATCAGTATAAGCAGTTATAATCGAACTTGTTCCCGCCCAACTGACCGTCCAACACCCTAAAGGAGCAGAAACTTCCGCAAGAGGTTCATCCATTGAAGATGGCCACAGTTTGATCATTGTATCGCTTAAGCCGGCGGTTACTACATATTCACTACCGCATGCCAAAGCACAGAAATCACCATCGTGGGCATGTACAATACGTTTAGTAAAATCATTGTAAGGATCATACAAGTGTAGATCACCATTGCCGGATGGATGCATCAATAGCCCACTAATGAAGCTACAATCCAGTGAAGTAAGAGCATAAATCTTTGGCAGGATAAACGGCGGACTTTCATATTTTGCCTCCATGGTGTCCATGTCCCATATCCGAAGCACCTTATCTCTACCAATGCTTGCTAATACCAATGATCCTAACCGCCGAAGCGCAATCACCCCTTTGGGATGGGCTGGGAATTCTGCTAACTGGCATTTTTCTGATACAGACCATAATTTGATGTTACCATTAAGGCTGCCTGAAGCCAGAATGTCATCGGTTAAAAAGGCAAGGCTGGTAACAAACGGTGGATGGTATATTTCAAAAAGGGCAGGGCTGTTTTCAGAGGCACGCAAACCTGAAAGGGCGTGGACTCGCAAAAGTCCTTGCTTAGTACCTACGGCTATTCTGGTGCCACCTGGAGAAATAGCCAGGGCATAAATCGAAAAATCATAACTGAATTGAGAGACAATCAAAGGTTTGGCATCTTCGGTCAGCTTCGACCACATCTTAAGTGAGGGGTTTTCGCTGCCACTGCCGCCAAACACAATTGTTTCCGTATCCGAACTCAAACTTTCCCCCTGCAAAAGATATGATAGAATTTTGGCATTGTAATCTGGTGATAATCATGCCCACTTGCCCCTGAACCTCTCAATCCCATACGAATCTTATCTGCAATACCACAGTTTCGTTGATTCGTAGGTAAACCAAGGTCAGGCTTTGGATATTTGTCGTGGCCGGTTGTAGCCCCGTATCGTTGTGCATCCAGAAGGGCAATTGTCTGAGAAGTTACTTCAGATGTACTCATAGGGTCAGTATCTTCTTCAATTTCTTTATAATCGCCGGTTTCAGTTGTTTTAACCGGACCGGCGGTCTCTTTCTTTATATGACGGCTATAATCTAAAGCCGAATTGACATCACTAAGAAGTTTTTTGATTTTATCTATCTGGCCACCTGCAATTTGCCAAGCCTCTTGCAATTTGCCCGAAGAAACACTTTCCAAATCGCTAAGATTGTGGTACCCCACCCCCAGATATCCCTGAAGGACTTTTTCGATTTCCGATAAACGCTTTTTAGCTTTCTCTGATTTAGTGAGAAAATCGCCCGAACGGCCAGTGCCGGCTTTAAGAGCATTGGTGATCAAGCTGATTTCTTTCTGAACATCCTTTAAATTTAGCTGCTTATCCATAAAGCCTCTGAAAAATCTTAACTCTTAGTGATCATTTCTTGCTTCTGAAGAGTCTCTTTTTTATAAATATATAAATCCTGATTATTCAATCCTTGCTTTTGTATCCAAGGAAGACTGTATTGATTGCTTATATTACTCATACTTCTTCTCGTCAAATGCCCCTCCTTCAACCGGCCCTCTTTTTTCGACATCCTCTTTATGCACCTCTTTAATTTTCTTAATATCCTGTGGAGACAGATAAGTCCTGAAAAAATCGGTATCAGCACCATAAACAGCGCCAGCTAGAACGAATCCTTCTGTTTCGAAACGAAGATTTTTGTCTTGAATGCTTTGCCTGATTCTCCTCAGACGTCTATCGAGACCTTTGTCTATTGCTTGCAGTCTATGCGTGTCTTCTTGTGCGGCTTGCCTGCCCATATCCAGGCGTTTTTTGGCTGCCGGTGTCTCTTTGATACTGTTCGAAGCCTTCGTTAATTCCGTATAATTTAATTTGGAATATTTTCCACGCTCCTTAACCTCACTGTTTAGCTTACTGCCTTTTTTCATTAAGTCCTCGAGGGACTTTTTCTTGTGTCCGTATTCTCTCTTAACTTCCTTGCGTGCTTGTTGAAGATGACTGTTGACTTCCCTCATGCCTTCGACAGTGCCTCCTAACAGGAGATGTCTAAAAAGATTGCCAACAGCCTTGTTATCTTTAACTACATTGGTCATGTGCTTGGTACGGTCTTTAGCCTTGGAGTCAATATCCTTTACTTTCTGTTCAATTTTACGTCTGCTTTCCGGTTTGTACTTTGGCATATCTAAGTCCTTTTCTAAGGATGACTTTCCATGAAAACCAATCTCCTTTTAAAAACCAGTTTCCTATCCAATATTTATAGAAACACTACCAATTCAGTCTCAGCTTGGCATTCATTAACTGAGCATTTAGAGCATTGCGAGTCTTCTCACTTCTTTGGCGGTACTTTTTCAGTCTGCTTCGCAGGTCATTTGTGAAATCAGCATCATCTTTAGATACCTTTTCTACATGGACAAGAAGGTTTTTAGCATTCTTTGTTTCCTTCATTTGCCCCACCGCCTTTTTTGCATGGTGAGCATCTCGTATGGCAACTTCTGTTCGTTTTTTAAGGTCGTTCGCAGCTTCTTCGCATTTTTTGTGTATTTTCTTTAAATCGCTGTTTTGTTTCTTAAATTCCTTGTTCATTGCTTCAGCAGATTTTGCAAGTGCCTTCTTTATTTCTGCAGCACCTTCTTTGGTGGGATAGCGAAGTTCGTGTGAAACTTTGGCAAGTTCATTCTTCTCCTTCGCCACTCTTTTCATATGTTTGCCGCGGTCATCAAGTTTGTGTTTACTTCTATCAACACGTTCTTTAAGTGTGGTACGTCTTTCCGGTCTTGGTCTCATAATAATTTTCTCCTAATCAGATTTCTACAGGCTGCATTGCAGCTTCCATAATATCCATGATACGCGACACTAATGCCGTCGCATTTCCCAAAAGCAACACAAGCTGAGGTTGCAAAACCTCATTCCAAAGTTTAAGAAAATCTTCCAATAGAAGCCTGGTCTCTTTGTTGTCACCGGCTAATTGCGTAATTAGAAGAAACTTGTCCTTAGCAGTCTCTTCGAAACCACGGCCCTTACTAACAATATCATTACAGTAAGAATCACATTCGTTCAATATCTCTTTACAGCGATCATAGAATAACACTGACCTTGCAGAAGCTGTCTCTGAACAAAGGTCTTGCCACTCGTCATATAGCTTGTTTATGGTGACAACAGCATCGTCACCGGCCCACTGAATTAGCTCACCGAGTAAATCATTTATCTCAGCTAATATTTCCCAGGCCTCCTTGATTTCAGATGGCATATTTGTCATATTAATCTTCTCCTAATGCACATGAAGTATTACTCCAGGTATTGACACAGTTATATTTATTCGTATGAATTTTTCTGGTTGTATAGATTATTGCTTTCTCCCGGTATTACGGAACGGCGACCATAATTATTGTCACGTTTCTTTGATATTTCATTGGCAACTTGATCCTGTTTTCCGTCTTGAAGAGGTTGTCTTGCTTCCATTCTTTTCCGCAAAGCTTCATTTTCAGCTTCAATCTTACGTCTTCTTTTATCCTCTGCAGCCATATATTTTGTCATCGCACCACTAACAAAAAAGTGTAACATATTTGCAATTTTATAGTCCATTTCTTGAATATGTTGACCGGTCCTCTGCATTCCCCTATAGACAACATCGTGTAATGAATCCATTACAGATATATTTTCTTGGGCGACCTGCCTGCCCTTGTCCAGACCCCTCTTGGCTGCCGGAGTCTCTATGATACTGCTCGAAGCCTTCGTTAATTCCTTGTAATTTAATTTGGAATATTTTCCACGCTCCTCAAGCTCGCTTTTCAGATTACCTCCTTTTTCCACTAAGTCGTCGAGGGACTTTTTCTCGTGTCCATATTTTTCCTTGACTTTCCCACCTGCCTGCTGAATAGCATGCTTAATTTCTTTATCAGCCTCAATAGTACCTCCTGACCGGGTCTTCTTAGAAACATCGGCTATTGCCTTGGCATCGTATTTGACCACATTGTCCAAATGCTTGGTATGGTCATTGATCTTGGAGTCAAATTCCTTTACTTTACCTTCAAGTTTACGTCTGCTTTCTGGTCTGTACTTTGACATATTAACTCTCCGGGGAATATTTTCCTGTCATAGAAATAGTTCTATATCCAATATTTATGGACACATTACAACTTTAGCATAGTATTCATTAATTGTGTATTTAGTTCGTTACGACATGTTATACTTCTTTCACGACGTCTTCTCTGTTTGCCTTCATACTCTTTAGTAAATGCGGCATCCTTTTTAGCAGCCAGTTCGGCTCGGTCAAGATACGGCTTGGCATCGTGTGTCTCTTTCATCCGGCCCTTTGTTTTCCTTGTTTCTTCCGCGTTCTTCTCAGCCATTCCTGTTCGGCCTTTAAAGTCGATCTCTGCATCCTTGCATTTTTTGTGTATTTCCTTCAAATCCTTGTTTTTTTTCTTAAATTCCTTGTTCATTGCTTCAGCAGATTTTGCAAGTGCCTTCTTTATTTCTGCCGCACCTTCTTTGGTGGGATAGCGAAGTTCGTGTGAAACTTTGGCAAGTTCTTTCTTCTCCTTCACCACATTGCCTATACCTTTTTCACCTTTATCAAGACTACGCCTGCGTTTTTCAACGCCTTCTTTAAGTTGACCCTTGCTCTTTTTTTCAAGTCTTATTGGCATAATAATATCTCCTGCTTAGGGCGTTTTTGTAGTAGCTTCTATAGGCTCTACCACAAATTTCATCATGTCCATAATAGACGACGCCAATTCTGCTGTATTATCGCAAAGAAGTTTAATTCGAGGTTGCACAGCCTCATTCCAAAGCTTAAGAACCTCTTCCAATATAGACATGGTCTCTTTATTATCTCCGGCCAATTCCTTAATTGTAGAAACTTTCTCCTTCGCATCCTCTACAAATGATAGAATCTTTTCACCGGCCTCTGTATGAAAAGATTCGCATTTCTCCAATAACTTCTGGCATTCATCAATGAACTCCTTCGATATCGGATCTTCTGTCTTTGCCATAAGCTCATGCCACTTGTTATGCAGCCCCTTTATGGTGGCATCCGCTTCGTCACCAGCCCATTGAGTTAGCACCTCGAGCAAATCACTTATTTCCGCGATTATGCCTCTCGCTTCTTTTACCTCACTTGACATGTTCGTAGTTCCCATTTTTACCATCTCCTAATAGTTAATATTTTCAAAGGTTATCTTTAATAGTATAAAAACCTTTCCGTAGCTCTACTAAACCGGGCCGAATTTTTTCATCCCATTTTTTGAAAGCGTTTTTAGCCGATATTGTCAATCCGTCCTTGCTGTTCTGACTGAGAGTTTTAAGGGTGTCAAAGCGAGCCTTGAAAGTATCAAAAGTTTCCTCAACGGAAATTGCATGGGAATCACAGTCTTCCTTAAGTTGGTCCCTCTCCTCTTTAAACTCCTCTTCGTTTTCATGTTCCTTCTCGTCTATGATGTCTTCGTACTTTCTGTTCATTTTTTTCAAATCTGACTCGTGCTGTTTAAACGCATCACCGGCATCTTGTTCTGCCTTGCGGGCAGTTTCAGAGAATGCCAACCTCCTGTTGTTTTTGTTATTATTGAACCACTCTTCTTCAGTAATGACAGACCCAAGAGAATCAGCATCTATAAACTCTGTCAGTTCGAGATATAAGTTGGCATTCAGGCAGCGAACACGTCGGGGTAGGTGCAGGCCTTCGGTATAGAAATAGGCTTCACCTGGTTTTAGCCGGGCGATCTCTTCGATTTCAGTGCCGCCCAAAAGCATCGCTCCTCCCAGGTCTTCTCTGTCTTCATTGCTGACCAGGCGATGAGCTAACTTGGTACCAGTGTTCTTCACGACCTCCGGAGCTACCGCAGATGGCAGTTGATCGGCGATGATGATGCCTTCTCCAAGAGCTCGCAGTTCAGCTAACATTCGTGAAATGTATTGAGCGGCAAAGGCTTTTGGATCAGCTATATCTTCCGATGCTTTGGCTGAGCCAGTTCTACCTACAATATTGTGGGCCTCTTCAATAACTGTTACATGGTGTAAATCTTTGTGCCTGCGTTTAGGATCGATTTTAATATGCTCTCTGATTGCAGAAAGCAGAAACAAAGTCAACAGACAGGCATGGTTCTGTGATAAATAGTCCATTTCGATAATGGTAGGGAATTCCAGTAATTCTGCTATTGATGGCATACAGGTTTGGCACTGGAAGATACGTCCCATAGCCTGGCGGGTCAGCATACCAAGTCTTACCTCGATAGCAGCCTGAAGGTTTGATTTTATCTCACCCTCATACTTCTTCTTTTCCATAATTCGACCCGCTGCTTCAACCAAGTCATTCATTCGTGGAAAATCAAGTTTTTCAAGGTCACGATCTATGTAGACTTCTTCTACAGCTTCCGCGAACAAGGCCTGCAATGGCCCGCCCATTGGCATGGCGGCCTCAAAACATGAAAGCATCTGGCTTGTATGCTCATCAAGCATAATACCTTCAGGAAAGAAAAGCGGGTTGAACCGGAAAGGAGATACCATATCATTGCCGGGACTATAGATACGCAGTTGACGGGCCATTTCCTTTACAGAGTCGTCTTGATGATTCTGTAAAGTTTTGAGAACACGGTACTCTGTTTTTGCCGGCTCGATCACTAAAAATGGTTTACCATGCCTGAAAAGCTGCACGAGCATATTGTAGACAGCCGTTGTTTTACCACTGCCCGGAACGCCGGCAACGAACATGTGCTTGGTCAGAGTTGTCAATGGAAGCCGTGATTCAAGATTGGTTGGCCTGGCACAATTAAAGGTATTAGACAGATTTGACAGTTTGCTGTACTTGCGTTCTCCAGGGTATCCCGATTCCAGGTCATCTCCGATCAGAATACTTTTTTTGTCTGTGCTTATTTTGGGGTCGGTTGATTTTCTGATACATCGCGGCGAACCGTGACGTCCTACAGGCAGACGGATAATCCCCTTTAACTCATCTACAGTCGCCATACGGCATAATCTTGCCATACGCCGATATACTACTGGAAGATCAGCAACCCAGACTTTCGGATACATTGCATGAAGCGAGATACCCATTTCACGGCTGTTTTTGACCGAATCTTCAAGCCATTTAACCTTTTCTTCAGAGTCTTTTTTGTTGTAAGCAACCAGGTTATATTTTCCACCGGTGAAACCACACTCCGCTACAGCCGATGCCAGCATCAAGGCATTCTCCTGATTCATGCCAAATGCCTTTATATTAAATAACAATTGCGGCTCGCGCAGCTTGCGTTGGAATTCGTGGTGTTCCTGGGCAATATCATCAGCCATCGGGTCTCGTTTTCTTCCGATGTCTAACTGGATCGGCTGCTGCCGAAAATCATCTTCATCATCATCTTCACTGTCTTGAAAGACATTGGCGGGTTGTGAACTGTCGTAAGGGTCTTCTCCGTACTCATTGATGCTCCTAAGCTGGGTAATATACTTATACTGAGCCTCAAGCTCACTTTCCTGGTCTACCGGACAGACAAGCATTTCTACAACACAGGGAGACTTCATTTTTGAAAGCAAAGTGTCAATCATCGAATAATCGTTGTCCGCACCGGCCTCAAGTGGGTGTAAAGAATAGTACACAGTGGGAATTCTGTCGGGGTTTTCCTCTTGGGGGATAAAGGGCGTAATTGCTTTTTCCTGGCGTATGACTTCGCAGACAGCAGGAAAATCATGGTCCAAAAGATACTCCTTTTGCACACTATCGGTCTCATGGATTTCATAGAACTCAGATAACGGCCCTGAATTAACAAGCTGCTCGACTGTATCCTTGGATACTCCTTCCCCGATTTTGACAGCCAGTTGTAGCTTTAGCCTCTGCTGAATCCCATTATCTGTTTCAGGTTTGAAGATGAAACGGATCGCCAGGGCTATCTGGCCTTCTTGGAAATTGGTGATCATCCGAAGCAGGTGTTCGCTGGCCTTGAAAATGTGCTCGCGGACATTGCCCCCGCATAGTGTAACCAGACTATGGTGCGTACAATCAGGGATTGCCGGTATATCATAAACGTATATTTGTTGCCCTTGGCCCACCTTTTAACTCCCAAATGGTTAAAAACAGCCAATTTTTGCACGATCATATCTACCTTCAAAGTTCCAAACTCGTCTGTCTTGATTCTCTCAAGACAGCTCAGCCCTCCATGTTCCCGATCCTGAAACCGATAAAAACTCGATTATAAAGGAGATATGCGGTTTATGCAAATCATTTCCTTATGTAGAGGTCTGGAAATATTTGATTGTAACCATTGTCTTTTCAAGTTCGTGTGGCACTAAAAATAAGCTGATGCGATGTTGTATAGCACCCATAGAACATTGCCAAACCGCTTAAACCCGCTGCAAAGAACCTGTTTATGGGGACATTATTAAGTTTCAAGATCAGTTGAGATTGAGCTTAGAGGAACATCGCCCTTCATGACTTGACCCCATTCTCCAAATGAATGGGGACAAGAAAAATGGCCGACTTGGTTGGGAAAGGCTATTCGGAAGAGGGCAATATACCGTTCAACATCAGGTTATTCTGCTAAAAATTGCTTTAACCGTACTCCATCAGTAAGTGTGGTCAACCCCTCGCTGCACTCCACAAATAACTATTTGGTATCTAATGCTGTTCCTTCGGTCTTATTTTCAATATTCAGTTTAGCTTCCATTGTAGCCAGCCTCTTTTTTAAGAAATCTATTTCATGATTGGCTTCTGTATTCTGTTGCTTTAACTGCTCTATTATTTGAGCTTGTTTGGTGATTATTGAATCAAATTCGCTGCTCTGATCAATTAAAGTCTGTTGAAATTTGTTGAAAATAATCTGTAATTGTTCAATTGATTTTTGATTATTAACACCAATGCTATTATTGATGTTATCTAATTTGCCAACTACATTATCAACGTATTCTTTTATCGTTTCGGAATTAGCATTGGTATCTGCGTGATCAACCACAGTAAGCCATAGCCCAAAACCAGTTAAAACTATAACCAGCACCGTAAAAACGATATTCCATTTTGAAAAATTAGATGCCGATTCCCCAGAAGCCTTGATTTCACCAGCGATTCCTGTCTGGGTTTTATTCATTTCAACCATAAATTCTGTCGATTGTGTATTTATCTCAATCAGTTGATCAAGCCGATTTGCCAAATCATCAAAAGGCGCACGCCGATTTTCCTCAGATAATCTGACTATTTCACCAAAGTCAATGTTCGGCCTGGTTAATTTCGGAGTAGCTAAGGGTTGTGCAGTCTTGAAATCAGTCATCGACTTCAAAATAGAATCTTTTGCAGAGAGACCCCCTATACATCCCAGAGCCTTGGAGATAGAGTTACCCATCGAAAGTGTATTTTTAATATTTTGCGACAAGCCCGCAGAGAAACGAGCGGTTCCTATTATAGATTTGGTCATTTTAGAAAGCTGTTCTTTCATCTTCTTTTCTTGAAGTACATAGAGCCTATGTAAATACTGGACAAATGTTTCATTGTCGTTTCTGGGATGCTCTATTTCGCCATTCTCAAAATAAATTACTTCTTTGCCATCTTCATCTGTTCTTTTTTTCGTAAGAGTTTTCCTGTACAAATAATCTTCATGTTTGATGTAAATCTCAGCAAATTTTTCTATCTCCTCAGTAGATAATTTTTCAATATCATCATCCGACAGAATCATGCTTTCAGGCTTATAACCCTCACTGTCCAAAGATTCCTCAGGGTAACAGATATAAACCATTAGTTTCCTAACGAACACTTCTGCCGGACATAACTCCAAGGATTGCTCTAGTGACTCCAAAAGTTTGATCTGGTCTCCTGCACAAAGAGTGATTAAACATAATTTCCCTATGCTGCTGTCAAAGGCAGCAAAAGGCTTGTGTCTTATAAGAAATTTTTTGCCCTTTTTCTTCAACATAAATTGTTCCTGTAAGATTATGGTTTATCTTTTGTTGCTCAGCATTTTTGATATTTATCAACAGTTTCTTGTCCCTCTGCAGTATGGGTATTTTGAACAACCAAAGAATGGGCCATATCTCCCATTCCGCAACACCATGGGGGAACCGCACTTTGGGCAGCTTTTGATTTTAGTATCAATATCTTTAACCGTCGTTGAGGCTTTCGATTCTTTAAAACCTACAAGCCCCTTGCAACTTCTGCAAAATCTTCCATAACCTGTGATTAGAGACGAATCGCGGAAATCGTCGAGGTTTTTAAGTTTCTTGCATTTAGGACAATCCTTCATGTGTCCATTTTGGAGCCTGTCGACTGTTCCAAGGATATTATCTAATAAATTGTTGCCTTTATGGCCTCCCCCTATTAACTGCCTGATTCTTCGGTCGAGGGTTTTTATGGGGTCTTTACCTGTGTTAAATCTGTTGATTCTTAAAAACTTATAGCCATAGCCCTCAAGAACTTTCTTTCTGTAAATGTCATCATCCGAGTAATAGTCTTTGTAATTAAATTCGTTGATTACATCTACATCCTTAAAATGTTCTCTAAAACCATCGTATTCAATAATAATTTTATGCTCCTCATTCGATCCATCCTGATAGAACAGCAAAAAATCAACAATATAATTTGGATGTTTATATGTTTTATCCAACTGCTTCAGATATTTTCCTATCTTAAATTGTGGGGTAAACTCTATGTTGTCTTTGTTTTCCTTCCAGAATTCAGTTTGATAAAACCAATTCAAAACCTGCGATTCCATTGGCGAGTTTGAGTCTACATCAGCAGCGGTTTTTTCCTGCTGGGCTTCTATCAGGACATTATTGTAATGTCTAAGAGCTTCACCTACAGAACCGGAATATTGATCCAATGGTTGACTCAACACAAAGTGCATACATTCTTTGGCTCTGCTAAAGCCAACATTTAACCTCTGGGCTTTTATCCTGCCATCCTCTTCAATATCCACACTTGCCAAGTCTTTGATGAATACACCCCATAAACGGTCGAGCTCCTTGGTTGCAACCATAGAATAAAAAATAATATCTCGTTCTTCACCCTGACAGGTATCAAAGGTCATTATCTTTAATTTTAAATTTTCAAAATAATAATCTCTATCAACAGATTTGTTAATCATCTCCATAAGCATTTTTTGCTGATTAGTATGTGGAGTAATGATACCTACGCTTAAATCACTATTATTTTCTTTTAGTGCTTTTAATTTTGAACAAATAAATTTGATTTCTGGGATATTCGTATTGGGTATAAGTTCGGCTCTACCGTCATGATCTACAAAAGAAAACTTTAGTACTTCATTTATGGGCTTGCCTCTTATTTTCATTACATGGAAGTTGTTTTGGTAAAAGTATTTGTTGGAATAAGAGATTAGTTCCTTGTAGCCCCTAAAATGCTTTAATAGCTGAGTATTATAATTATTGATGAACTCAAAGAACTCCAGGATAGAAGTCTTAATGTTGAACTTTTCAAGTTTAACAAGTTTTGAGCTCTCATTGGATATGTGCTTTTTGAATGTTGCCTCGAGGCTGTTCAGGTATTCTTTGTTTGTATCGGAGCGAGCGTGGGCGGCTTTAACATTGCTGAACTGCTTCTTGTCGCCCAGAATAACCACCTTTTTTGCTCTTAACAGGGCAGGGAAGGCTTGGGCGATACTTACCTGAGAAGCCTCATCAATTATAACAAGGTCAAACAATCCCGGTTCCAACGGTATATATTCAGCATAATCCCTGACACCTGCCAAAATACAGGGGAATGCCTCTTTTAACCTTAAGAAATCATCCCTGTTGAATTTCCTTTTTTGCCGGATAACATTTCGTATCGTGTTGGCATCGTTACGGTTTTGCTCATAGAAATCTATTACCCGTCCATCCAACAAATACGTCATTTTCAACGTAGTAAGATTTTCAATGTCCCTGCTTTGGTCTGCATAATTCAGCAAAGGTATGTTGTTGAAATCCTTTGTTATTTTTTGCTTAAGATTTATATACCTGATTATCATATCAAAATCCCTATCAGGCATTTCGGTAAATTGGTTATTACCGAAACTTGCAAGGGACGTCTGAACCAAACCGATCTTATTTAGGGTATTGGGATATTTGTTGAAATTAGCTATTAGATATTCAATGTCTTCGGCGAGGTGGGCCATTTCCGCGGATAAAGAACCCATTGTTTCATCTTGGATAAAGCGGTGAACAATATTAAGGTAATCAAAATCTACCCCAGAAGGAGATAAACGGTTTTGTTTTAATTTAGCGACAAAACTCAGAATCTCTAAAACATTGTTGAATTGCCCTATGCTTTTATAGGAATAATCAAATTTTGAGTAAGGAAATGTGTCCTTGAATTCTTTATTTATTCTTTCTAACTTGCCACCTTTAAGAAAATAACCCCAAACAGGGTTCCTTAAAGTTTTGTATGCTTCTATTAACCTTTCTAATTTTTCCAAGTCTCCATCTGACAGCTTGTGGAAATTCCTGAGTAATTCACTTTTCTCTTCGAACACATTTGTTATTTCTGTGGCATCTCCGGATATTGCAATCAGTAACTTGGCAAGATTTAACAACTTCGAAGGATTCTCAAAACTATCAGCATGGATACCAAACAGTTCTGATAATTTAGCAATATTACTATTGCGGTCATTGACACATTTACTCTTAATGTCCAAAAAGATTCTTCTAAATTCTTCAAGTTCTATGGCCGAATCAGGTTGTTTTAAAATCTCTTCAACATCAACATGACATCCATTTTGTTCGTAATGATACTCCAACCCAAACAGTTCACGGACTTCTTCGACATCTATTTCATTGCAAGCCCAAATTTCGGCATCTAAATCCTCCTTCAGGCTCTTTACCGACTTTCCAATATTCTGTTCTAAGGACTGGTAATCTTTTTTTACAGCCCTGTAAAAGATTTTGATATTTTCAAGGGAAGACTTTGACAATATTTGGTTATAGGTATTCCCTGTCTTTCCTAAACGAAGTATTGGGTTTTGAAATTTCTTGTCCGTTCTGACCTTATTCATCGTTTCGGTAATCTTAACCTCAACAACATCTAAAGCCTCTTTCTTATCAGATAAGATAAGGACGCACTGGTTTTTCAAAATAGCCTCAAAGGCGATGGCTGTTATCGTGTGACTTTTGCCCGTACCTGGAGGTCCTTCGACAGTTATATACTTACAATCCTTTCTACTCGTTGCTAATAATATTTGCCGCTGTTCTCCGTTCAGAGGAATGGGGCTGGCGAAAACTAATCTATCCCCGGTAGCCGTATCATCCCATTCATTTTCTACTTCAGGATTAAAAGGCTGTGGGTTTTTGTGTATAAAGTCGTCGATTAATTTATCAAACGCTTGTGCCAGAACACCATCTTCGTTCGACAATAACTGTAGGATTTCCTCGTAATCATTTACCAAAGCCTCGTCAGATTTATCAAATAGGCTAATATAGCAAGAGTTGGACATTCTTACTAAAAAGCTTTTTGCTACTTGCGGATCAGGAACATGAATATTGATACTTGAATCTAACTCAAAAAAATTGGTTATTTCGTTGACTATATTGCTTACAACTGTCGCAAAATCGTTCTTGTGCTCCGCAAGATAAATTATTCTTTCAGTGGTGGTGTTTAGATTGCCCCTTTTCCCCTTCTCCTTATTATATTCCTGGACTATATACCCAAGGGCCTTTTTGTTGATATAAACCTGGGAGTCAAAGTATATCCTCAGACTTTCATTTGTTTTTTCCAAACTGAAAGGAAGATAAAAAACAGGGTATCTAATCTTGTTGAACGAAATGTCGTAAAAATAAAAATAAAATTCCTGCTTATCTAATATATTCCTATTTCTGTCAATTTCATAAATTTCTGCAAACAGGTCTGTGACTTCGAAGTTTTTAAAAAACGCATTAATATCATTTTTCACGTCATCAATATCAAAAACTGATTTGAGCTCTCTTAATAGAGCTGTCTTCTGTTTTGCAATCAAGAATTTCAGTAATTCAGAGATTTTACTCTCAAGGAGTGTAACCAAGACATTAGTCAGTTCTTCCTCCATCAAGTATATACTGTTTTCATCACCCAAGTTTAGGTTTTCTAAAGATTTTTCGATGTTATTGATAAAAGGCAAGACTAAGCTTTCTTTTATTATTTTTTCGGTGAACTCCAGAGACGTTGTTAATGCTTTGTCATATTCCTCTTTATATAGAACTGCGGCCTTTTCCAATTCTTCAGAAATATTTTTAGTAATTTGATTTATCTGATTGTCAGAAAGTTTTTCTGTTTGAAATTTAATCAAATCCAGAAGATTTTGAGGAATAGTGGTTTTATAATGACCTTTTTCAATGGACCGGCTTGAACCAAAGCCGCTATTAACAGATTTCCATAGGAGATTATTAAAATCAGGGTATTTATTGAGATTCAAACCCACAAGAAGATTGTCTTGGTTACGAAGCTTGATACTTCTTTTTGGATTTCGACGTTTATGGAAATCTGTTTCCAAAAAATCCATGAAGTACTTGGCGACTTCTTTTATAAAAGCCGAACCGTTTTGGGGGCTGGTATGTATTTCTCCATTGGTGGAACTAGCAAAGCTTTCCGAAGAAATGCTTGATTCTTTGTCAAAGGAAAATCTCTCCCCGCAGCTCGGGCATTTTACATTTAATACTCCTTGGTTTGAGGGCACCCTTAATTTTTGCCCGCATTTAGGACAACAAATTATTTGGTATTCTTCATTCATATGTAATACGCTTGTTTATTATGGCTGGCAATTTATTGGCCATTTCGCTATTTCTTCCTCGAATTCTTTAAAACATTCCCTTTGTAATCAGGACTTGCTTTACCTTCTCGAATCCAACGATCAACCTCTTTTATCTGGAATTTTAAAAGCCTACCAACCTTGTGAGCCGGCATTTTCTTCTTGGCTACCCATTTGTAAATGGTGTCTTTCTTGACCCCCAGATGTTCCGAAATTTCGTCAATCGAGACCCATCTTTCAGCCATAATCAACAATCCTTAAAAACGGAGATAAAAATTGATTTATTTAAGACAAAATTAAAACACCTAAAGCATTAGAAGTCAACTGATTAATTAGGATAAACTGGTATTAGCTGGAACTACCCAATAGCGATTCATCTCAACAATCATCCTTATTTTTTGTTAATATTAACGATTATAAAAACCACCATATCAATCTCTAATAGAGTTTTCAAATTAACACTTTTTCCAAACACTCTTTCCTTGTTTTCCAATCGGGCGCCAATAAGGAAAGAAGCCGATAGAAATTATCATCATGCTTAAGAAATCGCAGATGGCATAACTCGTGAATGATTACATAATCAATGCAATGAACCGGGGCTTTGATCAGCTCGGTATTAAGAATGATACTGCCATTGTTAGTACAGCTACCCCATCTTTTTTTCATATCTCTCAATTTTATATGCGGCAGAATAATACGATGAATCCTGGCTCTTTCATAACAAATATGTAGTCGTTTTTCAAAATAACTTTTAGCATGGTCTTTGTACCAGCAGATAACCTGCTGTTTAATTTTTTCTGCATTAGAACAATCCGGTGTATACGCCCACAAGAATTTTCCTTTGAGTTTGACTGAACTATTCGAACCTTCCTTGATTTTCAAGCGGTATTGTCTTCCAAGATAATAAAATGTTTCACCACTAACATATCTTCTCTCAGGCAAACGAGGAACAAATTGTCGAAAATAGTCATGTTGCTTTATAATCCATCTTGAGCGATGTTTGATTTTACTTATAACATCACTAATATCTTTTCCCAAAGGTGCTTTCGCTTCAACCCTTAGATCGGGATATACAATTATTTTGAGCTTTCGGCGATCTTCAAATTTGATTGTAACCTGAAAAGCTTCTTTCCCGAAATGAATGGTTTTGGATGGTATGTCGCTTGTGTGATTTGACTTCATGGTTGCCTCGCCTTGGCAATTTCAATGCATTTATCCATAATCAAATCGATTTCTTCAAAAGTTAAATTAAGCTGAATATCATCTTTTGCATCGAAGAAATAGTCCTCTATATCCTGTCTCATTTTGTTCTGTATATCGATGTCGTACTTCCAATTGACGATTTTCCGATTCGCAATTATTTCATCAATTTTAAGGCTAATTTCGGCACTCAACTCATCAATATTGGCGCCTTCTTTAAGATTATGGGCACCCAATATTTCTTTAATGCCACCATAGTAAGCTTTGGCCACGTCGTGATGCTCAAGCTGCTCAGGTATGTCATCACCAGTACGGTTTAAAACCGATTCCATGATATTGGTTACCTGTTTAAGGTAATCGGCTTCTCTAATTCGCTCAGCCATGAACATATCGATGACATCCTGAAGTATCCTCGAAAATTTCTTATAGAAAGAAGGATCTTCCTGTTTCCATTTCACTTCTAAAATACGTTTGGTGTTACTGGCAATAATATCCGCCTTTGCTGCATCGCTTGTTGCCTGACCTATCGCTTTTTCTCGTTCTTCTTTGCTGAATAAATCAATAGCACCTACAATCTGCTCTACCCCCTCGGCACCAAGGTGGGTATCAAGTAATTTTCGAATCTTTGACTCATATTCGGAGAAATCAACTACTTCGGCGTATCTCCTTCTAACTGCATTTCTCAATTCTTTGAAAAACTTCAGGTCTCTTTTATACTCCGCAATCTTCTTT
Source organism: Planctomycetota bacterium (assembly GCA_043816955.1). Classification (GTDB taxonomy): domain Bacteria; phylum Planctomycetota; class Phycisphaerae; order Sedimentisphaerales; family CAYZTY01; genus JBDRHL01. Next base: position 29,372 of record JBDRHL010000073.1, on the reverse strand, counting down.
TCTGATGTTTCTTCAAGAAATGTTTCTGCAGATAAGGCTATTGCCAATATTCTGGCAAATTCTGAGAATTTTTCGTAAAAACGAACTCGTAAGGCTTCATCCGCCAGTAATCTTTCGTATGCTTCCTCGTCCTTCTTATTCAAAACACTACTGAATATACCCCAAAGTTCTGAATGCTTCTGCGGTAGTTGTTCAATAACTGAGTGTACATCTGTTAATGTGCCTTCGAGGTCTTCAGGAGCAAATTCTGAAAGTGTGCTGTACATATCGAGTGCATGATCAAGATTCTCAAGCACGCCTCTATAATCAACGACGTAGCCATAATCCTTGCCATCATGCAGTCTGTTTACTCTCGCGATTGCCTGGAGAAGAGTATGTTCCTTAAGTTGACGTGTCAGATAAAGCACTGTATCGCGAGGAGCATCAAAACCGGTAAGCAGTTTATGTACTACAATTATAATTTCAGGTGCATTTTCCTCCGGGTCACAAGAATCTCCGTACTTAAAGGCATTAATGAGTTGCCGATTATATTCCTTTTCCGTGCCGTATTTGTCCATCATCGCTTTCCAAAAGCGAATCACCTTTTCCTTGTTCTCTTTATATATATCCTCTTCACCTTCTCTGTCATCGGGTCCTGAAATCAAAACTTCCGCTTTAACTATACCAAATTCATCCAGGTACTCTTTGTACAGTAAAGCCGTTGCTTTGGTTGGTGTAACCAATTGTGCCTTAAAAGGCGTGTTTTGCCAGTTATCCCTAAAATGCTGGCTTATATCCCAGGCAATTTCACGTACAACAGGTTCTGCCTGCATAAGCATATCCGCAGTGCCGAATTTTTGTTTCAAATCCGCTTTTTGTTCATCCGACAGATTCTCAGTTATACGGTCGAACCACTGATCTATGGCTTTTTTATCCACTCTTTCCCTGACATGCCGGCCTTCATACAATAATGGTACTACTGCTTTATCCTCAACAGCCTTTTTAATTGTATAAGGCTGGCCAATAAGCCCTCCAAATCGCCTCACGGTATTTGTATTCTTCTTCATTACAGGGGTGCCGGTAAAACCAATAAAACAGGCGTTCGGTAAGGCCTTCCTCATTTTTGCATGGAATGATCCGAACTGCGTCCGATGACCTTCATCTACCAGAACAAAGATATTAGAATCTTCATTTCGTACACCCTGTCTGCCAACCGCAGCTTCGAACTTATTAATCACTGTTGTAATAATACGGTGTTTTTTGCCTTTAAGCATTTCTACTAAATTAGAGCCTGTAGTTGCCTGCTGAAGCTCTGCACCGCAATGCCTGAAGGTTTTATAAATCTGGTCGTCCAGATCAACACGGTCGGTTACCAAAACTATCTTGTAATCATCTATCGCCTTCTCCATAGCTATGGCTTTAGCCAGCATAACCATTGTCAGACTCTTACCGCTGCCTTGGGTATGCCAGACGACACCACCTTTTCTTTTACCTTTTTCAACACACCGGATGCGTTCGAGTATGTCCTTAACACAGAAATATTGCTGGTATCTTGCTATTTTCTTTTCATTGTTGTCATAAAGAACGTATCTGTGGACTATCTCTATGAGTTTTTCAGGCTTGCATAACGACCATATAGCTTTGTCCTGGGCAGTGATTTCTCGTCCGTCTTCGGCCTCCAGAGCATCGAAGTACTCTCTTACATAAGCAAATCTGTCAGAAAACAGTTTGTCCTTTTTATCTTCTGAGAGTACTTTATTAATCAATCCTGCAATTTCCTCATCATTATTTTGCTGCTCCCGCCAGACAGACCAGAATTTCATCGGTGTTCCAACAGTGCCATATTTTGCAGCGTTTTTTGACACCGCTAATAAAAGCTGGGTATACATAAACAACTTCGGTATGCCGTCTTCCTTCTGGTTGCGAATGTGCTGACTGATTGCCTCCTCAATTGGGTCTTTGCCTGGCCCCAAGTCCGGCTTTTTGCATTCGATAACTGATAGTGGAATGCCATTTACAAAAAGAACTATATCCGGGATGTAACTGTCTTTTCTGCCGGATCGTTCCGCGACATATTCTTCGGTAACATGATAAACATTTCTTTCGGGACGCTCCCAGTCGATGTATTGCAAAGTGAAGCTTTTGATATCCCCCTGTATTGACTGCTGCAAACTCTTGCCAAGACAGAGCAGGTCATAAATCTTTTCATTTGTTCTCACCAAGCCATCAAAAATAACCTCTTTCAGTGCCTGCACCGCTGTATGAATATTGCCCTCGGTGAAGGGATATTCCTGGCCTTTGTATTGAATCTTGTTCATCTCCCTAAGCTGGTTTTCCAGAATACCATCAAGCATCACAGCCGATGTTCTACTATTCCGATAACGAAGAGCTTCTGCGGGGGATAAATACTCCCAACCAAGATTCTGCAACAATTGCAGGGCCGGTATCTGAGAGATATGATCTTCTTTCATTAATGGTACAGCAGGCATAATTTTTCTTCCTCTATATTACCCTTTTGGTGGGAATGGGTCGTTACCATGACTGTCTGATTGTGAAATTTTGCCATCCATGTTGTGAATTTTCAATTCCGTTCCTTGATTCCGGCTGATTTCACGACCTGCATCTATTGCTTGTTGTTTTGTGTCAAAATGACCACTTGCACGCTCTGAGCCGCCGCGAATAACTTTCCAGTCGCCTTCGCCCTTGTCATACGTAATGTGATGTGTGTTAGATTTCTTAGACATGATTATTTTCCTTTCGTTTTACGATTATCAAGCTCTTTAAGCACTCTCTGTTCAAGTTCTATAAGTTTTATATCTATTTGTTCCGTTGATACCCCATTTTTAACGTCTGCTTTTATTTGCTTTAAGTCATCATTGATAACATCTTTCCATTGTTCCAATTTGGCAATCCTTGTATTCAGGCTTTCTCGTTTTGAATCCACTTCCTTAATGTTTGTGCCTAGTTGGCTGATTTGTTTTTCATTGAATGCAACTTGATTTTTTAGGTCCGTAAACCAAATACATAGACCGCCCAAAATAACTAAAATTGCCAGTATCCCGCCAACTATTCCAATCCATTTCGACCATCCATCACTTGGGAGAGGCGGTTTAATTGGGTCTCTGTCAGGTATACCGGCGCTTGCAGAGCCCCCATATATGGATCTTGTGCTCAAAGTTGATGTCTTGCTGGGAATTTCCGCTTTTGTCCCGCCTTCAGAGTCTGCAAGCCGTACTTTCTGGTCATACGCATCTCTCTCTGTCTGCGTTTTTACCGCATGACTTCTAGAGCCTGGCTTGCGATTTTTTCTCTTACTCTGTTTCAAAGCCGACCCCTTTCAGTAATTCTGCAATACGACTTTTTAATCTGGAGCATTCATCCCAATGAGCATCAATCGCTTTTTCACTTATCTTTCGTCGTGGGTCGAAGAAAATTTGAACGTCAACTGAAATATATCCTACTCTTGTATCTTCGACTATCTGTGTTCTGGGTTTTGTATCCTCAGAATCCGACCATAAATCATTTATGGCAGAATCACCAATGTTGATGATGACATTAAGAAAATCATCCTGACCACGCATTAAATAGCTATTGGTCAGTTTTTTCCGAAATGCCAATCGTGCATTAGCTTCTGATGGATGTTCTTTGCCCTGAAGGTCAAATTTGAGTAGTCTTTTGCTAATATCTTCAGCTACGGGATGATTAAACCTTTCTCGGGCTTTTGTTTGTGCCTCAGTAAATTGCCAGACCATTCCTAAAAATTTAGCTTTAGGATTATTCATAAATGACAATGTCCCCGGGATAATGTGCCTTCCCTGTTTGAGAATTGTTTCTAAATCGACCAAACTTTCTTCGATAGAACCTGTTTTTTGCGCAAGGGCAATATTATCTCTTGTTACAATATACGATGCCAAGTCATCAGAACTGTTTAACTTGATCGCTCCATCTCCAAAGCTTATGCGCTTGTAAAATTCTGCAGGCAGAGGCGATTTTTCCACTCCACACTCAGCAAGAACATAATCTATTATCACCCCTGAGCAGTTGTCTAAAGAAAATGCCCGAACATGCTTAGATCCAATCGTAAAAGATTGAAGATTGTAACCTTTGACCTTTAACATGGTTTCTCCTTGTATTTTATGTTTTTCGTTTTTTTAAAATCCTTACTCGTATTTTGCCGGTTAATAATTTTTGCATCAGACCGCGTTTTTGCTGTTTCAGCAATTCTAACTTCTGATCAAGCAGAGCAATTTTATTGCTTATAGAATTGAGTATCTCAATTATCATGCCTTGCTCTTTAATGTCTGCGGGTATCTTGATTTTATGCTTTAGAAAATCCTCTGGGTTGAAATTTAATCGCAGCCTTTCCGCAAAGAAACCATTGCTCGCAAGATAAGCAAGATGCCACATGTATTTATCTTGGGACATGTAGGCCAAATATCTAATGTCAAAATCATCCGGATTTTTAGGCAAAAGAACCGTATATAATTCCGATATATACATACCATCAAATTCTCTGGATACTAACGCCATTGAACCGTAAGCAGACTGTATATGAGAAATTAAGAAATCACCTTCTTTTATAGTTCTGAGTTTTTTGACCTTGATTTGGTGGCCATTTCGCTCCTCTCTTATAAACATCCCTCCTGACCAGCGTCTAACACTTGCGAGCCGGTACAACTTATCCTCATCCCATTCAACAGGCCTTTCAACTATTTTCACAATGTCGCTGAGTCGATATTCTTTCCAAGGTTTTTTGAAACCTTTGAACCGGTGTTTGCCGGTTAGCAGTTGCTGGCATAAAGCCTTTTTCAACTTTTTCTTAAGCGATATCAGCTTTTCGGTTTCAAATATTGCTGAATCCCATTCGCCCAAAATATCAGCAATTTTCTTCTGCTCATGTAACGGAGGCAAAAATACAAGGGAACGTCTAATAGACTGATCTGTAAGGCCAAATCTTGTCACGCCATTTGCCAACGTCGAAAAATAATGTTTTACAGGATGTAATTCCAAATATTTGTTAAAAAATGCCCCCCGCAACTTTGCCGGATTTGGCCTAATAATAGCAAGGTGGTATCCACAGAGGACATTAGCCAGTTTTTCTGTTACTAATGCCGAAACAGCTATATCGTTTCTGTCTTCAGAGTCCTTTGTAATTACAACATCATCCTGCAACAAGCTGAATCTTTCGAATTCTCTTTCTGATGCCGTTGCTTTCATAAAGTCGATTGTTTTGGTTATATATTTGTTGTAATACACATCCGTGTAATTACACAGAAGGGCTGGTTTTTGGCCTTCGTACATCTTTTTGTCAACGTTGCTTAATACCACTTTGGCAGCATCTTCAAGATGCACACAATCCCAATCATCGGGTATTAAACCAATCTTAGTTTTTTTATAATCCGATTTTTTGTTATTTGGATCAGTCATGGTTTCGTGGTCTCAATCTTTAGCAACGACACATTGTAACCAAAAAGCTTTAATCGATTTCTTGCTGCGTTAAGCGTTACTTTACTGAAAAAAGGCAACTCTAACTCTGTTTCGTGGGAGCTTGCAATTGCATATATAATTTCATAGTCGTTTGCCTTGGGAGAAATGTTTGTATCGTTTAACTTTAAATCATCCGGCAGTTTCTCATTAAGCTTATCCCTAAAGTCCTTGTCTCTTAGAAAAAGTTCGCCAGAAACAGTACCTTGCGAAAATAAATGACTTAAAACAGAAGACGCTCCATATTTTTTTACATGAATGATTTTATTGTCGCGTGAAAACAAATCACAAAACTCGATTTTACTATGAGCAGATCCATGCGGTATTGTATTACCGTCCAAGCAGTGTAAATCTGAATTTTGCTGAGCTATACGTAAGTTATAGTCATTCTCTTTTTCCAGTTTCGTTTCGCCGGGTTGAAAACTCATTGGCGGCAATTCAATCGATGAACCACAGGAACGAAGGTCTTCAAATTCTTGGTTTATACGTGCCGCATAATCTGCATTTACTTCATACCATTTCCCATTACTGAGTAGGTATACGTGTCTTTCATGTCTTATTTCACAATACAAACACTTATATGCAGACCAACTGGCAAATTCATCACTCTCATTTGCTCGCATGCAATAAATTGATTTGTTTTTCAGGTAACCAATACTCAGACTACTTCTTTTTTCATCGGATAGGGAATCAAGAAATTCAGGTAAATCAATATCATCATATAATTCCCCTTGTTTTTTGTATTTGAACCCAGATACTTGTTCCCAAGGTATAATATCAGGAACAGCCATCCATATATTTTCTAAATGAGAATTTTCTATATTTGAAATCAACGTACCATTCAAATTTTCCTTGATACCTGGTGAATTTACCTCGGCAATTTGGTCAATCCACTCATAATCTTGTTTGTAATCATCACAAATATATTTTTCGTAACATAACCGCAGAAACTCTTTGATATTATTTATTTTTCGCCCAACTGTAACACTTAAAGCATCTTTTCCAGAAATCATTTTCCCGAATTGAAGATCTGTTGAAACACCAGTAATATTCTTGACTAAACATTGTTCTGGGTCTATAGCGAAATCGGCAATTTCACCTTCCTTACTCAATTGTTCACTTATATCCTTTGGTATCGAAGATATATTCTTTGTTTGTATCTTACGTAACTTGCCTACGATGTTGAGCGTACAGATAAGGCCAAATCGTTCTTCAAAAACATCTGGTTTTAAAGAATAGCAACCTGGCCCAAATGTCAAAGCATAAATTCTAGGTATCGTCGTCGTGCCAGATTGTCCAGAAGGAATATCAACAGGAATAAGAAAAACGGCCTTTGCGGTTGAACTTAATAGATTGCTGATCGCCCCCAAAGTGTTGTCGAAAAAACTGTCAACCCAAGACGGAGGAGTAGCATAGGAGGGCCAGTAATAAAAAGTACCTATTCTGTCTATTTCTAGAGTACGGTCGCTTTGGATAGACTTGATAATTTCTGAATGTTCCGTAATTCCTTCTTTAATTAAATAAATGGATAGTCTAGTTTTCGCCATCTTCAACCTCTTTCTCTTTTTTCTACAGTCCCAGTTCCTTCAAATATCCATCTATTTCCTGTTAGCCGGTTTTGATTTTGTCGAATAGGGTTCAAAAGAGTTTTTATCTTCGGTCAACAGCTTCATGAATTTTGGATGAACGTACAGATTTTCCCGGCCTGCCTTTTTTTCTTCAAGTACGCCAACACTGACAAGTTCCTTAAGATAGACAGAAGCTGTTTGCCTCTTTGCGACCTTCGCCTCAACCAGATTGGTAATCCTGCAGTAAGGTTTCTCGAAAATAATATCGATAAGCTCTCTTGAGTATATTTTAGGCTTTTTGTGGCGGACGTAATCACAGGTATGTTCAAGTAACTGATTGATAACTCTGATTTTTTCTGTTGTCCAGGCGGATGTCTGTTCAACGCCATCAAGAATGTAGATAATCCAATCTTGCCACTGCTGTTTTTCAGTTATTTGTCTTATCAGTGAATAATAATCGTTTTTGTGGTTGATAATATAATGGCTCAGATACAGAACAGGTATCTCGAGCAGTTGCTGCTGTATCAAAAACAGGACATTGAGTATTCGGCCTGTTCTGCCGTTGCCGTCAGTAAAGGGATGTATCGCTTCAAACTGATAATGTCCTATGGCCATCCGAATAAGCGGGTCTATATCTGAGCTTTGATTGAGAAATTTTTCCCAGTTGGATAACTTGTCACGGATAAGGTTCTGACCGACAGGAGGAGTATATATGATCTGGTCTGTTGCTGGGTTCTTCAAAGCTGTTCCGGGTATTTTGCGTATATCCATATCCTTGTTCAGTATGGTTCGGCAAACCTCTACCGCTGTTGACGTACATACAGGTTTTTTGTTGAGGGCCATGTATCCCTGATACAAGGCACGCCTATAGCTAAGAGCTTCTTTGGTGGCATGGTCTGCTTTTTCAGGCTCACACGAGGCAAATCGAAAAAGCTTGTCAGTAGTAGTTACTATATTTTCGATCTCTGAACTCATCTGGGCTTCCAGCAGCGGTATTGTGTTAATTAAAACAGATTGATCAGGAATTAATTTCCCCCCTTGTTTCAGTTCGGCCAGTGCCGCTCTCGCTGAGATACATTTCTTAAGTATTGGCTTGCTTTCGATGTCTTCTCTGGGCGGCAAAAGCGGAAGTGAATTATACGGTTTGGTTCTGTCAAATTTCATTTTGTTTTTACTCCCATATATTCAGGATTTTCTTTTCCTTCGGTTCAAAGCAATTATATGTCGAGACAATAGACACAACAATACAATATGTCGATATTATTGCATATTTTCGACATATTCTGGATTTCCGTCGATACCGTAAACATATCATTTTTTCTGTAAGCCAAGCTCTTTTAGATACTTATCCATTTGGCCCCTGACTTTCGTCAGTTCACCTTCGATTCCTTTTATTTCTTCCTGAACCGCCTCTACGTCGATTTCCTGTTCTTCCTCAAAGGTATCCACATAGCGAGGGATATTCAGATTAAAGTCATTCTCCTTAATCTCATCGAAGGTTGCTCGATAAGAATATTTCTCAACCGACTTATAGTCTTTGTAGATTTTAACTATCTTTTCGATGTCCTGCTGACGCAGTTTGTTCTGGTTAGTACCATTTTCGAATTCCCGGCTGGCATCAATGAATATAACATCTCTGTTTTTCTTTTTCGTTCGGCTCTTGTCGAAGATCAGAATGGTTGCCGGTATGCCTGTCCCGTAGAAAAGATTCGGTGGAAGGCCAATTACCACATCGAGAAGATTTTCTTCGATAAGTTTCTGGCGGATTATCCCCTCGCTGCCGCCTCTGAAAAGAACACCATGCGGGGCTATTACGCCGATCCGACCTTCACCGTGCAGGGCAATTTCAATCATATGGCATATAAATGCATAATCGCCACGGCTTTTAGGTGGAATGCCACGATGAAAACGCCGAAAACGATCTGCCTCGGCTGTATCGGCACCCCATTTATCAAGACTGAATGGCGGATTTGCAACAACGATGTTGAATTTCATCAGTTCATCACCTTCGATAAGCCGCGGGTTGTTCAGGGTATCGCACCATTCTATTCGGGCACTATCCATGCCATGCAGAAACATATTCATTTTGCATAAGGCCCATGTGCTGCCGTTCGATTCCTGACCGGCTAAAAAGAAATCATCCGTCCCGACCTGATTGCCTACTTTGATAAGCAGTGAGCCGGACCCGCAGGCAGGATCGCATATCCTGTCTCCTGCCTTCGGTTTCAGCAATTTGGCCAGTAGAGCGGAAAGCTCCGGCGGTGTGTAGAATTCACCGGCCTTTTTGCCGGCACCTGCTGCAAATTTAGCGATAAGATATTCATACACATCGCCTATGATGTCACGGCCTTCCAGATGAGAGGGGCGAAGGTCAAGCTCAGCAAAATCTTCGAGAAGATTTTTCAGCCTTCTGTTCCTGTCGCGTGTCTGGCCAAGAGCTGGTTCGGAATTGAAATCGATGTTACGAAATACATTTTCCAGCTTTGATTTATTTTCATCTTCGATCTTTTCAAGGGCGATATTAATCAACTCACCAATATTTGCAGCCTCACGCTTTGTGTAAAGATGATCAAAATCGCATTCGATTGGGACAAAGAACCGTTCCCTGCTCATCGAACGCTCGACACGAATCTTATCGCCTTTATATTTCTTGGCATACTCTTCTCGCTTATCCTTTGCTAAATCACTGAGATATTTAACAAAGAGCATCGTCAGGATGTAATCCTTATATTGAGCAGGATCTATTACTCCCCTGAAAGTGTCGCAGGCACGCCAGATAACATTTTCTATCTCTTTGTTTGTAAGCATTTTGGCCATATTTAAGTCCTCACATTTCTTGTTTTTGCTTTGCAGCTTCAATACATATTTTGCTAATCAATTTGCTTCTTTTCTCTTCTAACTGCTTCAAAAGCATACTTTCCTGAAAAGATAACTCATATAGTTTTACAATCTGTTCTTGAACGTCAATAGATGGAATAGGTATTTCGAGATTTGCAAAAGCAGTTTTCGGAATAAAAGGCATCCCGGAACCCCGCGATACACTTTTTAAGTAGCTCTGAGCTGGTGGTTGATTGATAATCCAGGCTATGTATTCCGGTATCACTACCTGTGTTTTAGGTCGAATAACAAAAAAATAACCAGCCACTATTGTTTTCAAATCTGGTGACAATTGGCTAATCAGAGTTGCATAATTCCGTCGTCCCTTCGACAGAAAAATAACGTCTCCATTTTTAACTCTATATTTCTCAGCATTTCTTTTTGGCATAACCCTGTGTAAATTTGATAAATCAAGTCTGTGGTCAAAGGCTTGCGATATATCTTTTGCCTGGATAACCCGATAGTCGCCCGTAGAAGAGGTGCCCAGCCTTTCACGAAACTGGTACCCCATCTGAAAATCAGCAACCTTTTTTATTTTTACTTTCATTATCATACAACAGTAAAATATTATACAGTAGTCAGATTACAACGGCAAAATATAACATGAAATAAGGCAGAAAGTCAAGAACTATTTTGCAGTATTTTTGCTACTCACTATAATTTCGCCCGCCAGGTACTGTTAAAATGAGCATGATTGTCAAGAAATCTCTCTTTTATTTGTTAAGATAACTCCCTATTTAATAAGAACTTACACCTGATAAATAAAATTTCAATTCAGAAAAAATATTTTTAGCTTGCGCTTGCTGGGGCACATGCGCTATGCTGGCATAAAAAGGCTAATTTTTGAGGGTTTATTATGAGCATGGGAATCAGAAAAATCATGGTAATAGCGATTATTGCGAGCATTTTCTTTGCTGGAAATGTGCTATTAATCGCCAACTGGCTGGCAGAGAAAGGTGTTCCAGAGAAAGCAAATTGGCTTCGGGAAAATTTTCTGACTGGCACTGCGATCACGGTAATTGTGGCACTTTTAATTTTGCTGGTTAATCCCGGCAAGGGCAGATTTGCTATGGCTCGGAGTTGCCCGGTTTGTGACAAACGATTACTGGGAAACCCCAGCTACTGCTCTGAGTGTGGCAGCAAAGTCGCCTAATTCAAACTTCTGTTTTCAGGCTAAAAACAAGGGCAACTATGAGCATCGGTATATGTAATCCGTGCGTCAATTACCAAATTAGGGCCGTCAGAACCAGTATCCGATAGCCACACGTTCGTAGATGACCATACGTCCACAGGTCATGAGGTCAGATCCGCACGACCCCGCGTATTATAGCCTCTTGCGGGAGGCTCCGGTTACATAGATTATCCGAGTTAAAATTAGCCATAACGTAGTCATTGACTTTCCAGGCTTTTAATTGTACGGTTCCTGGATTATTACTGTAGCATATTTTTGAACTTTACGAGGTACTATGTCAGAGATACGAGTTTTAGACTTTTTGTCAATTCTTCCCATATTCCTTGTTTCACTAACCATTCATGAATATGCCCATGGGTGGATGGCTTATAGATATGGTGATGATACTGCCAAGAGAATGGGGCGATTGACTCTGAATCCCATAGCACATATCAGTTTAATAGGGACGATCATATTGCCGCTTATCGTGCATTTTGGGTGGGCAAAGCCTGTTCCTGTCAACTTTGCAATTCTAAGCAAAAGACAAATATTTAAGGTGTCGGCAGCAGGCCCTGTTTCTAATATACTGCTTGCCCTTATTTTGGCTGGCGTTTTCCATCTCTTGCATCTGAAAGCACAAACAACGTTGGGTAATTTTGTATTGCTTGGCATATTGTTTAATCTTATTTTAGCTGTTTTCAACCTGCTTCCTATCCCACCACTGGATGGCTCCAAGATGGTCTATGCCCGATTAAAAACTCCAGCAGCTGTTAACGCTTATAATAAGTTCGCTCGATATGGGATGTTTGTCCTTGTAGGATTTTTTATGCTTGGAGGGCTTAGGCTGATATTTCCTATTGTTGGCCTATTATACACATTACTGCAACTGCCTTTACCTACGCTCTGACTATTGGCACCCTAACTATGCCGGTTCTCTGGAATCACACCGTTAATCGATGGCTGCACTCCACAGATACGTAAGGTCAGATTACCACAAAATGAAGACCTCCTGCGCAGACCATCTGCTATATCGGGGAGGCTTAATAGCCTTGTGAAAATACGTTGACTTAGTAGCAAGTTCCCCAATTGCCGTAATTATCTGATAAACCCCGATTTAGCCACCACAAAACTCCATGAACAAACTTCTTGCAGAATCGCTGCATTTAGGCAAATGCACTTGCCTAAATGCTTCGCTTACCGTATTATGACCACTCGTGAATCTTGCTGGTCTATCAGCAAAGAATAGTCTAATAGGAACTGGCGTACTGGATAATAGGCAATGGTTTCATCTTTACTGAATAAACTTCATCAGCGGTTACAGTGGCCCAAACCAGACCACATTGTTCAGCCGCCTGGGGCAGGTCCCGCTGTCTATTCCCGTCTGGCCCATCTGAAAATAGAAAAGCCGCTTGCTCGCAAACTTGGAAACAACCAAGTGCGTGTGAGTGTTCTTGTTGGGAATCCACTTGATGATAGTACCGATGCTCCCGTCGCATTATTCTGTGAATTCACCAAAGCGCTGACGCCAGAAGATCTGAATGAGACGCGAAGGTTAGCCTGGAACTTCTGCCGTTCTCCAATACTCATCACGATGGAACCGCACCTTATCCGTGTCTGGAGTTGTTATGAGATACCGGATGCGAAATCTGGCAAGTTCCTCACAGGACCCATCGTTACCAAAGGTGACCGTGTGTCGCTCGATCTCGACTCTCTCGTCGACACACTCCATTGGATGTATCTTGCCTCGGGACAGTTTCTTGTACGCCATCGTGATCGTTTTGACCGAAACCAACGGGCAGATATAACGCTTCTTAAGAATCTTCAATATGTGCGTGAGCAGTTGACGTCGGAACTTCCTGAGGATATCGCTCACGATTTGCTTGCTCGCATAATTTTTGTCCAGTTTCTTTTCCATCGAACGGATAGTCAAGAAAACGCGGCGCTCAACGCAAGAAAGCTGCGCGCATTGCACCAAGAAGGCGTCCTATCCAACAATTATGAGGATTTGTCTTCCATCCTTCGGCACAAATCCGACACTTTTAGCCTTTTCAAATGGCTGAACAAACGATTTAACGGCGATCTATTTCCCAGCAGCTATACCAGGGAACTCCAACATGTGAAGAAACCTCACATGGAGCTACTTGCGGATTTCATTGGTGGAAAGCTTCAGATGCAAAACGGCCAACATTTGCTCTGGCAACACTATTCTTTTGATACAATTCCGCTTGAATTCATCAGCAGTATTTATGAGGAGTTCGTCACTAAGCGGAAGGATCCTGACTCCGGAATCGGCGAACACTACACGCGACCATTCCTCGTTGATTTCATGCTTGACAAAGTCCTCCCTTGGAGTGGCACAGACTATGATTTGAAAATCTTGGATCCCTGCTGTGGCTCGGCCGTTTTTCTTGTCAAGGCATTCCAACGTCTCGTACATCGATGGCGGAACGCAAATCCTGAAAAAGAACCACGTGCAGCTATCCTACGAAAACTACTTGATGAGAACATCTTCGGAGTCGATATTGAACCGAACGCAATACGTGTTTCTTCCTTCAGTCTCTACCTCGCCATGTGTGATGAGATCGATCCCAAACACTATTGGAGCCAAGTTCATTTCCCCTCCCTCCGAGAAGTCAGACTACGCACTGCCGATTTCTTTCGGGAAGATGTTCAAGGAATTTGTGTGGAGGATGCACAGACAGAAGAACACCAATACGACCTGATCATTGGGAATGTGCCTTGGGGTAAGCAAAGCCTGACAGATCTGGCGAAGGCTTGGGCGAAAAATAATGGCTGGAGCCAGGTCGGTAATCAATCCGGCACACTCTTTCTGGCAAAAGCAGCGAAGTTGTGCAAATCGACTGGACAAATTTGTATGATCCAACCGGCGGGTTCCTTATTATTCAATGTTAGCCCAACAGCTTTGGAGTTTCGAGAGAGGTTGTTCACAGATTACAAAGTGGACGAAATCGTCAATCTTGCGGCCCTTCGATTCCTGAATATCTTTCCTACTGCTGTTGGACCAGCGTGTATCATCAAGATGCGACCAGGGCAACCAAACGAGGAACCAATTGCCTATTGGTCTCCCAAGCAGACGCGTACTGACGAGGAGCAGCATCGCGTTGTCATCGATGCACAAGACCTGAATTGGGTATGGCCTGAAGAAGCTGCTGCTGATTCTGTGGTCTGGCCGGCCCTTATGTGGGGCGGCCGGAGGGACTTAGAACTCGCAAAACGGATCATCCAATTAGATAAGAGAGTTGAGTATGAACCCAAGACAGGCTTGTTTCGAGGAGATGTCTCTTACCCAAACTTCATTGGCTTGAAAATACTGGATGATAATGCCCTTTTTGCCAAATGTCCCATAGTAACAAATACTGAGGCTTTTCCTAAGAATGAGGATGAACACTTTGGAAGAGGTAGGGCACTGTTAACTTATAAACTTCCGCTGGTATTACTGAAAACTACATGGAAGAGGGTTACCGGTCGATTCAAGGCAATTATCGTGAGTTCCACAAAAGATACTTATTTGCTTTATTCAAAATCGTTTAGTGGAGTTCATACTTTGGATGAGAAGACCCAAGCAAGTATTGCCCTATCCTATAATAGCATGCTTTCAGTATATTTCTTCTTTCTAACATCTGGAAGATTAGCGAGCTATCGACCATCTCTTAGAAATGAGGACATCAAAACATTACCTGTTGTCCTATCTCCTGACCTGTCACTCGACCAGTTGTCTAAGCTTTCTGAAGCGGAGATAGACGAGAAAGTTTTTCGTCTTTATCACCTGAACACAACTGAGCGAGTCCTTGTTTCTAATTTCGTCGACATCACTTTGCCAGATTTCAAGAATGCCCGGAATGCGCTAGCTCGGCAACCTGTTACCGCATCGTGTCAACACAAGAAAGACACATTGCAGGCATACTGCGAGTTGTTTCTTAGTGTTCTGGAAGCCGGATTTGGAGAGGATAAGTCTATCTGTGCCACTATATTCACGACTGATTCGGGTACAAACCTTCCGTATTGTATTGCCGCAATTCATCTGGACTGGTCGAAACAGAAGCCAATCTCCTATGAGTATCTTCGCAAAGAAGATTTGCTGATTAAACTCGCAGACTTAGAACTTGAGTTCCAAAAGCAGAACAACGGCGCGATCTATTACAGGAGAGTATGTAGAGTGTACTGGAATATTCAAGTCATGGATCATGGGGTAAAGCGCAACATTCCAACCGTTTTTCTAATTAAACCAAACCAGCTTCGGTACTGGACACAGTCAGTTGCATTGCGGGATGCCGATGAAGTAGCATTCGACCTTCTTCACTGGTCACAGTTAGGCCCCCCAAAGAAGGAACCACTAAATCATGCGTAACCGTCTCACTCCCATACAAGCCAATTACCCTGTCCCCGAGGATTTTGTCATTCTGGCGAAACGTTGGCATCCAGATGCTATAGACATTCTGCTCGGTTATGTATGGCAAGGTTTTGACAAACTCTTGGCCGAAGCCTTCGATGTGAGCAAAACCGATGAGAACCTGGAGGACGACATAACGTATGCAGCCTACTGCCGAATTCATGATACAATGCCACCGTCATCACCTTACCAGGTTGTTCACCAACCACCTGAACGCGAACGTAGAAAACCATCAGGTCAAGCACCAAGTTCTGATCTTGGGTTTCGCCTACGAGGTGGCAATATCCGCTCACATTTCACTATAGAAGCAAAAGTGATTTCAACCAAGCGCGCAGTTTCCAAGTATGTTAACGAGATTAGAAAAAACCTTTTGATAGGCAGATATTCTACGTTTTCAAGCGAAGCAGCTATGCTCGGTTATTTGCTTTCTGGCTCTCCCAATGTTACCTTCGAAGCCATTTCCCAAAGCCTACAATCCACATTGCGTCCCTATCCTGCTTTTAAACATAGACACCACCGTTATTCTGACCACAAACATCAAGCAAACGGCACCCGAATCTTCACAGCTTTTCGTTGTCATCATTTGCTCATATTGTTCGATTACGAAGCACACACTATAAGAAATCGCACATAATGCTCGCGGCGGTCACACCGTTTATCCCAAAAGGAAAAGGCCGAGTACCCCCTCCCTCTATCCGTTAATAGCCCGGCTGACCATGTCAGGGGACTCTGTGCAACCTGCAAAGAAGCTTATACCTGGGGTATGCAACATGGCAGAATAGGGCAAACATTTCATGACCACACTCTGTTCACACGTTAGGCCATGATGTTGTTAGTGTTAGCCACACTGCAAACACCTCTTGTGCGTGTGGTTATTTTTGAAAAAGCTTCAAACACACAAACTTATCAGTTTGGTAACGTTTTCGAGTATGAATCAACAAGACAACTTCGTAAGGTTATACCATGCATGATTATTGTGGACACTTAACGCGAACAACGGTATAGTGCAGATAAAGGCTTCGAAAATGATAAAGTGGGCTATAATAACTACAGTTCTATACGTATTTTTGGCACTTGTCATCTTTGTGCTCCCCGTAGTTGTGATGATATCCGGAATTGTGGAGTTGCTTACTGGAGCTCAAATTCCTGATATCATAGAAAACATCAAAACCGATTGTCAGATTTTTTCAGTTTGGCAATTATTTGCGTTTTGCTGCATTATTCTGATTTCTGAGGCGTTGCTTTTGGTTGTGCCAGTGAGGATTGCCGAGAAAAGGCCAAAACCAAGACGACTCATCTGGATCCCGGTTATAACAACTGCGTTTCTTTTTTCGATAATTCTTTTGGGCATTATTTTATTATTGGCAACAGGGATTTTTGGCGATGCTGTTGCTACAACCGCAATAGCTTGGACAGGGATATGCTTTGTAGGAGTCAATTGGCTGATCTGGTCGTGGGTATTTTTTCGCTTTACCCACAACTGTGAACCAAACGGCTTTACCAACCGCCTAATGAAGTGGCTGCTGCGAGGTAGTATAGCAGAACTGCTAATAGCTATCCCAAGTCATATCATTGCCAGGCATAGAGGAGACTGTTGTGCTCCAACAATTAGCTTTTGGGGTATTGTCACTGGTCTTGTGGTTATGATTGTAGCTTTTGGTCCTGGTATATTTTTTCTGTTCATTGAGCGGATTAAGCAGAAAACTATAAGCCAGAAAAAGATTTTTTGTAAAAAACTCTTTTCTAACTGCGTTTTATCACGCCACTTACATTAGTCTCGCAAAAAATATTTAAATTTCCTCTTGCGCAAGCCCTGCCCATCGCGCTATAGTAACTCGTTGATATAAAAACATAAAATGATTAACTATATTTTTGGAGGACAGATTTATGACACTTGGTTTACGAAAGATAATTTTGTTGTGCCTTATAGCCGGGGTTTTTCTGATGGCTAATGTTGTTATGGTTGCTAACTGGCTGTCTAACAGCGGCGTCTCAGAATTCGCACAAACCATCAAAAATAATTACTTAACAGGCACTGCCGTGACGATAATCGTGGCCCTTTTAATATTATTAGTTGGCCCGAAAAAAACAAGCGGTAGCAAAGTGATGGGGTTTGTCAGGACATGCCCTGTCTGTGACAAGACCCTACTTGGCCGTGGCAGCTACTGTTCAGAATGCGGCTCTAAAGTTTGACTTATACATTCAGTATGGCTGTCCTAAAGATGTATAATTCTGATTACAACCGCTTCAGGTCTTGCCCAACCTGAAGTGGTTATAGACCGGGTGTAGTGCTTAGTTTGGTTTCGATGCACCCTGATATGGGGGTTGGAGGGTAGAGAACCCTTGCATTCTGCCACTTCCCGCGTTATCATACGACACATAAACGAGTTGTGCATTCTCTCGTTTTCAGCTTAGGTTATGGTAACAGGAAGATTTGAAATGTATAAGCATTTATCCCTGTTAAGACTTACAGAACTTATCGCTCGCAACAGCGACGAGAAAGCCCTACAGGAATTGCATAACAATCGCAAGGTGTTCCATTACTATACTGACAAGCACCCGCTCCGTTTAGCTGAATTTGCGGACAGGCTGCGACAGAGCAAAAAAGCCCGTCAGTGGTGTAATGGAGACCTGGAAATACGTGAAGAAGCCTACGATTTAACTATCGGTAAATTCAGTAATTTACCAAATTCTGAAAAAAATTCCCCAGAAGTGAAATTAAAAGGCCCGAACTGCATCTATTACTATGAGGCCTTTGCAAGATATACAGCAAGGAAAATAGATACAAAACCTCATTATAAAGATGATGACAGGGAAAAGCAGGTGTCTGAATTATTGCAAAATTATGTGATTCGCCAGTTTCGTTTGTCCTGCCAGCGATGCTGTCGTGAGGGCAGGGAATTGGTAAAACGTTATCGCTGGAATTTAGGGGACCAAACCATGGATATCATGATTCCTGTAGACATACCACGCTCAGGGTGCAGTAAGTGGCTGACTGAGAGAATCCCTGATGTTGGTCCAACGCAACCCGGCGAACAAGGCAGGGTACAGGCTATAGTGGATGAATTCATAGGCAAACGAAAGCTTTCTTCTCTTGAAGATATAGACGAAAATGAAATTGCAGCCGGTTCGGCATGTTTGGTGCCTGAAATAGAACGTGAAATGACAGTAAATGGCTTAGCGGATGTGGTTGCGGATGAAAAGGCAAGGAATATCAGAACCCAAAGGAAGGCCATACGGCAATTAGGCAGAGAGAGATTGCAGCAGTTGATTCGCCGGGTTTTTGAAAGTCTGTCCTGGGGAGAGTATGAAGTTCTGGAGATCGCTGACAGCTTTGAAATAAACAGGACAGCATTTTCTCGATTTGCTGGTCGCCGCTGGCTCACTCAGACTGATGAAAGCGAAGATTTAGCGATTCCTGATCTGTGGTTCAATACCGCCCAGGTTCTCGCGGGACATCCTGTGTTTGTCAGAGTTGCCCAAAAGGCCGGTATTTTGAAGCGTGTAGAGGAAGTCTTAAAGAGCAACAATGCCCCGAAGAAGAAATGGAGCTAAAAATGAGTAACGACATGTACTTTATGCAAATCATAGCAAAGGCACTGGAGCAGAAAGATAGTGAAGAATCACTGAAACAGGCCTTCGATGAGATAAAATCACTGGGATCAAAACTTGGGTACGAGCAAGGTTTTCGGCAGTTTCAGCGGTTCATGGATACTATAAGCGACCAGGCCGGAAGAAAAGAAGCAGATACACTTGATGCCGATCTTGTAAGTGAACTGATAGTTGATTTGGCAACCGATTTTTTTGAAGGCAGCGACGAAGATAAGCAGAAGGCTTTGAGTATTGTCAAATCACATCCACGGTTGCGAAAAGAATATGACCAACTCGTTGCCGATATAGAGCAGTTAAATCGCAGGCCCGCGGGTGTCGAAATTTCAATATCTCGTGATAATAAATGGTTTAAGTCGATTACACTCATGGAAATCCCCGGCTCTAAGGGCATCGACAGAATAGCCGCAGGCGTTTATAATATAGCCTTTGCTACAGGACAAGTCATCTGGGAAGGGGAACTTACTGTAGAGGATCTGGTCTGGACCAAGGCGTATCCGGGCAGGCCTTTCGACTTGGCGGCTGATACGACCGGGTTGAAACCTGAACCCACAAAGGAAATCAGTGTCTTTGACGGTGAGATCACCATCCAGGTATTTCCGAGCGTTGAAAGCGGCAGTATGAAAATAACAATAAATAAAATCAGGGATTCTCAATGAGTGTAACTGCAATATCAATAGGACGAGCCAGGACAGTTTTAGTCCTTGGTGCTGATGATAGTGCCAAGGCAGTTATTTCTTCTGTCGTTGCAGGTACCAGTGACGAGACTAAAAGTAAACGTATCAGCTTTGTAGGGGACGTTATTTTTGAGAACTCTGCTATTGAACATGTCGAAGATGTATTGATCCCGATTGTCGATAATGTACTGGATTTACTGGGAGTAGCTAAAAAGAGTTTTGTAATATCGGTAGTTAATCCTGGTGGCGTTGCCATATCTAATTTGCGTGTTAATATTTCAGGGTTTTCAGTTGATGTTCCAATGTTAGTAGCTATGTTGTCAGCTGCTTTGAACATACCCGCAGCAGATGATATTGTCTCGACCGGCCATATAACATCTTCTGGCGGTGATATTACTGTTGTAAAGGCAATGTCCATCAAAATCTCCGCTGCCCTGGACGACAAATCTATCCACCATTTTATTTATCCTGCCATTGACAAGGACAGGTCTTTAGGCGTGTTGTCTCCTGTGGAAACTGAAGATGCCGAAGTTGCTGTCATCAACGCCAAAGGCAGACTGAAGATGACAGCCGTTAATAACATTGCTGACTTGATAAAGGCTGTTTTTGCAGATGAAGGCATAGTCCTGTCATCTTTACAGGAGGGATTCTTTGCAGTTGACGGTTCGGCCCGGCTTGGAGGTAATTCTATTTCGTCCCTGGTACGTTTTCTTACCGAGAATAACGGGATACGTTTCTGGGACGTATTGGAGCGATATTTTCACGCAGTTGAAAATGAGAATGCAAAGAGACTGCTTCTTGCGTACTCACAGTTCCATATCAGAAACAAAACGTACCCAGGAGAGTTTGGCCGCGAACTTATACAATTGCTTCGGTCTCTGCCACCCGACACGAGAAATGATAAGATAGAGTTTCCTGTTTTACCTACGCTCGAATGTGTCAAACTGACCCAGTTTGCTGCCGAATCTGACACTGAGGATATACGATTACTTTATGATGCGACAGCAGGAAAAGCGATCTGGACAGAACCTGCTATAATCACGAGACCAAAGCCTGCCGGTACTCAGATTAAGGACGATAAGGATCAAGCACTTGTCGATTCTATAATATCACAGATTGATAGTACTAATCTCGCGAAGATTATTGGTGTACCAATCGATACTGGCCGTGCCACTTACAGGCTTAATTCATTAATGGTCAAGTCCAATGAAGAGTTTCACGGTGTTGTAACTGGCTTCTATCTGCACCTTGAGCGGCATATGCATCCTGTATCCGAATCAGTGGACATGAATAGAGTAAGAGACGATGCGGTTGCCCTGGTCGAAAGAACTTTTGCTGATAAAGGCGGGGTCAATGCTGCTATGAACGAGGCCTGTGATGCCATTCATGGTGGCATGAAATTCATACTGGATTGCCTGACCGAACAGTTTAAAACCGAATGTCAATCCAAACATGTAAACCGTGTGCTCAGGGACGCCCTCGGCTCTCTCAACAGGGAGGCCAGAGTTTCTTTTATATCCGCCTTATTGAAGCGGCTTTCGTCTCACCTGCCGCATGAGATTACTATGGGCCAGCCTGAACGTTTTGTCGAACATTACGAGATTATAGTAAAGGCGTATGTAAAATCGCTGGATAAAATAAACGAAGTATTTAGAAGATTTTAAGAAAAACAGGAGACTCTTATTATGGGAAATATCGATACCTTA
Organism: Planctomycetota bacterium; assembly: GCA_043816955.1. Classification (GTDB taxonomy): domain Bacteria; phylum Planctomycetota; class Phycisphaerae; order Sedimentisphaerales; family CAYZTY01; genus JBDRHL01. The sequence goes on along the minus strand of JBDRHL010000073.1, from coordinate 7,890 downwards.
CTTAGTGCACTGGATGAGCGTACAATTGCCCGCAAAATAGCCATAACAAATGATGAAACACGTATGCAGTATCCGCTCCGCTCCAATACGGTCAGCAGTTTTGACGAATTCAGTAATATAATTGGTGATTACTACAACTATCATTTCACTAAATGCGTCTCGGGCGGCGGATCACTTTCAACCGCTGAAGCCGGCGGTCGTGCCAAGGAAATCATCGAACGTGAGTACCGCAAACGCGGCGGTGATATAGTTGCAGCATGCAACAACGCCCAGGATGGCACCAACGGTGGTATGCGAGCTATCCTGGATATAATTGCCGAAGGAATAAAAGCCGAATCAGTGGAACGCTATATCAGAGACATGTTCGACCGTCATATAGCACCGAATTCATGGGCGGACAAGGTTGATATTATCCGTCAATTCATTCGCCGTTGTGGTGGAGAATTGGCAGGTTCTGTTGATTTGCAACAGCCGGAAGCCTATGCCAGTAACTATGAGAGTCTTATTCGTTCATATGTTACCGCCTTGCAGCAGACCTCTTCTATGTTCAGGCGTTTTTAAAGGAGACTAATGGCAACAAAGCTTGAACAATTACTTGAAGATATCGATCCTTCAAAGACCTATGACAGGACTTTTGCACGGGTCGATAATGCAATAAATTCATTCTCTGTTGAATCTGGACAAATCTCCAACCTAAAAGATTTCGAGACCTGTTTAACTGATTTTTTTTGTCACGTTGAATCAAATGTGCTGCGTATAAACCGATCCTGTTATGGCCCTGACCCGGACTTTCACTTTGGGCGCTGCTGGATTTTACTTAAACACATTTATGGCCCTAATTGCAGTAATGTCGCCTTTGAGATGGCCCAAACTGGCCGGGAAGGCGGCCTGTATGCTGTTTTGAAGGCGGTGGCACTAAGAATGGCCGAAGAATATACCGAAAATGAGGTCTCTGCCAGGATCAGTGATTACTTGAAAAAACTTACATTTGATGAACAAAATGACGCAGTTGATGAATATCTCGAAAAATACGGTCATTTACTTCCTGCCGAGATGACCGAGGGCAGTGCAGTCCGTATTCGGGCCAATTTCCACAAAGTCCTCGAAAACCATCCCAAAATCCTTCAAAAAACCCGTCATTTGAACGGGTAAATCCTCCAAAAAGCAACTTTTCTCAAAAAACTCACTTTTTTTGAGAAAAATCCCCAAAAGTGAAATTAAAAGCCTCGAAATCCCACTTTAGCTTATAGAGAAGAAAAAGTTTGGTTAAAGTGGAAAGGACACGAAAATGGCAGTTGGATCAGTTGGAGAGGCGCTTGTAACACATGCCGGGCCATATATGCTGGCAGCAAAGGCCAGGGCACTTGTAGAAGCAGAAGTAGGCAAAGGCTGTGATCGCAACCTGCTGCCCAATCCGGTAGCTCTTGAGCCTGTTTATTCCCAGATTACCGTCCCCAAAGACATTATGGCCCTCAAGGACAGGCCATGCTGGCTTTACGAAAATCCGCCTGCCGAGGAAGACCTTGTTAGGTTCCGTGTATGGATATCGCCGGATCAGCCGTTTGATTGGGACTGCTTTGAGCTTTTCTTAAGACAACTTTGCCTGGTCTCCAATCGTGTAGGCCTGGAGATAGTCGGCAATCAGGAAAGAATCACTGTTTCGCTTATTTGTCATAAAAAGGATATCCCTGTTGTTACGACCGCATTTTGCGGCAAATTCAGACTTTGTAAATTATCATCCTTGGACAGCGACCCGTTTTTTGATGTCAGCCCTGATGCCTGGGAAGATGTCAGGTTTAATGATTATCTTCCCGGGCCGCCTTATTCTCATCTTTTGACCCGGCCAAATGAACTGCACGTCTGCCCCTATGAATGTTTGATTACAGCAATGGCCAATATACCCGCACCGGCTGTTGGTATCTACCAGGTCTTGTTCCAGCCAGTCGATCCTGATCACAACTGGCACCGCAATATCGAGATTCTCATGGACCTCGAGTACATCGTCAAACTCGTAGCCAACGTTGGCCATTTCCAGCGTTACGCCATGCAGGCCCCGTCAGGAGACCTTCGCCAGATGGCCGGTCACGTAGAGACCAAGGCCCATAACGACAAACCTTTCTATGCCGCTGCGGTTCGTGTCGCGGTGCTGGGTACCGAGGATCTAACGCAGGAGTACATGCAATCAATGGCTACGTTCAGCACTCTTTTTCAGCATGGCGGTATGCACATGCAGGTTGTAACGGAAGCTGACTACAAAGCAAAATTTTCGCCGCAGCATATACACCGGATGTTTCAGTTAGGCCTGACTTACAGGCCGGGTTTCCTGGTAAATTCAGCCGAATTAACTGGCCTTACACATTTCCCGCCTACAAGCATAGTCGAGCATCTCGATGTTTCTATCGATACTCTGGATGCATTGTCTATTACCAGTAATAACCTCTCAGAGGGCACACGAATAGGTACATGCCAAATTGCAACCGAGGAAAAGCCTGTGTGTATACCGCGAGAAATGCGTAAGCGTCATATCCACCTCATCGGCAGACCAGGCACAGGCAAATCAACGATTGAAGAGCATATGATTATTGATGACATCAAAAGCGGTAATGGCGTAGCCGTTCTCGATCCGCACGGAGACCTGTCAGAGCGGCTGCTTGGGCTTATTCCGGAAGAATACGTTGACAAGGTTATCTTCTTTGATCCGAGTGATCCTTATTGGGTTCCTCTATGGAACCCGATGCAGAAGGTGCCGGGCCAGGATATAGGTCGTATGACAGATGACCTTGTGGGTGTGCTTAAGAGTTTTGTTAGCGGCTGGGGCGATAGATTAGAGCACATACTTCGTCACTGTATTTTTGCTCTTCTGCACATTTCAGGAAGTACGCTGTTTGATATTGCACATCTACTTCGCAGGAATTCGAAAGAAAGCGAAGTAACTCGCAAACTCATCATGGATGTCATCCAGAACCAGGAGGCACGTAAGTTCTGGGAGCATGATTTTATGCTCTACAGGCCGGACGAATTTACACCGCCAAAGCACAAGCTCAGCAAGATGCTTGTCGGCGGTACTGTCTCGCTGATGCTGTCGCAACCCAACAGCAGTTTTAACTTCAGACGAATCATGGATGACGGTATGATCTTCATAGCTGACCTGTCGAAGTTGGGCTCTGAAGTCCGCGAAGTTCTCGGCGGCTTTATACTTGCGATAATGCATATTAGTGCACTTAGCCGTAGCGATACTCCGATAGAGAAACGCAGACCGTTTCAGATTTACCTTGATGAAGCACACCGGTTCATAACCGATTCGCTGGAAGATATCATAGCCGAGACCCGTAAGTATGCTGTCGGCATGACGTTTGCCCATCAGTATATGCGTCAGTTCGGGGCACAAAAAACCGATGCCCTCGGCAGTGTCGGGACAACTATTGTTTTTAATGTTGACAATAAAGACGCTGCTTACCTGGCAAAGGATTTTCACGGTCTGGTCAAGCCCGATGATATTATTAATCTTGAAGTGTGGCAGGCGATCATTCGCTGTGGAACAAATGTAGCCAAGTTCAAGACACTGCCGCCGCTTGAAATACCTGAGAAAAACTTCAAAGACCGGATCATCGCCAACTCACGAAAGAATTATTACATGCCTGTACCGCAGGTGCACAGCATCATGGAACAGGCAAATAAACAAGCCGACAAGTTGTCCAAATCAATAGCGGCTCCGGTAGAGGACAATGAAAACTCCGATGGAAAGAAAGATTGGCGTCATTATGAATACTGATATCAGAAAACGAGCAACAGAAAAGGTTGAAGTAATTACAGCCAAACTTGACCAGACCTTGATTAAGAGCAGGTTTGATGAGCCGATTAATAAAGCTATCAGACAATTTACTCACGAAGCCGACTGTCCAATTACTCATAAACAGTTTCATACGGTTATCACCGAACTTGTGGTACACATTTATGATAAGGGCTTAAACGCCCGCTGGAAGGTCTCTGCCGAACCGCTTGGCCAGGCAATAGACCTGCTCGAAAACCATTATCAAGGCACTTATGGCCATGGCTACGTAGCAGCCGCCATGGATGCCAACGATGCCCAGGAAGGCGGCATTGATACGGTTCTCAATCGGCTGGCTGGAATTATCAAAGACATTGAGCAGCAAAAGTATGTAAAGGGTGTTTTCAGCATAAACATAGACCCCACCGACTGGCACTTAAAGTGTGAAATTGTCAGTATTCTTCTTGAGGATTACGGGCACTTTCTACCAGAGCATTTGCTGGAGTGCAAGCCGTGGGAGCTTGTAAACCAGATACCTACAATCATGTACAGATACATTTGCAGTGATTCAGCTTTACTGGAAATGTTGTCTTATCAGGGAAATCCTTTAACCACTGAGAATCTGTTCTCCGTAGGTTCGCTTTAATTGTGAAAGCAAAAACAAGTGGGTTGCTTTCACAAAGGCAAGGAGTTGATAGATCATGGAAAAGGCAGTTAAACGAGAAACGAAGGAAAAGATAAGGATTTACCAGGGTCTCTTCATGGGCCTGCGAAATGTCTACGGCACCTATGATACGAGAACAGGCAAAGTCAGGCAGGTAAAGGAGCCTGTAACAGAGGAAGTTATTCGTGCCCATCTGACCGGCAAACAATCTTACGGGGTTTATCTTCTGGCGGGTAAAAAAACAGGTGCTCTTGCGGTTGATTTTGACCAGGATGATTTATCTTTACCTATCGCCTATGTTGCCGGGGCAAGGCGATATGATATCTCAGCCTATATCGAGACAAGTAAATCCAAAGGATATCATGTATGGATATTCTTTGAGCAAAGCGGTGTCACAGCCCGCAAAGCACGACTTGTTGCCGCAAAGATACTTACCGATATGGGAAAGCCCCAGACCGAAGTGTTTCCAAAACAGGATGTATTAACTAATGGCATCTCTTATGGTAATTTCATAAATGCACCATTGTTTGGGGCACTTGTACCCAAAAGCCGAACTGTATTTGTAGACCCTGTAGACCCGACCAAACCCTATCCTGACCAATGGGGACTGCTCGAAAGAGTTCAGCGTGTCCCGGAATACAGGCTCGATGCCATCATCGAAAGCTGCAAACTAAATAACCGGGCCCCGACTGCTGAAAGGACAAGACATAACAACCATTCTAATTCAGGCGATAGCAGTTCATCTTTTGGCCTGCCTCCCTGTGGCCGGAGAATGTTAACAGAAGGTGTCGATTCATACCAGCGAGTCTCGTGCTTTCGTCTGGCAGTTCATCTAAAGCGAAATGGTCTGCCTTACGACCTTGCCCTGATCACACTTAAGGCCTGGGCGAAAAAGAACCACCCTCCGGATGGTAAGGGCATAATCACAGACCAGGAGATTGAACATCAAACCAAATGCGCCTTTGAGAATTCCTATCGTAGTTTAGGCTGTGAAGACCCGGCCATTGCTGCCTACTGTGATAAGAATTGCCCATTATATTCATACAAGACAGGAAAACAATCGGCTTAGATAATTGGAGATAAGAAAATGCTTACGTTAAACGAATCACAAACAACTGAATCAGAGGATGTTGTCCCTGACATCAGTCAGGAGGTATTGAAGCGAAGATGTCTGCTCAAAGACCCTGACGGTAACGTAATTGAAACCCCTGAGCAGATGTATATGCGTGTAGCCAAAACGATAGCAGAAGTTGAATCTCAGTATGAAACGCAGGAACAGGTAGCTCGATTACTTCCGGAGATATTTTACAAAATGATGGCAGATGGTAAGTTTCTTCCTAACAGTCCAACTCTTATGAATGCCGGCAGGCCCAACGGGATGCTCAGTGCCTGTTTCGTTCTGCCGGTAGAAGACAGTATCCCTGAGATTTTCGAGGCTGTGAAAAACACAGCCTTGATCCAGAAAGCAGGTGGTGGGACAGGATTTGCGTTCGATAAGTTAAGGCCCACAGGTGATACCGTCTCATCCAGCGGCGGGACAACTTCGGGACCTATCAGTTTCTGGCGGGTGATTGCCGAGACTACGAATGCGATCCAGCAGGGAGCCCACAGACGCGGGGCCAATATGGGAATGCTGAGCGTTGAGCATCCGGATATCATCAGGTTCATCAATGCCAAGTGTGATATCGCCGCGTTCAACAACTTCAATATCTCTATCAAGATAACAGATGAGTTCATGAACCTGCTTGGCAAATGTCCCGATTCCCCGCATATCGTGACCAATCCAAGAACACAGCAGCAGTATGTTCTCCCGAAAACTATTGATATCCATTCTTATCGCCTTCAGGACTTGAAGTCAGCAGACGGTGACAAAAATAACTGCTATACAGTTGGGGACATCTGGAAGATGATTATCACTAATGCTCATGCGACGGGTGAGCCTGGCGTCTGTTTTATTGACCGTGTCAATGAAGACAATCCTACACCTGACCTGGGTGAGATAAACGCTACCAATCCCTGTGGGGAGCAGCCGTTACTCGATTACGAGGCCTGTAATCTCGGCTCTTTGAATATCTCGAAGTTTGTGCTGTCTGATGGCAGTGATGTGGATTGGCAGAATCTGTCAACTGCGATTTACTATGCGATAAGGTTTTTGGATAATGTCATAGACGCCAATCACTGGCCCATCCCAGAAATCCAGAAGATAAGTCTCGGCAATAGGAAGATAGGTCTCGGCGTTATGGGCTTTGCTGATGCACTGGTGCTACTGGGTATTCGGTATGACAGCGATGAAGCTGTTGATTTCGCAAAACGGTTAGGACAATTTCTTCAGAAACATGCTCACGGTACCAGTTGCAAACTGGCGGAAAAGCGAGGGAGCTTTCCCAATTGGCAAGGCAGTACCTGGGATACTGATTTCAATACACCGATGCGAAACGCGGCGTGTACAACCATAGCACCGACAGGCAGCATAAGTATTATCGCCAGATGCAGTGGCGGTATCGAACCGATATTCAGCCTGGCTTACAAACGCCGAGCACTGGATGGTGACGAATTTGTCCAACTGCATCCACTTCTTGAGCAATTAGGTACAGAGCAGGGCTGGATGGATGAAAAGGTAAAAACAATGTTGATGGCCGGAACTGATATTTGGGACATTCCTGGTATTCCTAAAAACCTTGCAGAAGTGCTGGTTACAGCCCACCAGATAGTCCCAGAGTGGCATGTTCGCATCCAGGCCGCCTTCCAGTCGAATATAGATAATGCGGTCTCTAAGACCGTCAATTTGCCTGTCAGTGCCACTGTTGAGGACGTAGGTGGAATATTCCAGCTTGCTTATGATCTCAATTGTAAGGGCGTTACCGTCTACAGGGACAGCAGCCGCGAGAACCAGGTATTATCAGCAGCCCAACCAATTGTAGAACCTGACGAAGTGTCATTGGGGCCTCGGCCACGGAGCAGGGTTACTACCGGTAAGACAAGTAAATTTCGTATGGGCTGCGGTACACTTTTCGTAACGGTCAATAAGGATGACACGGGCATATGTGAAGTATTCGCGAATCTCGGCAAAGCCGGCGGATGCCCCTCTCAATCGGAAGCCACCTGCAGGGTAGTTTCAACTGCACTGAGATCGAGTGTTGACCCGAAAGTAATAATCAACCAGCTCAGCGGGATTCGATGTTTATCAACAGCGGTTGCACGTAAAGCAAATAAGGGGGTTAATGTCCTTTCATGTCCGGATGCAATAGCACAGGCTTTGGAGGAGGCGATGGGGGTATCTGATATTGCTCAAAATCATAAATTTATTAAGGAATGTCCGGACTGCGGCCAGGTACTGCGTTTTGAATCAGGCTGCGATGTTTGTAAAAACTGCGGTTTCAGCAACTGTGGGTAGTTAACCACCTTCGGATCAAATTACTATGGTTAATCCCAGCCTTAATTATTGGCAAATAATGAA